>NZ_CP006587.1:3968996-4269662 GCF_000737515.1 Hymenobacter sp. APR13
TGCGGGCCCGGACGTTGTATTTTTACCACGCAGAAAGACGCCACCCGGCTGCTGGCGCCCGCGCTGCATACGGAAATAGCCCGCCTGCCCGTTTTCTACATTCCTATCACCGTGGAGTTTCTGGCCGATGGCGCTGCCCGCCTGCGCCAGCTGCTGTCACCCTTCATTCAGCCCCAAGCTGTTGTCTGACTTATTGTTGCCTTCGTTGCGTATGAATATCCGGCTACTGGTGCTGCTTGTGGTGTTACTGGCCGGGGCGGCCACCGGGCGGGCTCAGGTGCTCGACGACTCCACCAAAGTGCTCTACAGCGCCCGCACCACCCGCGTGCTGCGCGAGGCCGACCTGCTGCGCGACCAGACCGACTGGCGCATCATCGACACCACGCTCACCAACTTTCCCTCGGCCCGCAACTGGTACCACGACAGCACCTTCCACCAGGACCTGGGGCACGTGGGCACGGCCGCCCGGCCGCTGCTTTGGCGCCCGAACATGGAGCTGGGCGCCCGCCTCGGCCGCAACTCCTTCGACCGGTACGCCCGCGACCCGGCCACCATTCCTTACTACGATTCCAAGTCGCCGTACACGTTCTTCCGCTTCATTCAGGGCGGTAACGGCGAGCAGGTGTTTGAGCTGTCGTACACGCGCAGCATCAGCAAGAAAGCCAGCGTGGGCCTAGCCTACGAGCGGATTGCGGCCAACAAGCTCTACACCACCAACCCGCGTGAGTCGCTGGTCGAGCACAGCAACTTCCTGTTCTTCGCCCGCTTCGAAAGCACCGACGAGCGCTACCACGCGCTGTTCAACTACAACAACGTGCGCCACCGCGCGGCCGAGCAGGGTGGTATTCGGCCTCAGAATGGCCCCGAGGTTCCCGTCGATTTGCGCGATACCGAACTCAGCCAGCTCTTCGACTACGGCGACGAGCGACCCTGGCTGTTTACGGCGTCCAGCAACGAGCAACGCGATGGGCTGCACCTGGCGCATTCCTACCGGTTGGTAGGACGCGGCCTTACGGCGTTTCACATCATCGACTGGCGCCGCCAGGCAAACCGCTTTCAGGATAGCAAGGTGGCCATTGTGGAAGGCACTTCCCGGCCGCTCTACTACCCACGCGTCCTTCTCAACACTATCGGTACCGACGACCGGGTAGAAACGCAGCGCCTGGAAAACACCTTTGGCGTACTGGGCCGTAGCTCGGCCGTGCAGTACCGCCTGTACGCCCGGCACCGCAGCCTCTCGCTGGCCACGGGCCACCTGGTGGGCGTGCCCACCATCGGAGACGCCGGCCAGCTGCAGCCGGCCGCGGCCGACGGCAACACCTACAGCCAGGTGTTTGCGGGCGGCACGGCCGACTTCAACTACAAGATCTTCGCCATCGAAACGGCCGGGGAGGTGTTTGCCCTCGACGTGGAAAACCCCGACCGCAACCAGGAATACTGGGTGCGCGGCGCGGCGCGGCTGGGCCCGCTCACCGGCGAGCTGCTGAGCTCCAGCTATTCGCCCACGCTTTCGCAGGAGCAGTTCGACGGCAACCACTACCGCTGGGCCAACAGCTTCGACAACACCAAGGTCAACCAGCTCACCGCCCGCCTCGACCAGACCCTGGGCCGGCACCGCCTGGAGGCCTCGGGCGCCATCGTCAACATCACTTCGTTGGTGTATTATGATGCTAATGGCACGCCGGCGCAGCTCGGCGAAGACCGACGCCTGCTGACCCTGTCGGCGCGGCACCGCTTCAACGTAGGCAATATCTATTTCGACAACCAGGCCCACGGCACCCAGGGCGGCGACCAGGAAGGCCTGCGGATTCCGGCCCTCGTCACCAACAGCAAAATCTACTACCAGGGCTACCTATTTAAGAAGGCGCTGTTCGGCCAGATTGGGGCCGAGGTGTACTACCAGTCCACTTGGAAACCCTACAACTACAGCCCCAGCACCCAGCAGTTCTTCGTGCAGGACAACTTCACGGCCGGCAACTTTGCCGTGGCCGACGTGTTTCTGAGCGGCGACATCAAGACAGTGGCCGTGTTTCTGAAGGTAGCCTACGTCAACCAGGGTCTGCTGCGCAACGGCTACTTCACCACGCCCTACTACACCGGCCTGCCCCGCCGCTTCGAGTTCGGGCTGCGGTGGCAGTTCTTTGATTGATGTTACATGGTTGAATGGCTAAATGGTTGGATGGCTGAATTGATAAACGGCCAGCCATGCAACCACTCAACCATTTAGCCATTCAACCATTCAACACATCCGACAATGGAACCTGCAGAAAGAGAAAAAACCATCCTCAAGCTGAAGCTCAACACCGATCCGCGGTGGGTGGATATTGCCAGCAAAAACATTGAGGATATCCTGGTCGACCACGCCTGGTGCGAGCAGAAAGCCGCCAGCACGGGCATCAGCATGATCATTCACTACCCCGAGAAAACGCGCCTCGTGGATGAGCTGACCGACCTCGTGGCCGAGGAGTGGGGCCACTTCGAGCGGGTGCTGCTGGAGCTGCGCAAGCGCGGCTACGCCCTGGGCCGCCCGCGCCGCGACGAGTACGTGGTGCAGCTGCTGGCGCACGTGCGCAAAGGCGGCGCCCGCGAGCGGCAGCTCATGGACCAGCTGCTGGTATCGGCCCTGATTGAGGCGCGCAGCTGCGAGCGGTTCAAGCTACTCTGGAAGCACATTCCGGACCCCGAGCTGAGCAAGTTCTACTACGAGCTGATGGTGTCCGAAGCGGGCCACTTCGTAAGCTACGTGGAGCTGGCCAAGGAGTACTGCGACCCGAAGCTGGTGGAGGAGCGCCTGCAGGAGTTGCTGAAGATTGAAGGCGAAATAGTAACCAACCTGCCCGTCCGCGACGACCGGATGCACTAGGTAACAGAGCTACCCATTACTTGCCGGCTGAAAAATGGCTGGTATATTGGGCCTGATTAGAATTATTTCTGCTCTAGATGAAAAGACTGTTCTTGCTTGCTTTGTGGCTGTTGCCCGGCCTGTGCCTGGCGCAAGCGCCGCCGCAGGCCGCTACCATCAATTTTTGCGGCGTAAACATTCCGGTGCCTGCCGGCTGCACCCCCGAAACCAGCTACTCCGTGCGCTGCGACCGGTACCAGCTCAATTGGTTCTACCTCAACCATGGCCAGTTGCTGCCTGTGGTAGAGACGATGGTGAAAGTGGAAAAGAAAAAGCACAAGCCAGCCGAAGAGCAGGCTTTCGATGGTTTTATCCTGGATACACCGGCCAAAGGCTACCGCTTCAGCTACACCATTGAGGGGGGCGAGGCTTACCAGCTGATCTTTTACGGCACCGCCAAAGGCCAGCCCGTGGTCGTGCAGCTCACCATGGACGTAGACCCCGAAAAAACCGCCGACCTGCCCGAAATAGCCCAACGTATGGTGCGGCTCAGCAAATAGGTTTCGTCAAAAACAGTCATAAGAAAGGCCCGGACAGCAGTTTGTTCGGGCCTTTCTTATGGCTTGAAAACCGACTAACTCAGGTTTTCTGCTTCTTCTTTTTGGCGGCCGGAAACAGCACGTTGTTGAGGATGAGGCGGTAGCCGGGCGAGTTGGGGTGCAGGGCCAGGTCGGTGGGTTCTTCTTCTACCAGGTGCTGGTAGTCTTCGGGGTCGTGGCCGCCATAGAAGGTCCAAGTGCCTTTGCCCAGCGTGCCATGCATGTAGCGGATTTCGCCCGAGGCCTTGTTGTCGCCCATCACTACCACGTCGGGCTTCACCAGCTGCTTGCGGAAGGCCGTGGTCTGACCCATGAAGCCCTTGATGGTCTTCTCGTGGTCCTGGGTGAGCATGGTGGGCACCGGATCGTACTTGGCCGAGAACGTGAACAGCTGGAAGTAGTCGTTGTCTTCGTAGACGCCGCGCTCCTGGGGCTGCATGTCGATGTTGCTGTACTCGTACTGGTACGGGTCGCGCACCAGCTGGAAGTTCTGGAAGGCCAGCGTGCGGTTGAAGTTGAGCTTGCTCTGCGCGGCGGGGTCGGCGGCGTCGCCGTCGTACATGTTTTCCACCATGTCCACGCCCAGGCCGGCCAGCGCAATGTCGTAGGTGTCGGTGGCCGAGCACATGGCAAACTGGAAGCCGCCGCCGGCAATAAACTCCTGCATCTTCACCACCACCGCGCCCTTCATCTGGCTGACTTTGGCAAAGCCGTGCCGCTTGGCCGTGGCCTCCGACTCGCGCTGCTGCTGCTGGTACCAGGGTCGGTTGCGGTACTGGGCGAAGAACTTGCCGTACTCGCCCGTGAAATCCTCGTGGTGCAGGTGCAGCCAGTCGTACTTGGGCAGCTTGCCGTCGAGCACGTCGTCGTCGTAGATCTGGTCGTAGGGAATTTCGGCGTAGCCCAGCACCAGCGTCACGGCGTCGTCCCAGGGCTGCTTACCTTTGGGCGTGTACACCGCAATTTTGGGCACCTTCTCCAGCTTCATGATGTCCATGTTGGCGTTGGGGTCGGCTATTTCGGAGAGGATGCCATTGTACTGGGCGCCGGAAATCACCTGGTACGTGACGCCGCGCACGGCCAGCTCGTTTTCCACGCCGGGCGCCACCTCGCAGGCAAACGAGCCGCCGCGGTAGTTGAGCAGCCAGTCGACCTCAATCTGCTTGCCGAGCAGCCAGTAGGCAATACCGTAGGCCTTGAGGTGCTCTTTCTGGGTGTTGTCCATCGGGATGAGCACCTGGTTGGCCCAGGCCGCGCCCGGCCCGGCCAGCAGGCACAGCAGCACCAGCAGCGTAGCCCAGAATCGTTGTTTGCTGTGTATCATAGCCAAAGAAAATAAAGCCGTCCGGCCGCGTTCAACCACCGCTCAAGGTACTCAACATTGGCGGTACCCGCGCAAAACCGCGGCCACCCACCCGGCAACGGGCGCGCCAGTCAGAACGGGGCCGCCGTGGTTCCGGTTCCGCGCCGGGCGGCCGGTTTTGGCGTTGCCGCCGGCCCGGAAAAGAGCCACGGCAAAACCCGCCGCAAATGCGTAGATTGGCCGGAATTTGACGATGTATGGATCTGCTGGAAAACATTCGGGAAGCGTTTCGCTCCATTAAGAGCAACCTGCTGCGTACCGTCCTCACGGCCCTGATCGTGAGCATCGGCATCATGGCGCTGGTGGGCATTCTCACGGCCATCGACGCCATGAAGTATTCCCTGAACCAGACGTTTGCCAGCCTGGGCGCCAACTCCTTCGAAATGAAGGCCAAAGGCTACACCAACCGTTTCCGGCGGGGTGGGGTGCAGGGCAAAGTGTATCCGCCCATCAGTTTGCTGCAGGCCAAAAAATACAAGGAGGCCCTCAGCGACGAAGCGCAGGTAGGAGTTTCGGCCTTTATCTCGGGCGCTACCGAGGTGAAGGGCAACGGCGAAAAAACCAACCCCAACATTCAGGTGGTAGCCGGCGACGAAAATTACCTGCAGATTCAGAGCTACACGCTGGGCACGGGCCGCACCTTCTCGTCGCTGGAACTCGACAACGGCACCAACGTAGCCATCATCGGCTCCGAGGTGAAAGACAAGCTCTACCCTTCAGAAAGCGGCCTCAATAAGTACGTGTACCTGCTGGGGCGGCGCTTTCAGATAGTGGGTGTGCTGGAGAAAAGCGGCAGCAGCGGCCAGGGCGGCGGCGCCGACCGCATGGTGCTGATACCGCTGGAAACCGGCAACCAACTGCCCCGGCAGCGCGCCCTCACCTACGACGTGAAAACCGCCACCACCCGCCCCGAAGAACTCAACTACCTCACCGGCCAGGCCACCGGCACCATGCGCTCTGTGCGCCACGACGCGCTGGGCCAGGAAGACAGCTTCGAGGTAGAGCGCTCCGACTCCATGGCCGCCAAGCTCGATGAGCTGAGCGGCGGCCTGAAAGTGGGCGGCTTTCTGGTGGGCTTCATCACGCTGCTCGGGGCCAGTATTGCCCTCATGAACATCATGATGGTGTCGGTGACTGAGCGCACCCGCGAAATCGGAATCCGGAAGGCGCTGGGCGCTACGGCCCGCCAGATCCGCCAGCAGTTCCTCATCGAGGCCATTGTGATTTGCGTGATGGGCGGGGTGCTGGGCATCGTGCTAGGCGTGGGCGGCGGCAACCTGCTCACGCTATTCATGGAGCAGGGCGCCTTCATTGTGCCGTGGCTCTGGATGTCGCTGGGCCTCGTTATCTGCATTACTGTGGGCCTAGCTTCGGGCTACTATCCGGCCAGCAAAGCCGCCGCCCTCGACCCCATCGAGAGCCTGCGCTACGAGTAGGGTTGGGGCGCCCGGCGGTGCCGATGCCAGTGCCGGCCCGTTGGCCGCTGCGCCCGGCCGCCGCTGTGAGAGCAGCGCATACCAGCTCCGCCCCGCTGGCCGTCACCTGCTGCTAGCTGCCGTCGCTATCCGTTGGCACTGTCTTTCGTCATCAGCTGCGGCCTCTATCCGCCGCCAGTGCACCGTCATCAACGCCGCCAGTGTACCGCGTTTTCCTGCTGGCTGAAGCTACCGTTTCGTTCGTAGCGCAACCAGGCCGCCGGCTGCAGCTGCTCTGCCCCCGGGCTTGGGAAGCCGCTGATTTGGCTGTTGCCGCCGAGGCGCCCGGGGAAGCTGACCGGCCCGCCGGCGACGTTGGCCACCACCTGAAGGAAGCGCTGGGAATTCCGGCCGCCGGGTTGCTCGCCAACAGCCATGAGCCGGGGCAGGAGCCAGGAATAAAGGCAGCGCATCAGACGGCCATTTACAGGCAGCAGCCGTCGGCCGCGCGGGTAGGGGCGGGGGAGCAGGCAGCAGGAGGCCCGGCGTTCGGCTTGGAGTATATGCCCTGAGGGCCGCATGACCTCATGCAGGGTATGTGGCGCATCAGGTCCGAAGCGAAGCATGCCGTTCTGTGTAGCAGCAGCAGCAAAAAACCTATTGCAAACACACACTGGGTGGCTGTTGGACAGCTCCTGCGGCGGCAGGAGCTGTGCGTACACCGCCTGCCGCCGCGTGCTCGTAGTTGCCCGGCTGGCAGGCCGAGGTATTTCCCGGGATGCGTAGCGCCCGTACACGGCCAGTCGGTCGAAGCCACGCAGCTTATGGTCGCAGTCCGTAGGCGGGCTGCAGCGTGTCAGGCACAGAGCCGTGAGAAAATAAGCCGGTGGCAACACGCGGGCGGCTATGCTTCCGCACAGGCGCTCGGCCGGCCCCGGCGCCCACGGCCGGCGGGGCCGCCGGAGTTGCCGCCGCAAGGCGCGGCTTCCGGGCTGCTGACCCAGGGCGGCCCCGCCGGTTTTGCGCCCGCTATGTTCCCAGCTCGAAGAATTTTTTCGTTGCTCATCAACTCCTGCGTGCGGCAGGGGGCGGCGGGGCGGAGCCGGGAATTAGGCTTGCATTTGCCGGTGTTTTATATACATTTGTGTATAAAATCATTTGGGTATATGGCAGAACAGGAAACAGTCGGGCAAAGATTTACACAGCTTATTGCTCATTTGGGCATAAGCAAGAATGCTTTTGCCAATTCGCTTGACAAGACGGCCACCGTCATTCAACATCTTGTGGAAGAGCGAAATAAGCCAGGATTTGACCTTTTGTGTAAAGTCTTTGATGTATATCCAAATGTGTCAAAAGACTGGCTTCTTCAGGGTGTTGGCTCCATGCTGATAACAGACAGTCCGGCACCTGCCGCACCACTACCAGCCGCCGCCGCTGCCCCCGGCGCCACTGATACTCCTAGCCCGGCTGTCCAGCCACCGGCCCCCTCTGCCCCCGAAATTGCAGTGGCCGCAGTGGCCACAGCCGCGCCCGTGGCCGCTGCTCCGGCACCCGCGCCAGCAGCAGCAGCAGCAGCTACTCCGGCTCCCACGCTCGTTTGGGAGTCTGTGCCGGCTGTTGCGCCAGTTGCAGCCCCTGCACCTGTTTCGGTGCCAGCCCCGGCCGCTGAACTGCCCGCAGCGGAAGTGCCGGTGACACCGGGGCCGGCTGCCGCACCGGTTGCCGCGGTAGTAGCCTCAGTGCCGCCCGTCGCAGCAGCTGTGGCACCGGCGCCGGCAGCTGCTCCCGAGGCGGCGTGGCAGTCGGCTCTCTACACGCAGCAGATGGCACACCAACTGGCTATGGCCGAGCTGCGCAACCAGCACCTGCAGGACCAGCAGCGCCTCATGCAGCAGATGCTGGATTTGATGCAGCGCCGCATGTAGCATCGGCTTGCTTACCAGTAACGCGAAGTTCCACTTCGCGGAGCGTTAAAACCGTCGCCGAAGGACCCATCGTCCAACGGCACGCACGCCCCGCGAAGTGGAACTTCGCGTTACAGTAGTGTTAGTGCTGGAATACTTCGATGCCCAGCTCTTCGGCTTCCATCAGGTTCTGGGGCGTCACGGCGGTGAGGCGCAGGCGCTTCAGCTCGCCCACCAGCAGCGGGTCGTATTTGGCCGTTACGCGGATGTAGTTGGGCGTGAAGCCTTCCATCTGGCCGTTGGTTACGTCGTCCTCGAACAGCACGGCCGTTTCCAGGCCTACATGCTGCTCGTAGAAGTGGCGCTTTTTCTTCTCTGAAAGGCCCCGCAGCTGGGTGGTGCGCTCGTGGCGGTGGCGGTCCTGCACGCGGCCGGGCAGGGTGGGAGCCAGCGTGTTTTCGCGCTCCGAGTACGGAAACACGTGCAGGTAGCTTACGTCCAGCTCGTTCAGGAACTGGTAGGTTTCCAGAAAATCAGCCTCCGTTTCGCCGGGAAATCCCACAATGACGTCGACGCCGATGCAGGCGTGCGGCATCACCTCCTTGATCAGCCGCACCCGCTCCACGTACAGCTCGCGGCGGTAGCGGCGGCGCATCAGCCCCAGAATCTTGTTGGAGCCCGACTGCAGCGGAATATGGAAGTGCGGCATAAACCGCTTCGACTGCGCCACAAACCGGATGATTTCGTCGGACAGCAGATTCGGCTCGCAGCTACTGATGCGGAACCGCTCGATGCCTTCGACCTCATCCAGCGCCTGCACCAGGTCGAAGAAGTTCTCCTGCCGCTCCCGCTCGGGGCCCTGCAGCCCGAAGTCGCCGAGGTTGACGCCCGTCAGCACGATTTCCTTGACGCCGGTTTCGGCCAGCTTCTGCACGCGCTCCACCACGCTCTGCACCGAGCCCGAGCGGCTGGCACCGCGCGCCAGCGGAATGGTGCAGAACGAGCACGAGTAGTCGCAGCCGTCCTGCACCTTCAGGAAGGTGCGGGTCCGGTCGCCGTAGGAGTGGGCCGCGTGAAACTCGGTGGCTTCGGAAATAGGCGAGGCGAACACCCGGCCCGGCTCACCAATGGCCGGCTTCTGGAAGCCCGCCAGCGTTTCTACCAGCTGAAACTTCTCGGCGGCGCCCAGTACGGCGTGCACGCCGGGAATCTCCGCAATTTCCTGGGGCTTGAGCTGGGCGTAGCAGCCCACAATGGCCACGAAGGCATCGGGGTTGTGCTTGAGGGCCTCCTTCACCACCTTCCGGCACTTGCGGTCGGCGTGGTCCGTGACCGAGCAGGTGTTGATGACGTAGATGTCGGCCGCGTCCTCGAAGGCCGCTTTCACGAAGCCGTGCTCCTCAAACTGCCGACCAATGGCGGAAGTCTCGGAGAAGTTGAGCTTGCAGCCCAGCGTGTAAAAGGCAACTTTTCTGGTTTCCATTTCCATAAACAAGGCGGCAAAGATACGGCGGAAGTTGCGGGTTTGCGGTACCGGGTGAGCTACAACCCGCCGGAAGGCCGGCAGGTTTCACAGCCGGGCCTCCACGGCGGCCATCAGGGCGGGCAGATCCAGCGGGCGGAGCTGCTCGGCCGTGAGCAGCGGCTGCCAGGCCTCGGTGGCTAATTGCCGCCGGAAGATGGCCGGCAGCGCCTGGTCCGTCAGCTCCAGGTACTGCTGGCGCAGCTCGTCGCGGTGCAGGAACTGGGCCTGGGCCGGCAGCCGCTCCAGAAACGCCCGCCACTCCGGGTACATCGTGCGCGCCCCATACGTGACGGCGCACAGCGAGCAGGGGTAGGTGGCCGGCGAAAAGGTCTTGTGCAGCGTGTCGAGCACCCCATTCAGCCAGCCGGCATTGGCATTGTATACAAAGAGCAGCTCGGGCATACAGATAGTGAGTTGTTGGTTGGTCGTTGTCAGTCCGATACGCTGAACGGATAAGCTTCATGGTTGCCGAAGCTGCAGGTTAGCTATGGTTGGTCGGCAGTGGAATGTCAGCTTGTAAGTTGGTAGATTATCAAATACCTGACAACTGACAACCAACAACTACCAGCTCATCATCACTTCCCCAGATAATCGGCAAACGACAGCTGCTCATAAGCCTGGCCCTGCTGCACCTGCCGCTGCGTGGCGCCGCGGCTGCGGATGACCGGCTGCCGCGCCACGTTGTCGTAGGCCAGGAAGCCGGCGGGCGTGATGAAGCCGAAACCATCGGTGTAGCAGTAGAAAGCCGACGGCTCGTGCACGGGGCGCAGCAGGTTGCGGCTCCAGTGGTAGTCGGTAGTGGGCAGCTGCAACTGGGCCAGCAGGGTGGCGGCCACGTCGGTTTGGGAGCCCAGGTCGGCGCGCACCTGGCCGCGCACTTCGGGGCGCAGCGCGCCGCCGGCCAGCACCAGCGGAATCCGGAACTTGGCCGGCTCCTCGGACACGCTGCGGCCGGGCAGCGTGTGGCCGTGGTCGGCCACGAGCACCAGCAGGGTGTTGTCGTACCAGGGCTGCTGGCGGGCGGCCTGCAGGAAGCGGCCCAGCGCCCAGTCGGTGTAGTAGACCGAGTTGCGGAACAGCGCCGTTTCGGTGGTGCCTTTGAACTTGGGCGCAATGGGAATCTCAAACGGCTCGTGGCTGCTGAGCGTGAAGGCCGTCACGAAGAACGGCTGCGCCTGGGTGCGCAGATCGGCCAGCACCTTATCGAACAGCACGTGGTCGTGGGCGCCCCACTTCGAGTTCTGCTGGCTGCGCGGGAAGTTTTCGCGCTCCGTGAGGCGGTCGTAGCCGGCGGCGCGCAGGTAGCTTTTCATGTTGGCAAAGGCCAGCTCGCCCCCATAATAATAGTGGGAGCTATAGCCCACCCGGCCTAGCGCCTGGCGCAGGTGGGGCAGCTTCTCGGTTTTGCGCGGCGACTTGATGATGCCGCCCGAGGTAGGCTGGCTGGGGTAGCCGGAGAGTAGTGCAACCAGCCCCTTCTGGCTCCGGTCGCCGGCCGCGTAGATGTTGTTGAACAGCACCCCGGTGCGGGCTAGGCTGTCGAGGTTGGGCGTCACGCCGGCTTCGCCGCCGGTGCCGGCCACCAGCTTCCCCGTGAAGCTCTCCAGGATGATGAACACGACGTTGGGCCGGGCGGTGCGCAGCAGGCGCACGGTATCGGGGGCGGTGTAGGTGTAGAGCGGGCGCACCAGCCGTTGGGCCGTGCTGTCGGGCAGGAAACGGTAGCGGGCCGGGTCGGCTTCCTGCTGCGTCAGCGAGTTGACCACGTTCCAGGGCAGGTTGACGGCGGCGTGGTTGGCGAAGGGCTGGCGGGCAAAATACACGTCGCTCTGGTTGACCGGTATCTGCTGCACGCCGCCGCGCAACGGCACCACCAGCAGTGCCGCGTACAGCACGCACACCAGCGCCGCCCGCCCGCGCCCGAAGCCGGCCGGCAGCGCCGGCAGCCTACCCACCACCAGTCGGTAGAGTCCCCAGCCCATCAGCAGCACCCCCGCAAATAGGCCCAGCAGCAGCAGCAGCGGCGCGTTGCCGGCCGAAGCCGCCATTTCGGCCGGCGAGTTCAGGTATTGCAGGGGCGTGGCATCGAGGCGGAAGCCCCAGGTGCGGTACAGCTCCAGGTCGGCAACGGTCAGGAAGGCCACCACCACGCCCATCACGGCGGTATAGAAGCGCAGCAGCCGGTTGGTGGGCAGGCGCCGGCCCAGCAGGCTGCCCAGCAGCACCAGCCCAAACGGCACCACGCTCAGGTAGGCCGCCGCCGAGGCGTCCAGCCGCAGCCCGTAGCCGAACGTGCCCGCCACCGTACCGGCTGGCAGCTTGGCCGTCTGGCTGGCCTGGTAGAGCAGAAACAGCGCCCGGGTGCCGCAGAAGAAGAGCAGCCAGAACAGAAAGTAGCGCAACTGAAACGCAAAGCGGTTTTTCACGCCCCAAAGGTAGCGCCTGCGCCGCATGCCCGCCGCAACGTGTCAGGCTCAAGGGCAAATTCACCCAAAACTGCTTCCCTGAACCTGGCAAGGTGAATGGGGCGGCCTCAGCAATGTTATAGGTCGCGGATGCGCGCCGTCTGAGTGAAGCCGCCCTTGTGAACTATCCACGCTGCAAACTCATAGTAATAACAACAGCTGTATAGTGAGTACTTACCGTACAAAGGCGTGACTAACCGCTGATAGGGGAGTGGCAGGCTAGCGGAAGTAAATTTTTAAAATATATGTCTGTGCGAAGGGGGTGTTGCTGTAATTTGGAGTGTTTTTGAAAATAAAGCCCCTTAATTTTAGGGTGGGTTTGGAAAAAAGTCTGCAATCCGTAACCTTTGTATCACCAAACTGATTTACACCAAACAATTCCCGCTCACCACTTTCATGGCAATTCTTCGCTTTAAAGCACTTGAACTGGTTGATCAGCGTCAGCCGCTAACGGTAGAAAGCAGTGGCGAGCGTCGCTCCGACAGCTTCGGCAAGAACGTCTTCAACCTGGACGCCATGCGGGCCACCATGCCCGGCGAGTATTTCAAGAAGCTGCAAAGCGCCATCAAACTGGGCAGCCCGGTAGAGCGCAGCGTGGCCGACGCCGTGGCTTCGGCCATGAAAACCTGGGCCATGGCCAAGGGTGCTACCCACTACACGCACTGGTTCCAGCCCCTGACCGGCGCCACCGCCGAAAAGCACGACTCCTTCTTCGACCTGAACTCCGACGGCCGGCCGATTGAGAACTTCAAGGGCTCGGCGCTGGTGCAGCAGGAGCCCGATGCCTCGTCGTTCCCGAACGGCGGCATCCGCAACACCTTCGAGGCCCGCGGCTACACCGCCTGGGACCCCACTTCGCCCGCTTTCATCATTGAAACCGCCGGCGCCAAAACCCTGTGCATTCCTACCATCTTCGTCGCTTACACCGGCGAGGCGCTTGACTACAAAGCCCCGCTGCTGAAGTCGCTGGCCCGCCTGGAGAAGGCTGCCGTGGATGTGTGCCAGTACTTTGACAAGGACGTAAACCGCGTGCACACCACGCTGGGCATCGAGCAGGAGTACTTCCTCGTCGACCGTGCCCTCTACAACGCCCGCCCCGACTTGGTAATGACCGGCCGCACCCTGTTCGGCCACTCGCCGGCCAAAGGCCAGCAGCTGGAAGACCACTACTTCGGCTCGATTCCGGCCCGCGTGCACGCCTACATGCTGGAGTACGAAGAGGAAGCCAACAAGCTGGGCATTCCGCTGCGCACCCGCCACAACGAAGTAGCCCCGCACCAGTTCGAGTGCGCGCCGACCTTCGAGGACGCCAACCTGGCCGTCGACCACAACCAGCTGCTCATGGACATCATGGAGCGCGTGGCCGACAAGCACAACTTCAAGGTGCTGCTGCACGAGAAGCCTTTCGCAGGCGTCAACGGCTCGGGCAAGCACAACAACTGGGCGATGAGCACCGATACCGGCGTGAACCTGCTGGCTCCCGGTCGTCGTCCGAAAGAGAACCTGCAGTTCCTGGCGTTCTTCATCACCACCATCAAAGCGGTGCACCGCTACGCCGACCTGCTGCGCGCCAGCATCGCCTCGGCCAGCAACGACCACCGCCTCGGCGCCAACGAAGCCCCGCCGGCCATCATGTCGGTGTTCGTGGGTTCGATGCTGGACTCGGTGCTGGACGAGCTGGAGCGTACCGCCAAAGTGCCCCTCGACAAAGGCGACAACATCTACCTCAAGCTCGGCATCGACAAGATTCCGGCCATCCTGCTCGACAACACCGACCGTAACCGTACCTCGCCGTTCGCCTTCACCGGCAACAAGTTCGAGTTCCGCGCCGTGGGTTCGTCGGCCAATTGCTCGTCGGCCATGACCACGCTCAACGCCATTGTAGCGGAGCAGCTCATCGACTTCAAAACGTCGGTGGATGCGCTGATTGAGCAGGGCAAGAAAAAGGAAGTGGCCATCGTGGAAGTGCTGCGCGAGTACGTTATCAGCTCGAAAAGCATCCGCTTCGAAGGCAACGGCTACTCCGACGAGTGGAAAGACGAAGCCGCCAATCGTGGCCTGTCGAACGTGCCGACCACGCCTCAGGCCCTCGACGCCATGGTGGAGAAGGAAGCCTCGGACCTGTTCGAGCGCCACAACATCTTCTCTTCGGTGGAGCTGCACGCCCGCCACGAGATTCTGCTGGAAGACTACATCAAGAAAATTCAGATCGAAAGCCGCGTGATGGGTGACCTCGCCGTCAACCATATCATCCCGACGGCCGTAGCCTACCAGACCAAGCTCATCAGCAACGTTCGCGGCCTGCGCGAGCTGGGCCTCGACGATGAGAACTCGCAGGTGACGGCAGACACCATCAAAGCTATTTCGCGCCACATCTTCACCATCAAAACCCAGGTGGAAGAGATGGTAAACGGCCGCAAAGTAGCTAACAAAATTGACGACACCCGCGAACGGGCCATTGCCTACTGCGACACCGTCAAAGCACATTTCGACACCATCCGCCGCTCCGTCGACAAGCTGGAGCTGATGGTGGCCGATGAGGACTGGCCGCTGGTGAAGTACCGCGAACTTTTGTTCCGGCACTAAGCCCAGCGTTCAGAATCGGGCCGGAGTTGGGTGGGAATTTTCTCCGTGCCACGATTTCAGAAAAGCCGTTCCGGGTGGGGCGGCCTTTTTTGTGTCCGTATAGTTGGGTGCATGGCAAAAACAGCCTGATCGTACAGATCAGGCCGTTTTTGTTTTGGCAGTCAGGCAGCAGTAGGCAGCAGTATGTAGGTGTTTGCCACTAAAATTGCCACTAGTTTCAGCGGAAAATCTGCCACTAAACCTGCCACTACATTTGCCACTAAACCTTCCACTGGCTTAGGTGGTCAGCCGGGCCGTGCGGCGGTAGCTGGCCACCAGCTCCTGCTCGTTGGTGCCCAGGTAGCGCAGGAAGCTTTTCTCGGTCTGGTGGCCGGTGGCCAGCATCACCTGGCTGCGGAGCACGCCCTGGTAGATGCGCGTGGTGACAAAGGTTTTGCGGCCGATGCGCGAGGTGACGTGCAGGCGCGTGATGCCGGCCAACTGCGCCAGGTGCGGCAGGTAGCTGTCCAGATCGTAGGTAGTGGGCAGGCAGGTGGCCAGGCCCTGGCCGGCGTAGCGGCCCACCAGCTCCACGGGCTTGAGCACCTCGTCGTCGAGAGGGGGGATGTAGCAGAGGATGCCGGTTTTGCCGGCCTCGATCTTGAGCAAGTCGCCCTGGATGTGCTCGGGGGCCAGGCGCTCGGCGTCGGAGATGCGCAGGCCGGTGTAAGCGCAGAGCAGGAACTTGTCGCGGGCGTGCTCCAGGCGCTGCTGGTGGTCCTGCAGGGTGAGGCTGCGGCGGCCGCCGGTGGTGCGCGCGTGCAGCGGGAAGCTCTGCTGCAGCAGCCTGGTGACGGCCGGCGTGCGCAACTCCACCTCGGCCCAGCGGCGCAGCTCGGCGGCCGTCAGGAAATCGGCGCCCACGTAGGTTTCCCGCGCCTTCCAGTCGTGGAATTTGGCCGTGGTGGGCAGCTCGCGGCTCTCGCACCAGTAGAGAAAGTTCTTGAGGCGCTTGATGTAGCCGGCGAAGGTGTTGGTGCCGTTGCCGAGCGTTTCCACCTGGTAGGTCAGGAACTGGGCGTAGAACTCGGCGTTCATGCTCTGGAAGGTGAGCGGGTAGTGCTTTTGCTCGCTGAACCTGGCCAGCTCGTCGCGCACGTGCCGGCCCTGGCGCAGGTAGCCCTGGCTGAACCGGCGGCCGGTTTTCTCCGATACCACGCTTTCCATGAAGGTGCACCACGCGTCCATGTGCTCGAGCAGGCTGGGCTGGCGGCGCACCGGCACCGGCAGCTCGGCCACGGGTATGCCCTGCGCTTCGGCCAGCAGGTGCTGGTAGCGCGTGCGGATGGCGGCCTCCATTTCCTGCTTGCTCAGGCGCTGCCAGTTGCGGCGGGCCTCCTGGTGGGCTTCCTGGCCAGCCTGCGTCCAGCGGCCCAGCACGGCGTTGATGGCCTCGGCGTAGGTGCCGGGCCTGTCTTTCACCCGGCCGGTTTTGGCGTTCCAGTCGGCCGGGCGGCAGACCTCGCCGGCGGAGAGGCGCAGGCGCTGGCTTTCCCAGCAGAAGGTGAGCTGGATGGCGGCCGTGCCCTTTTTCTTGGAGAGCTGCTGCGTGCGCAGCTGGCAGGTCACTTCCATTTAGGCACCAGCTTACTGCGGCACGAGCAGCCGCTGTTCGTACGGGGCAATCAGGCGAAGCAGAACGAGGGTGGCCACGGCGTTGCCGAAGCTGAGCAGATGGCTGAAAAGCAACATGCGGTCATACACCAGCAGCTGCTCCAGGTTGTCGGCCGCGGCGGAAGTCAGGGTGTTCGCCACGTAAGACATGATGTAGGAGCCGATGTGCAGCACCCACCAGACGCCCACCAGGTTGGCCCAGCCGGTGGCGGAGAGAGGCGGTTCTGCCGGCTGAGCATACCGGCCCGTGTAGAGCCCTATCTCATTCATGATCCGGCAGGGATACCAGAAATTGGCAATCGGGATGAGCCACCCCCACACGGCCATGCTCGGACCGTGCGAAGGCCGGGCGCCCGGTAGCCGGTGAGCGTTCTGGTAGGCCCGGTACATCCAGGCGGCCAGCGTGAGAAAGGCGAGTATGGTAGCGCCCAGCTGCAGGAGCATGGCCAGCTCACTTTGCCGGTCCTGGGCGGCGCTGGTACAGGGGGCCGGGAAGCGGCCCTGCAGGGCTTCCTGGGCCATGAGGTATTGCTGGACACAGAGCCCGATGGCGAGCAGGGCGGCGCCGGCCCGTAGCAGCTGGGCGAGTTGAGCGAAACGCGTGAACAGGCGGTTGTCAAGAAGCATGGAACAAGCGAAGGGAGAGGGAACGTATGGCTATGGCTGCTCCACTACCGGCCGGCGCAGCAGGTCGCGGGCAACGAGGAAGAAGGCCCAAATATGCAGGGCATGGCCAAGCAGTAGGAGCAGCTGCTCCACGGTCAGGGCACTGAGTTGGAGGGGAGGCAGCGTGATAAAGGAGAAGTTGAGCAGCGAGTAGAGCAAAAAGACAATCTTCACCCAGCGCTTTCCGGCGCGCACGCCCAGCCCGATGGCAACGTAGAGGCCCAGCGTGAGCACGTACACGCCCGCCACCATCCAATGCGTAAAATAGGGGCTGATTTGACCCATGGCCGCCCCTACCAGGGCGCGTAAGCCGGTCACGGCTACTAGAAGCCGGATCAGGTTCGACGCCTTCACGTCGTTTTTGCGGATGGTTACTGCCATAGCCGTTCAACTGAAGAGGAGGCAAGCACGTGGTGCGGGCGCACAGGGACGGGCATGAGCGGACGGGATAGAATAAGACCAGTCCCCGCTACCGGCGCGGGCGCTTGAGCAGGTAGCGGTGGGGCTCGCCAGAGGCGGGCATGCTTTCCCAGCCCTGGGCGGCCAGGAAGTTGAGAAAGTGGAGCAGTGACAGCGGGAACTGGGCGTCTACCTGGAAGTGCATCAGCTCGAGCAAACGCTCGACGAGCGGGAGCAAACCCGGAAGGCGGCCGAAATCCGGTAAGCCAGGTATTCAGAAATTGTACGCTAACGCCCCCGAAAAACAGCGTTTTCGGGGGCGTTAGCGTGGGTAGGAAAACGGTCTGACTAGCGACTGTTTTGAGCATAGCTGCTCATACCCTCTTAGTTCTTAGACCCGAATAAATAGGCCAGCGAGAACTGAAAGGCGTGGTTGCGGTAAGTGGGTGGTTCTTGACTGGTGCGCCCGGCCTCATACTTTGCCCCGAGGTCGCGTAGGCCCTGGCTGTAGCCAACCTGCACTTGCAGGCCACTTGCAAAGCCGTAGCCCAGGCCCCCTTGCAGGCCCACATCAAGCCCTTGGGAAACATATGGGTCATCGGCCCCATTCTTATACGTGTCGCCAGCCTCCACGTCTCCCTCATTGGACCCGCCCCTGCTGGCGCCACTGCCGTACCGGCCGCTTTGAGAGGAGTTGAACTTACCACCCAACAGAAAGCCCACGTACGGGCCGGCGAATATCTGTAGGCCCTGGCCTTCTTCCTGCAGGCTGTAGACCATATTGATGGGCACGGCCAGGTAATCGAAGCGGAACTTGTACTCTCCGTGATAGGTGTAGTTATACGGCGCGTCATAGGCATCTTCCTCGAAGGCGAAGCCTTTTTGGGAGTACAGTACTGCCGGCTGTACGGCCCAGTGCGTACCCAAGCCAAGCTGGGCCACCACGCCTACTTCTGCTCCGCTGCGTGAGGAATTGGTAACCTTCAAATAGTCGTTACCGGGATATTCGAAACGGCCAAACGATTGATTGATGCCCACTTTGGGTCCGATACGGAAGGCGGACTGGGCGTGGACAGTTGGCGCTGCTAGCCACAGCGTGCCGGCAACAAGAATGGGGAGGAAGGGTTTTTTCATAGAATGGTAATAAGGGAAGAATACATCGAGTCGGCGAAAGCTGTGCGGGGACACCTATAAGAACACGCTTATCCTTGTTCATGGTTGAAAACACGCCAAAGATGCGTTTCGCAAATCCAAAACTACGGCGTATTGCCAGAGTTAGCAAACAGGGTTTTAGGAGTGTCAGCTGAAGTTAGAAGGTATGCTGTCAGGTAGTGATAGCGCATAATCCGTGGGGCGTATCAGCCTCCCTCATGGGAGGTAAGCTGGGTGTTCAGATTAGAACTCTATTCTGAACGGTTTTGCCACCCATGTAAATGCCCCCGGAAAGCTGCGTTTCGGGGGCATTCACATGAGGTGTTCTGGTCACCTTCTATTAGTGTTCGTTCGGCAGTTATGATTACTGCCTGACCCATTCTTCGTTGCGCTCTATGAAGGCAATAACTCCGTCTGCTTTTGTCAGATATACTGCTAAGACCCGCGGCCGGGAATTACCTCCGGAATTTTCATTGACAAGGGTGAGCACGTTGGGATACAAACGCCCTGAAAATGAAATAGGGCCTATTGAGAGCCGTCTTTCCTCAACTTCGAGTATAGGAGCAGAGAAATTGTATGCACTCCATTGCAGGGTTGCGCTGAATGGTTCGTAGGGGTTTGTCGCAGCGAGTACGAAGGTATTTGTGGCCTCGGCCGGTACAGCGACCGAATCGGTGCGTACCAAGCGTACCTCGGTGTATTCACGGGTATAGTCAGGGCACGAAGGTCCATTAGTCCCTAGGCTTCCCATATCCCGGTACGTTCGGGTCGTGGGCTGTACTAGGTAGGTGCGCTCGTAGCCTGAGTTGTTGCGGAAGCGTAGTACGTCCCCGGCTATGTAAGGTGCCGCCCAAGCGCGCTGCTGTTCCGATAAGGAGAAAGATGGTACCTCATCACAGTCATTGCTGCATGCTGGTAGCAGAGTCAGTGCACTCAAGCATAGTACAGGCAGTGATGCCAACTGTCTGAGGTTAGTAGCGGAGCGAGTGAAGATCGAATGCATTGAGATTAGGATATGAATTGTACGATGAAGTATGTATTAGTAAGCACCCAATGGTCTTGACTAGTAGAGGTTAAGAGGAATGGGTAGCTAGATCCGGTGGCAAATAACGGAAAGGAGTGTACTAATGGTATACGTATCTTCATAATATAATATGTGCTTCTGCACGTCCAGAAAACGGTCGATTTCTGGACGCTTTTGCACCCGCCTTAACGGCCCCGAAAACACGGTTTTTCGGGGCCGTTTTCGTTACCCTTTTTTGGACACTACTTTTCAGCATGAAAGCTGCCATCTATGCCCGCGTGAGTACCCGCGACAAAGGCCAAGACAACGAGAACCAACTGCGCGAGCTGCGGGCCTTCGCCGAACGGCTGGGCTACACGGTATATAAAGAGTACCTCGATACCGAGTCGGGCGGCAAGGCCGAGCGGCCACAGTTTCAGCAGCTCTTTACCGATGCCCACCAGCGCCGCTTCGACGTGGTGCTGTTCTGGGCCCTGGACCGCTTCAGCCGGGAGGGCGTTATCGAAACCCTCAACCACCTGCAGCGACTCTCACACGCGGGCGTGCAGTTCAAGAGCTACTCCGAGCAGTACCTGGACTCGACCGGCATGTTCAAGGAGGCCATCATCAGCATCCTGGCCACCATTGCCAAGCAGGAGCGGGTGCGGCTGGGCGAGCGGACCAAGGCCGGACTGGCCAAAGCCGTGGCTAAGGGCAAGCAGCTGGGCCGGCCAGGAGTCGACAACGAGAAGCAGGCCCATGTGCTGCGGCTCAAGGCCACCGGCATTTCCAACCGGGCCATTGCCACTGCGCTAGGGCTCTCGCCGAGCACCGTGGCCAAATACCTGGTCGCGTAATTTCCTGTCCTTTTCGCCGGCACTGCTGGGCGTGAGTTTTGGGCTCTTGTTTCACACAATCCCAAACTAAACCCCAGTCGTATGAGAAACCTTATGTTGCTGCTTTTCGGCGGCATCGGCTTATTGCTGGCTACCGCCTGCAGCGCGCCGGCCTACGTCAAGGAGAAAGGGCCTGACCTCACCACACTCCACCAGCAAGCGCGCCATGTGCACCTCGATACAGAGGTCGCCCCAGTTGCGGCTGAGCAGGTAGGCGTCGCACAACTAGCGGCTGTGCTGGACCAACGAGGGCAGCAGGCCACGGCCAGGACGGGTAGCAGAACTAGCCGGCAGGGCTTGTATACCTTATTTTATGCTATGTATAGTAAAATTCATATTCATTATAGTGCTATTTCTAAAAATGGGATGTATGATTCATCCTGTAAAACATGGTGTTGAACGTCTAAAAGTACGGCGTCACCGAAATAGTACAAACTGTAAACCCCATTTAGAAGCTATAGAGGCAACTTTGTGCTCGATTAAGCCTTATTATCGACCTGACTTCTCCGATATAACACACCTTTACATTCTCAAGATGAAACTAAGTGCGACTCCATTTCACCCGGTAACGGGTGAACTGCTGCCGGCCTACAGGGACGCGTATTTGCGCGGCGACCTGACCAGCAGCAATACGGAACTCGTCGACGCTTTCCTCAAGTCAGACAAGCAACTGGCCGATGAAACGCTGAACCGATTCTACGAACTCAAACAAAAAGGTCACGAAGTAAAACCCGTTGGGTGGGTACAGCGCCAGTTTGAGCTGATCCGCACCGAGCCGGAGCGCTTTCGTCGTCGGGCAGCCTCGCTCGTGATGGGCAGCGCGCTGGTAAGCGGTGCTGTGTTTGCCGGCGTTAATCTGCCGAACACGCCCACTGAAGCTCTACCTGCTACTGCCGAGTTGGCCGAGGCTTCAGCCTCTGCCAGCGCATTGCGGCCCGCCACGCTGGCCGGTCGTATCCTGGACGAAAATGGTAAGCCCCTGGTGGGCGCTACCGTGTGGCTGCGCGGCACCAGCACGGGCGTAAGCACGGACGCTGATGGTAAATACTCATTGCGCATGATAGCCGGGCAACCCTCGTCGGTGCAATTTGCCTACGCCGGCTATAAGGAAGAAGAAGTGATCCGCTCCAAAGGCGGTACGGCTAACGTAACGCTGCTGCCCCGCACGGGAAAAGTGGCTACCGCCAAAAAGCGCTGGCTGTTCTTCTAAGCTAAGTATCCGGCGCGTGGCCAGCACCAGGGGGGAAGGAGAAGTTGTCCTGGTACGGGCTGCGCGCTGTGAACTGAGCCGGTAACCGGCTTCCGGGCCTCATCTGTGGGAAGATGAACCGCTAGAAGGCCGGCAAGGTAGCCCGCAGGGCTTTGTTTTTTTACGCTTACTCTCATCGCTAATTCAAGCAGCTGCATGCGCATCCCTTTTCTAAACCAACTGGTGGTGAAAAAAATCACGGGAGATGCCGTGGGGGCTTCACGCTCCAGCGCGGAAGCGCTCATCCGGGATCTGCTTCGGGAACTGCCCGAACTGGTGGCCGTAGCTGTGATGGATACGGCTTCCAGCAAGATGGTGGCCGCTTACACGGCCACAGCTAAGTTCGACCCCTACAAGCTGCCAACGCGCAGCACCGACCTGTTTCGGGGCCTGCAGCGCATGCTGGGCGCGCCTTGGTTGCAGGGCCAGCAGGTGAACGACTTGGTACTGGTGCTCGACGAGCAGTTGCACTGCCTGCGCCCGCTAAGCCAGGGCCGGCAGATATGCTACCTGGTTGTGCTGCTGGCCGACACCAATATGTCGCTGGTGCGGGACGTGCTGCGCCGGCATACTTACTGATTTTACTTTCACACTTTCTTTTTTTACCTCGATGTCAACGTTGACCCCAAACCAAGTAATCCAGAACATCCTGAAAGAACTGCCCTCGCTGGTGGCCGTAGCCGTAGTGGAAACCGAAACGGGCATGCCCCTGGCGCACCATTCCAACTTGGCTTCGTTTGACGCCGAAACGGCCGCTGCCTACAACACGGAAGTGGTGAAGCAAAAGCTCAAGGCCATTGCCGCCCTGAAGCTCAACCAAACCATCCAGGACATCCTGCTGACCCTTACCGACCAACTGCACCTGCTCAAGCTGTCGGCCGATGGCGGTAAGTTCATTTACCTGGCTGTTAACTCGGCCGATACCAACCTGGCTATGGCCCGGCAGATTGTGAAAAGCCAAGCGGCTGTGCTCAACTAAGCAGCCATCGCAACCGCCTGAAGCCGCAAAAGGGCCCGCCGATATGTATCGGCGGGCCCTTTTGCGTGTGGTGTGACGCCGGAATGGGGTCAGGCCTGGCGGCGCCCGCTACCGGTGCGGGCACTTGAGGAAGTAGCGGTTGCTCTCGTCACTGTAGGACGTGATTTTCCAGCCCTGGGCAGCCAGGAAGTGGAGCACGGCGGCCTGATCGTCAAACTCCTTGTCCTGGCTGTTTTCCTCGTATATGCTGAGCTTGGTGTTAGGGGGCACGCCCTCCACCAGGGTAAGCCGATAGGTGCCACCTAAAGCGGGGGCGGTATAAGCGACGCCGTAATGTGCGGGGGCATTGGCGGCGGCCAGCACCTCGCTTGGCGTCTGGGCCAGGGCGGTGGAGAGGGGAGCGGTTAGCAGTAGCAGGGAGAGATAAGGACGACGCGTTGTAGGAGGGGTTGGCGAATGAGTAGAATGGATGGCGGTAGCAGCGCGCAAACACTGCTCTATACTGTTGAAATAAAAGGATAGTGGCCTGGCAAGAATAGAAAAAGAACTGAGTATGCACGCAAACAGCGCCCACGCGCGCCCTCAGCGAAAGGCAGGCAGCCGACGGCGAAGTAGCTATTATTTTTAGTAAAAAGATAACTAATTATTTTAGTTGGATGTATACTTGCGCAAAACCATTCCTTTTTTCACAATGTGTCAGGTAGTTATCATTCCCGTTTTGCGCAAGCCCGCGTGGTTTCGCTTTTATGATCTTCGGGTGTCGACGAGCCTTCCTTCGCCGGCCGAGGGCCACCATAGCATGAAGCTGGATCTGAACCGGCTGCTGCTGCCGCACCCCGACGCCTCGTACCTGGTGCGGGTGATGGGCGACTCGATGACCGGCGGCGAGTCGGGCATCCGCGACGGGGCGCTGCTGGCCGTGGACTGTTTGCTCGAGCCCCGGCCGGACGACGTGGTGATTGCCGCCATCGAGGGCGAGTTCACGGTCAAGCGGCTGGTGAAGCGGCGCAGCGGCGCCTGGTTTCTGGTGCCCGACAATCCCTCGTTTCCGGAAATGGCCATCGACACGCCAGACATGTTCGACGTGTGGGGCGTGGTGACGCACGTGGTGACCGAGACCCGGCGCGGGCGGCTGAGCAACCATCTGTGAAGGGAGCTAAATGAACCTGAACTGAGCATGTACGCCCTCGTCGACTGCAACAACTTTTACGTGAGCTGCGAGCGGGCCTTCCAGCCGCGGCTGCTGGGCCGGCCCGTGGTGGTGCTCTCCAACAACGACGGCTGCGTGATTTCCCGCTCCCAGGAGGCCAGGGCACTAGGCATCGGCATGGGCGAGCCCTACTTCAAGATCCGCGAGCTGGTGCACCGCCACCAGGTGCAGGTGCGCTCGAGTAACTACGCCCTCTACGGCGATATGAGCGGGCGGGTAATGCACTACCTGGCCTCGGTGGCGCCGGAAGTGGAGGTGTACTCCATCGACGAGTGTTTTCTGGATCTGCACGGCCTGGAGCGCTACCACGGCCCGCTGGCCACGCTGGCCGCGGGCTGGCGCGAGCAGGTGCGCCGACGCACGCACATCCCCGTCTGCATCGGCATCGGGCCCACCAAGACGCTGGCCAAGCTGGCCAACCGCCTGACCAAGAAGCTGCCGACGCTGCAGGGCGTGCTGCACCTCGATACGGACGAGCGCCTGCGCTGGGCGCTCGAGCAGGTGGGGGTGGAGGACGTGTGGGGCATCGGGGGCCAGTACGCGCAGGCGCTCCACGGCCAGGGCATCCACACGGCCGCGCAGTTGGTCGGCCAGAGCCAGACTTGGGCGCGCCGGTATCTGGGCGGGGTGGTGGGTATGCGGCTGGTGCGCGAGCTGCAGGGCACGCCCTGCCAGCAGCTGGCCCTGAGCGAGGACGGCAGCCGGCGCCGCCAGAGCTTGGCCTGCACGCGTACGTTTGCCGAGCCGTTGCGCGACTTTGCCACTCTGGCGGCGGCTGTGGCCTACTTTGCCAGCAAGGCAGCTGTGAAGCTACGCCGGCAGAATTCGGCGGCGAGCGTGCTCACGGTGTTTCTGAGCAAGAGCCGCTATGGCACCGAACCGCCCCCGCACACGCGCACGGCGGTGCTCACGCTACCCATGGCCACCAGCGACACGAGCGAGCTGCTGCGCCACGCCAAGACGGCGCTACGGCGGCTCTGGGAACCGGGCGGCGTGTACCGCAAGGCGGGCGTGGTGCTTGACGGGCTGGAGACGGCCGGCCGGCAGCAACTGCTACTGTTTGAGCCTAATGAGCAGGCCGAACGCCGGGCCCGGCTCATGGCCGAATTGGACAAGCTCAACGAGCGGTTCGGGGCGGGCAAGGTGGGCTTTGCGGCGGCGCTGCCGGCGAAAGGGGAGTACGTGCTGCCCTGGGTGGGACAGCACCAGTTCCAAAGCCCGGCCTACACGACCGTGTGGGAGGATTTGCTGTGTATTCGGGCGTGAGAAAGAATACCGATTTTGCAAGCCATACTACACACATAAAAGCCATTTCACTGTTAGAAAGTCTTTTTCACGCTACATACGAGCAAGTTTGTAAACTTTTTAAGCAAGGCTGCCAGCTATGTGGTAGAGCATCATAGCATCTCTCTGCTGGGCCAGCAACTGCCAATCCTACACTACACCTGCGGCACTCTATGCTCAAATGATAGAAAGCGAAGGAGTATTAGGAGATAGATGTTTAATGAAAGCGGTACTCCCTCTCGTTAAAAGCAAAAGCATCCTTTCCGCTCTCTACAATACCAACACCTTGCCCTACGCAACCTCCGCTTCCCCAGCCACTGGCCGGCGTATCAGGTCTTTAAACAGGATGAAAGCTACCCAGGCTTGCAGTGAACTGGAAACTAGAAAAAGCGCCGTCTTGGGTGTCGACTCATTCAAAATAGGTAGCCGGAACACATAGCCGAGTACACCTACTGCAATGAAGATTACGGTTAGGGTTTTGACCCAGCGGTAATCGGTGCGTATGGCAAACCATTGAGCAGTAGTAATGACTACGGTACCGACTTGCATTGATATGTTCAAGGTGGGGCTGAAGCCAGGCGGGAGAACGGCAGGGTAGAGCATCTGCGCTAGTATAGCTAGCACGACGCTCAGCCCTAATAGATTCGACGCCTTGACGTCGTTCTTGCGAATTGTGACTGCCATATTAGTTCACTTGGTTATGTCCGCCCTTCGCTACGCCAGCATCACGGCGGCGTGTGAGCAAATCCCGGAATAGAAAAAACGCAATGCTTAGCACTAAGAGCAAGGCGAACTGGTCGCAGCCTGTTGTCCAGAAGCGCAACTCTAGCAGAGCGGAAGCGGATTTGCTGAAGTGGTAGAGGAAGAATGCCAGAAACAGCCCGTAAATTATCTTAGCCCAGGTCTTGCCGGCATAGATGCCGATGCCAAGGCCGATCATGCAGGCGAGTTCTGCCAGGCAGATAAGTACAATACCCGCAAGGGCTCCGCTGTTCATGCCCTGATGCTGGGCCATGCCAAGCGGCTGGGGGAGCATCAGGCAGAACACCGGCAAAAAATAGACGGCTATGAACACAAAATAGAGCGCAGCAGCTATCAGGTTGTAGTTGCGTAAGGATAGGGGCATAGACGACATCAGATTACTTACTCAACGGCATATCCAGCAGCCGAATGATGCGCTTCTCGTCGTGGAGCTAGGATTCCAGGCTTTCCACCTCGCGGCGAAGCGCTTCTCCCTCGAAATCAGCAACAGCATCCGGCCGTTTGGCATCAATCATCAACTCGCGCCCGCTCGCCGGGCACGCGGCCTACTGCCAAGGCCCGCTTTATTCGGGAGCCGGACCGATGCGCCGGCGTACTCGACGCTTGGGAGCAGGTGCAGGCTCTGGCGCGGCTGCTGGGGATTCCGCCGGTGGCTGCCGGGCCGGCTGCCAGAGTTGATGCAGCAGCGTCAGGCCTTCCAGTAGCAGCAGACGCTCCTCTTCCCAACTGCGGTGCGTGTGGGGCGAGGGAGCCAGCAACTCCAGCAGCTCGTCGGCCCGGTAGGGCACGTGCGGCTCCTGCGGCAGGTAGTTAAATAGAAACACGCGGGCCTGCTCCAGCACGCTGCCGCGGCCCGCATCCCCGGTGTCGGAGGCCTCGGCCAGCTGCTGGCCCAAGGTACTCAGATGAGAAGCAAGCTCGTCGGCAGTCATCGGCAAACACATACATATGTGTTTCAAATCTACTCTTTTTCCTCATTTCCATGCCGTCGAAGCAGAAATACTACACCCTGCTCTCACGGTCCTTATAGCCTATATGGTCTCAGTCCCAATCCCACGCCGCCGGCCCAAACCCGTGGCTGCATAGTCTGGCCATGCGCACAGCCATACTGCTGTCCCTAGCTCCCACTACTAAAGGAACGGGAGAGTGTCGGCCACGAAATCAACGTCACCTCCTCGCGCTAGCGCGAAGAGGCGTGGCTAGTAAGGTCGGTTGCGGGTTCTGTTCAGGGCTGTTTCAGGCAAACGGGACCAGGGCGGCCAACAGCGTATTGAGCATCTGGTGCCAGTGCGTGTACGAAAGCGTGCCGCCTGCTGAAGCCTCACGGCGGGCCGTGGCCAGCCAGGAGAGCAGCACGGCTTTGTCAGGCATAGGCCAATCGGGGCCGGAGGCGTGCTCGGGCCACTGGGCATCGGGCCATTGCTGCAAAAAGTACTCTGCCTGATCGGCGATGCGGCCGAGGCGGGCCGCGGCGTAAGGGTCGGTGTGCTGAAGGTGCCGGGCGTTGCGGTAGAGGGTGCGCAGCGACCGACTCAGCGGGAGCAAATCTTGGGTGAGCCGCTCCGGGGTGAGTTCGTCCGAGGTATTCATCGGGCCCACTTACGACAGGGAAAAACGCCCCGGATTTACCGTTTAAGCAGAAAACAGCTAAATTTTCGTGGGGGAATTATCCGCCGGAAAGTGGCGTTTACTCTTCCTTCGGGGCCGAAATCCGGCGGGGCAATTCGGCGTCATCATCGAGCAGCTCCACGCCGCTGCCGTGGTCGGGCGAGAGGCGTTTCCAGACGGCTTCCTTCAGTTCGTCGAGGCGGTGCAGGGTATCCTGCACAGAGCCGTGGCTGCGGATTTTGTCGAACAGCCCGGTCTTCTGGCCCACTTTCACCATCTGCTCCAGCACGAAGGGCAGAACCCAGCCCACCACGCTGGAGGCCAGCGCCCCGCGCAGCCCAATGCGCACCAGCAGCCGGGCCGCCATGCGCTCCAGCAGCAGTGCCCGCGCCGCCGGCAGGGCCTTATTGGTCAGGAAGTCTACGACCAGTTGCTGATTGCCCTTTTTCAGCTCTGCCCGCAGCACCTCCTGAATGGAATCGAGGGCGGAGGAGGCAGCTTTGCGGAACAAGCGGCCCGTTTGCCAGGCGGCCATGCCGGTTAGCTGGCCGGCGGTGCGCAGGAAGTGAGGAAGCAGGCTTACTTTTTTCATGTCGGAAGCAAGTACGCAAAATCAGGCGCAACCGGTGTGGAAGGAGGCAATTGCTGGTTGTCAGTTGCTGATTGTTAGTTATTCGTCGGGCTATGGACATACCCCGATGCTAACAAACAATGCTCTATAACTGACTACTAGCAGCGAATAACTGGCAACCGGCACCTGCGCTATGCACGTATCGGAGGTGGGCGAATGGTCGCCTTGTTCCACTTGATTTCGAGTATGAAAGCCATTGTAATTACCCAAGCCGGCGGCCCTGAGGTGCTGCAGCTGCAGGAGCAGCCCCGGCCGGTGCCGGCGGCCCATGAGGTGCTGATCCGGGTGCACGCGGCCGGCGTCAACCGGCCCGATGTGCTGCTGCGGCAGGGCAAATACGCCGGTTCCGGCGACGTGGCCGGAACCGTACCGGGCCTGGAAGTGGCTGGGGTAGTGGAGCAGTGCGGCGCCGCTGTCCCCCGCTGGCAACCCGGCGACCGGGTGTGCGCGCTGCTGGCCGCCGGCGGCTACGCCGAATACGCCGTGGTGGATGCCCGCCACTGCCTGCCGGTGCTGGCCGGCTGGGAATTCGCGGCTGCGGCGGCGCTGCCCGAAACGGTGTTTACGGTGTGGCACAACGTGTTTCAGCGGGGGCAGCTGCAGCCCGGCGAGCGTCTGCTGGTACACGGCGGCAGCAGTGGCATTGGTACTACGGCCGTGCAGCTGGCTACGGCCCTGGGCAGTTCGGTGGCGGCCACGGTGGGCAGTGCGGCCAAAGCCGCGGCCGTACGCCAGCTCGGGGCCGATCTGGTCGTCAATTACAAAGAGCAGGATTTTGAAGAAGCAGTGCAGGCCGCCGGTGGCGCCGATGTAGTGCTGGACATGATTGGGGGCGACTATACGGCCAAAAACCTGCGTTTGCTGCGCGACGACGGCCGCCTCGTATTTATCAATGCCATGCAGGGCGGCAAAGCCGAGTTCAACGCGCTGGAGGTGATGCGCCGCCTGCTGACCATCACGGGCAGCACGCTGCGGCCCCGCTCCGCTGACTTCAAGGCTACGCTGGCGGCCGAGGTGGAGCGCCACGTGTGGCCGCTGCTGGCGGCCGGGAAAATGAAGCCACTTTTGCACCACACCTTTCCGCTGGCCGAGGCGGCGGCCGCCCACGAAATGCTGGAAAGCAGCACCCACATTGGCAAGCTGGTATTGCGGGTAGTGGAATAATTTTGAGTGGGCAGGATTTTTCGGCGAACCATAAGCCGGAAGCTGCGTACAAAGGTGGATTTCGCCGGCCTATGTGTGGCGAACTGCTGCTCTCTGCTCACACCTGCACATTATGCTCACCGCTTTACTTATCGGGGCTACCGGACTGGTCGGCGACTACACGTTGCGCCAGTTGCTCTCCGATACCCGTTTTGACCGTATCAAAGTTTTTACCCGCCGGCCAACTGGCTACCACAATCCCGAACGGCTGGAAGAGCACGTAGTGGACTTCGACCAGCCGCAGCAGTGGCAGCACCTGCTCACCGGCGACGTGCTGTTTTCGGCTCTGGGCACTACATTGGGCCAAGCCGGCAGCTCGGCAGCCCAGTACAAGGTAGACTACACGTACCAGTTTCAGACCGCGGAAGCCGCCGCCCAAAATGGCGTGGCCACCTACGTGCTGGTGTCGTCGGCGTCGGCCGATCCGGAGGCGTTTGTGTTCTACACCCGCATGAAGGGTGAGCTGGAGCGCGCCATTAAGCGCCTGCCGTTCCAACGAATTCGCATCATTCAGCCCGGTATGCTGGCTGGCAGCCGCCACACTCCCCGCCTAGCGGAGCGCATTGCGCTGCCCCTGGCCGACTTGGTGGCCCGGATTCCCGGTCTGCAGCAGTACCGCCCCATTCATGGCCGGGAGGTTGCCCAGGCTATGATCAACGCTGCCCTGGACACCAAGCCCGGCGTGCAGACGGATGCGCTGGAGGATGTGTTTCGGCGCGCCCACCAATAACGCAAGTAAGTAGCGCGTAAGTAGCGCGCGCCCTGCGCCTGCACAAACAAAGCGAGTCGCCAATGCTGCCTCACTCCGGGGCAGCATTGGCGACTCGCTTTGTTTTATTCGCAGAAACCAGCGCTTGCGCGCTACATCAGGCTTTCTTCCACTTGATGGTGCAGCCAATGGCTTTTGTGGCGCTAACCGTAGCTGGCTTGCCGGCCAGGATATCGGTCATGGCGTTTTCCAGGTATTTGGTTTTCACCAGCTTGGCATCCTCCGAATTGTCGTCGATGGCGCCGATGTAGCTCACCACAAAATCTGCGTTCTGGCGGCTGAGCACGTAGAGGTGCGGCGTGCGGGTGGCCCCGTATTGTCGGGCCACGGCCTGCGACTCGTCTTGCAGGTAGGGGAAGCTGTATTTCTTCTCCTTGGCGCGTTTCTGCATGTCGGCAAAGGAGTCGCCGGGGGCTACGGCGGGGTCGTTGGGGTTGATGGCCACAACGGGGTAGCCCAGCGGCGCATATTTGGTGTGCAGGTCGATGATGCGCTGCTCGTAGGCCTTGGCGTAGGGGCAGGTGTTGCAGGTGAACACCACAATGTAGCCTTTAGCCGCCTTGTTGGAAGCCAACGACACCAGCTTGCCATCCACGTTTTTCAGCTGAAAGTCAGCGGCTTTATCGCCGACTTGGTAGCCGGTGGCAGCAGTAGTACGCAGCAGGACGAAACTGCTCAGGGCCAGCAACAGGCAGGCGGCCAGAGCGGGAAGTAGCTTTTTCATGCGCATGAAGGAAAAGGTGAAAAGTGGTTATTGTAGAAATTTCTGCAGGGCGGCCGTCAGCTCTGGCTGCGTGAATTCCCGCTCAAACGAGGCGCGCTTCTGCTGCTTGTTGTTGATCATCAGCGTGAACGGCAGTGCCCCCGACCATTGGCTATCTACCTTGTCCATCCAGGTATTGGGGTCGGTTTCGTTGAGCAGCAGCACTTCCGAGCGTAGGTTGCGCTTGGCCACAAAGGGCCGCACCTTTTTGTCGAGTTGCGAGGCATAGTCAGTGCTGACCAGCAGCACCTTCACCTTCTGGCCTGCGTAGGCGCGGTTCAGCTGTTCGAAATTGGGCAGCTCCTTCACGCAGGGCGCGCACCAGGTGGCCCAGAAGTTTACCACGTATGTGGTGTCGTTGGGCTGGCTGAGCCGCTTCTGCAGCTGTGGGAGCTTAACAACGGCCACCCGCTGCGCCTGGCCCGGCAGCGCCAGCAGGCAAGCAGCAAAGGCCAGCAGAATGAATTTGGGCATTACAGCAAGGAATGGTTGACGGCATTGTCTGATAGACAGCCGACAGCCACCGAAGTTGCCGGCGTGGCCGGAAAACCCGGCGAGCTTACGTCAGAAAGTCGGGTATCACCTGCAGGCAGACGGGCGCGGGCACTTCTACCACCACACCAGTGGGCGTCAGTTGGCCGGTTTGAGTGTTGATGGTGTAGGTCACGATGTTGTTGGAGTTCTGATTGGCTACCAGCAGAATGGCGCCGCTGGGGTCGATGGCGAAGTTGCGGGGCGTCTTGCCCAGGGTGCTCACATGCTCCACCAGCGTGAGGCGGCCGGAGGCGGAGTCTATGGCAAATACGGCCAGGCTGTCGTGGCCGCGGTTGGTGGCATACACAAACCGGCCGTTGGGGTGCACATGAATATCGGCGCAGGTGTTAGGGGCCGTGAAGCCGGCTGGCAGGGTTGGTACGGTGTGCAGCTCCCGGAACGTCCCGGCCGTGGCATCATAGCTTAGCGCTGTTACGCTGCAGGCCAGCTCGTTGATGAGGAAGGCCCAGCGGCCGTTGGGGTGGAACGTGAGGTGCCGCGGCCCGGCGCCCGGCTGGGTGGTGAAGGCCGGGGCCGGCAGCGGTGTCCACTGGCTGCCATTGGCCGCCAACTGGTAGCCCAGCACCTGGTCGGTGCCCAGGTCCACGGCAAAGGCGAAACGGTTGGCGGGGTCGGGGAGGATGCAGTGGGCGTGGGGCTCGCCTTGTCGGTTTTTGACGGGCCCCGAGCCGCGGTACTGGGCCGTGGCGGCCGGTGGCTGTAGCTTGCCATCCGGGGCGAGAGGCAGCAGGCTCACGCTGCCGCCGCCGTAGTTGGCCACCAGCGTTGCCTGGTTGCTGCCGGCTATGCTGACGTAGCAGGGGCCACCGCCGCCCGACAGCTGCTGGTTGAGCAGCGTGAGGCTACCCGTGCGCCGGTCGATGGCAAAGGCGCTGACGAAGCCGCTTTTTGCGCCCTGAAACTCGTCGACTTCATTGGCAGCGTAGAGATGCTGGTGCTTGGTATCAAGGGCTAGATAGGTTGGGTTGGGGCCGCCTTTTTCGGCCCGCAGGCGGGTCAGGGCGCCGGTTGTAGAGTTAAGGCGGTAGAGGAAGATGCTCTCGACCTCTGCCTTGGCATAAGTGCCTACATATACTAGGTAGTCGGGCCGGCTGCGGCCAGTGAGGGCGGCAGCGCAGCCCGAGAGGCCCAGGGGCACACCCACCAGCGTGAGGCCGGTGAGCTTCAGAAAATGGCGGCGGGACGTAGTGAAATCGGTCATGGCAGGAAGGGCAGGAGCCTAGTATAGCGGGCCGACAAGTTAGCGGGTAATGCGGGCTTTCGGTGCGGGCTGCCAGGGCGGTGACTATTGGGCGGTAATGGTCGGCGCCGGGCCCGGTGTAAGCCGCAGGTGCGGCAACTGAACGTAGCGGCTACCTCGTACCTTTGCCCTGTCCCGCAACATTCGACTTCCGCCGCCGGTTTTCTTTCTATGAACAAGACGTATTGCCCCAGCCTCACCGAATACAAGCGCCGCCTCTCCCGTGAAGTGAAAATTGGCGACCTGCCGATGGGCGGGCTCAACCCCATCCGGGTGCAGAGCATGACCACCGTGGACACCATGGACACGCTGGGTTCGGTGGAGCAGACGCTACGCATGGTGGAAGCCGGCTGCGAGTACGTGCGCATCACGGCCCCCAGCGTGAAGGAGGCCCAGAACCTGCTCGAAATCAAGAAGGAGCTGCGCAAGCGCGGCTGCTCGGTGCCGCTCATTGCCGACATCCACTTCACGCCCAACGCCGCCGAGCTGGCCGCCCGCATCGTGGAGAAAGTGCGCGTGAACCCCGGCAACTACGCCGACAAAAAGAAATTCGACGTCATTGAGTACACCGACAGCAGCTACGCCGCCGAGGTGGAGCGCATCCGGGAGCGGTTCCGCCCGCTGGTCCAGATCTGCAAGCAGTACGGCACGGCCATGCGCATCGGCACCAACCACGGCTCCTTGTCCGACCGGATTCTGAGCCGCTACGGCGATACGCCGCTGGGCATGGTGGAGTCGGCGCTGGAATTCCTGCGCCTCTGCGAAGAGGAAAACTACTACGACGTGGTGCTAAGCATGAAGGCCAGCAACACCCAGGTGATGGTGCAGGCCTACCGCCTGCTGGTGCAGAAACTCGACGCCGAAGGCCTGCAGCCCTACCCGCTGCACCTGGGTGTCACGGAAGCCGGCGAGGCCGAAGACGGCCGCATCAAAAGCGCCGTCGGCATCGGCACGCTGCTCGAAGACGGCCTCGGCGACACCGTGCGCGTGAGTCTCACCGAAGCCCCCGAAGCCGAAGCCCCCGTGGCTAAAGCCCTGATTGACCGGTACACCAACCGCGCTCAGGAAGCCAAGCCTATTCGCCCGCTGACCTCACCCCCTAGCCCCCTCTCCAAAAGAGAGGGGGGACTAGCTCTAGAGCTAGTTTCTGATGCTAAAAATCTAGAAGCTAGTTCCCCCTCTCTTTTGGAGAGGGGGCTAGGGGGTGAGGTCCCTATCGACCCCTTCCAGTACCACCGGCGCGTAACGCCGGAGGTGCTGAACCTGGGCGGGCAGAACGTGCCGCGGGTGCTGGTGGATATTTCCCGGCTCTCGTCGGTGGAGTATGCCGATCTGCGCGCCGTGGGCCACCTGTACTCGGCCTTCCTCGACAAGTTCCAGATGAACGACCTGGGGGCCGACTACCTCTACAGCGGCCAGCGCCCCGTGCCGTTCATGCTGCCCAACGGCCTCAAGGAAGTGGTGGACTACACCGCCTGGCTCGACGCCGGCCAGCGCGCTGACCACTACCCGGTGCTCACCCCAGTTGAGTATGCGGAAGCCGGCCCGCGCCATTCGGAGCTGAATTTCGTGTTCCAGAACCTGGATTCGCTCACGCCTGCCGCCCTGGGCCAACTGCGCGACGACGCCACGGCCGTTATCATCCTCTATACCGATAACGCCCATGCCATGCCCGAAATTCGTCGGGCTTTCTTCGAGCTGCTGACTAACGGTGTCACCAACCCGGTTATCATCAACCGCCAGTACCCAGCCCTCACGCCCGAGCAAACCCAGCTCTACGCCGCTACCGACGTAGGTGGTTTGCTCCTCGACGGCCTCGGCGACGGGGTGGTGCTGAGCACCGAGCTACTGCCGGAACGCAGCAAAGAAGAGTGGCTCCAGACGCTGGACCAGCTCAACCAGCTTAGCTTCGGCATTCTGCAGGCGGCCCGTACGCGCATGAGCAAAACGGAGTACATCAGCTGCCCCAGCTGCGGCCGTACCCTGTTCGACCTGCAGGAAACCACCGCCATGATCCGCAAGCGCACCGACCACCTGAAGGGCGTGAAAATCGGCATCATGGGCTGCATCGTGAACGGCCCCGGCGAAATGGCCGACGCCGACTACGGCTACGTGGGCGTGGGCAAGGGCAAAATTGCCCTCTACCGCGGCCAGGAAGTCATCAAGAAATCCGTACCTGAAGAACGCGCCGTAGACGAGCTCATCGAGCTCATGCGCGAAGACGGCCGCTGGCTGGAAAAGGAGCTGCTGGAAGAGCCGGTGGCGGGGTAGGTACAGAGTCATTTGTCATGCTGAGCTTGCCGAAGCATCTCTACCGCTTTAGTGGGATATTACTGCAACGAAGCAGTAGAGATGCTTCGGCAAGCTCAGCATGACGTTCTAGTATGAGTTCTGATTTGGCTACTTCGGAGGCGTTTACAATTTAAGGACATAATGGAAATTCCCTGTGCCTCCGGTTTATTGAGGTGTACGGGTTTCCGGATTCCACTTGTAGCTGGGGCGGCTACGAAGTGCGAGCAGCCATAGAAATCAAATCCGGTAGTTATCGAGCAACAGCTACGTTGTGGACTACAACAGGAGAGCTGTATACTTTGCTTGAAGCACTGCGCAGCTGCAATGAACAGCTGAGTGGCGAAATACAATGGCGCACGTACGAGCAGAATCTGGAGCTTGTCATATACTATGACAAGCAAGGTCATGTGATTGTGTCAGGCAATTTCACTGAATACCATCACTCCGGAAACGAGCTCCAATTTCAGTTTGCCACTGACCAGACTTATATGAGTGCCACAATTGCGGAACTGCATACTATAGCTATCAAATACGGCGGCATGAAGGGGATGAGAAGGTGAGAAAATACCTTTCTATGCATATCATGTTTGCACAATGAGCACCGAAATTCAGCTATTCGCTGGACTGACTCTTCTGGGCATCATCGAAGCTAAAGTAGTAGACGCTTCGATGGGGATAATCGGGGGCACGCTAAAGCCAACTTCCGCTTATTACACTAACTACCAGCCTTTCTTCCGGACACACTTGGAAACACCCGATTGGAAAGGGCTTGCGGCACTGGAGCTGAAAGCTATTTCTCCATTGATCGGTGAAATCGTTGCAGACGGAGGAATAGATATTGCTGATGTAGAAGGTTTCAATGAGGTTGATGCTAATGTCTGCGGAATTGGATTTCAGCAAATGAAGCGGCTATTTCCTGAAGGCTAAAAACATGCGCGTCGCTGATCCGTCCTCCCCAGCATGAAACTACGCGTGATATTGACCGGCACGACCGGCATGGTGGGAGAAGGAGTACTGCTCGAATGCCTCAACAGCCCGGAAGTGGAGCAGGTGCTCAGCATCAGCCGACGGCCCAGCGGGCACCAGCACCCCAAGCTGCGGGAGCTGCTGCACGAGGATTTCCAGAACCTCACGCCTATTCAGGGCCAGCTGCGGGGCTACAACGCCTGCTTTTTCTGCCTGGGCGTATCGTCGGTGGGAATGCAGGAGCCGGAGTACCGCCGCCTCACCTACGACCTGACCCTGCACTTCGCCCGCACCCTGCTAACCCACAACGGCCCCGACCTCACGTTCTGCTACGTCTCGGGCTCCGGCACCGACGACACGCTGCGCAGCCGCCAGATGTGGGCCCGCGTGAAGGGCGAAACCGAAAACGAGCTGCGGCAGCTGGGCTTCCGGCAGGCCTTCATGTTCCGTCCCGGCTTCCTGCGGGCCACGCCCGGTCAGCGGCACGTGCTTTCGTACTACAAGTATTTCGGCTGGCTGTATCCCGTAGTGCGGGGGCTGGCTCCCCGGTACGTCTCCACGCTGGCCGAGTTGGGCCGGGCCATGCTGCACGTCGCGCAACGCGGCTACGCCAAACCCGTGCTGGAAGTGCCCGACATTGTGGCGGCGTCTAAAGGATAGCCACAGCACGGTGTAGAGACGCGACACTTCGCGTCTCCCCGTTTCTGACGTTGCCTAACGGGCGCGGCACGGTGCCGGTCCGCCAACAACAACGCCCGCGCCACCCAGCCCGTTTACACGATAGGCTTGGGCTTGTGCAGGAACTTCTGCTTGAGCCACAGAAACGGCACGCCCAGCCCCACGATAAAGCCCCAGTCGGCCCCGAAACGCTCCAGGCCTTCCAGAGCCAGCGTCCAGTTGCCCACGGCCAGGCCCGCCCCAATCAGGGCGGCGGCCGGGATGAAGGCCATGGCAATGAGTGGCCCGGCTTGGAAGCTCCGCCGGAAGGCCGCCAGCATCACCACGCCGGCCAGCGCCCCGGCCGCCGACAGCAGCAATTCCATCAGGCCGGGGTGCGACAGGTTCTTGACCTCGGAGTTTTCGGCCAGCAGCTGGCCCGTGGTTTCGCCGGCCGCTACCAGCCAGTACGTGGTTAGGGCCGCCGTGCCAATCAGGACGGCGTAGCCGGTGAGCGTGGATTGAATGCCGCGCCAGACCACAATCCAGCGCCGCAGCACCAATCCCACCGGCACCTTGGTCATGGGGTCGAAACCGGGGGCAATGATGGCGGAAGCCGTAAAAGCCACCGCCTGCGGTACCGGCTCCGATACCAGCCCGATGGCGCAGATCAATCCGCCCAGGGCCATCAGCAGCAGATAATTGGTGGTGATGGCGCCCTGGTGGCGCAGGCCGCTCTCCATTTCCTCCCAGATGGCCTCGTCCTTGTCGTCGACGATGGTTTGGTGGGCGGCCGGGGCAATGAAGCTAGCCGCCTCGCTGGTTACCACGCTCAAATCGTTCTTGTGCGCCACGGCAGCGCGGGCCCGGCGCAGTACCTCATCGGCCCCGCGGTTGAGCACGTGCACAATCAGCACGTCGCCGGCGGGCTTGCGCGAGGCCCCAAGCTGCACGCTCAGGCCGATAACGTCCTCCATTTCCGTCAGCTGCTGGCACAGCCCTTCGGTGACAGGGGCGGGCACGGTAATTTCCAGGGTCCGATGCATAGGCGGTGGTAGCGACGTAAAGCCGGCCGTGCAGGCAGCCGGATTAGCCTCTACCTACGGCCATTGGCGCCCACTGTTCCGGACGAGTCGTTTTTAAGGCTCCCGGCCGGCTTACCTACACTTCTCCTTGCGCCGTGTGTCGATAACGTGCGCAATGCGCCAGCCCTCGGCCAGCTTCACCAGCTGAAATGAGTTGTAGCCGCAGTGGCTGAAGGTGCTGCCCCGGTAGAACTGGTAGGGCGTCCAGACGCTGGCTAGGTTGGCGTCAATGAGTACCCGCTCGAACGTGATGCGCTCATCCCACACCTCCGGGTGCGGCGTGCCCACGGCTTTCACGAAGTCGGAGGGGTTTTCGGGGCGCAGCTGCGTCTGGCCGTTTTTGGCGGCGAGGGTGTGGAATACGGCCCCCGGGGCCAGCGTGGCGCGCACGGCGGCACTGTCGCCGCGCCGCATCCCGTCGAAAAACCGGCGGATGGTTTGCTGCACGGCCTCGGTTTCAGCAGCCGGTTTGGTTTGGGCGGAGGTGGCCGCCGCGGTGAGCAGCAGCGGCAGCAGGAGCAGAGGCTTCATGGAAGGGGCAGGAGGGTGGAGCGCACAAGGTAACAGAATGCCGTAGCGCAGTAGCGCGAACTTTGTAGTTCGCGCCCCGGAACGACACCGTAGTGACGGCGCGAGGCAGTAACGCAAACTGTGCAGTTCGCGCCCCGGAACGACAACCACCCGAACGGCGCGGGGACGCGAACTACATAGTTCGCGCTACTAAAATTATGGCGTGCCGCCATTGCCACCCGGAAGCGGCCTATTTTTGCGGATTGCCGCAGTTTCGGCAGCTTTCCCCGCGCTCCTCCCATGACGTTTTCCCGCACCTTCGACCTGCTGGCTCACCTGGCCCATACCACCCCCGAGGCCGATTGCCTGGTAGAAAAAAGGGACGGCCGCTGGCAGCCGTTGAGTGCCGCCAAGGTGCAGGAAATGAGCAACCACGCCAGCCTGGGGCTGCGTGCGTTGGGCGTGCGGGCCGCCGATAAGGTGGCCATCATCTGCCCCAACCGCCCCGAGTGGGTGGTGGCCGATATGGGCATTGCCCAGCTGGGGGCCGTGAGCGTGCCCATGTACCCCACCATCACGGTGGAGGATTACCGCCACATTTTCCAGGATGCCGGCGTGCGCGTGGTGCTGGTGGAAGGCGAAAAGCTGCTGGCCCGGGTGCAGGAGGCCGTGGCCGGGCTGCCAGACGGCCCCGAGCACATTCTCACTTTCGAGCCCACGCCCGGCCACCGCTCCTTCGCCGACCTGCTGGCCCTGGGAGCCGCCGCCGACGTGGCCGCGCTGGAACCCCTCAAAGCCGCCGTGCAGCCCGACGACCTGCTCACGCTCATCTACACCTCGGGCACTACCGGCCGGCCCAAGGGCGTGATGCTCAGCCACCGCAACATCCTGTTCAACTGCCAGAATCTGCTGAGCTACCTGCCGCTGGCCCCGGGCCACAAAACCCTCAGCTTTCTGCCCTTGAGCCACATTTTCGAGCGCACGGCCACGTTTCTGTACCTGCAGCTGGGCTTCAGCATCTACTACGCCGAAAGCGTGGAGCGCATTGCCGACAACCTGCGCGAGGTGCAGCCCCACGTATTCACCACGGTGCCCCGCCTGCTCGAAAAAATCTACGACAAGATTGTGGCCACTGGCCAGCAACTCACCGGCGTTAAGCGCAAGCTGTTCTTCTGGGCCCTCGACCTGGGGCTGCGCTACGACACCCAGCAGGACCAGGGCGCATGGTACAACGCCCAGCTGGCACTGGCCAACAAGCTGGTGTTCAGCAAGTGGCGCGAGGCTATGGGCGGGGAGGTGCGCTACATCGTGAGCGGGGGCGGGGCCCTGCAGCCGCGGCTGGCGCGGGTGTTCTGGGCGGCCGGTATCCGGGTGATGGAGGGCTACGGCATGACCGAAACCTCGCCCGTAATTGCCGCCAGCCAGCCCGTGCCCGAGGGCAACCTCATTGGGGCCGTGGGGCCGGTGCTGCCGGGCGTGGAAGTGAAAATTGCCGCCGACGGCGAAATCCTGACCCGTTCCCCCTCGGTGATGCAGGGCTACTACAACCGCCCCGACCTTACTGCTGAGGTCATCGACGCCGAGGGCTGGCTGCACACCGGCGACATCGGCGAGTTGGTACAGGGCCGCTTTCTCAAAATCACGGACCGCAAAAAGGAGATGTTCAAGACCTCCAACGGCAAGTACGTGGCCCCGCAGCCCCTCGAGTCGAAGCTCTCGGAGTCGCCGCTGGTGGAGCAGGTGATGGTGCTGGGCGAGGGCGAAAAGTACGCCGCCGCCCTGCTGGTGCCCGCCTTCACCGAGCTGCGCGCCTGGGCCCGGCAGCACCAGCTCCCCGCCGACCTCTCCGACGCTGCCCTGGCCGCCCACGCTCAGGTGCGCCAGCTCTACGAGCAGCTGGTGCAGCAAACCAACGCCGCCTTCGCCCAGTGGGAGCAGATCAAGAAAATCGAGCTGCTGCCTGCCCTCTGGAGCGTGGAATCGGGCGAGCTGACGCCCACGCTGAAAGTGCGCCGCAAAATCATCAGCCAAAACAACCAACAGCGCATCGAGAAGCTGTTTCGGGGCTAGGATTGTAGAGACGCAACATCTTGCGTCTCGTCGTTGCTGACGTTGTAGCTGTTCAGACGACCTCTGGAACGTGTCATGCTGAGCTTGCCGAAGCATCTCTACCGCTTCGCCTGCACCGATTCAACGGAGCGGTAGAGATGCTTCGGCAAGCTCAGCATGACGGCCTTGCGCATGACGTTCTGTTGTTGAAACGTCATGGGCCGACCGTTCAACGACGAGACTCCAGCTATTGCGTCTCTACACCACACGCTGCCGTTTTACAGCCCGCGTGCAAATCTTTTCCGGGGCCCGGGTGTTATCTTTCCGAACCCGAATCCAACTGCCTCATGCGTAAAGACCTGTTTAATTTCGGCCCGATGCTCGGGTACTTTTTCCGCAAGAATGACCCCGCGCGTCACACCAATTTCAACCTGCGCACCATGCACTTCATCAATAAGCTGAGCATGGCCATGTTTCTGGTGGGCTTGATGGTGCTGATTTACCGTTGGTTTATCCGGTAATTTAGTTGTCAGGTAATGGTTGTCAGGGGTTGCTATAAGGTATCCTGACTGGCAACTGACACCTAACAACTGACCACCACCACCTGATAACTCTCCGAGTGAACATCGAAGACTTCCGCGACTATTGCCTGTTCAAAGCCGGCGTGACCGAAGAAACGCCCTTCGGCCCCGAAACGCTGGTGTTCAAAGTCGGCGGCAAAGTGTTTGCCCTCACCGACATCGAAACTTTCGGCAGCATCAACCTCAAGTGCGACCCGGAGCGCGCCCAGGAACTGCGCGAACAGCACGACTACGTGCTGCCCGGCTACCACATGAACAAGAAGCACTGGAACACGGTACTCATCGGGGCGGGTGCGCCGGAGCGGCAGCTACGCGAGTTGATTGACCATTCCTACGACCTGGTGCGAGCGTCCCTGCCCAAAAAGCAGCGCGACGAATTGGCCGCTACCGAGCAATAACGCGCCACTCAGACGCAAAAGCGGCTTCGGCCGCTTTCTTTTGAACCAGGTTGTAACCTTAGTAGTTACAATGTTACCTTTGTCACACCAAGTATCGGAAGCCACGGCCGTGTCGTCGGGGTTTCCTTTCCCAGACTATGCAGATCAGCAGCCGATTTTCCGTCGCCGTCCATGTGCTTTCTCTGCTGGCTTTGCCGGAGCAGGATGGTGTGCCGCTGACGTCGGAGCGCATGGCGGGCAGCGTGAACACCAATCCGGTGGTGATTCGGCGGATTCTGGGGCAGCTCAAGAAGGCCGGGCTGGTGGAAGTGCGGCCGGCCTCGGGCGGCACGTTCCTGACGCGCCAGCCGGCCACCATCACGCTGCTGGAGGTGTACCGGGCGGTGGAAGTGGTGGAGGCCGGCCAGCTGTTCAGCGTCCACGACAAGCCCAACCCGGCCTGTTTGGTGGGCCGCCACATTCAGTCGGCGCTGGATGATACTCTGCAACGCGCCCAGACGGCCCTGGAACAGGTGCTGGCCCAGACTATCCTGCAGCAGGTCACCACCGACATTGCGGCCAAAGCCCTTATTTCCTGACTTTTTTTTGCGCTTGATTGTAACTATAGTGGTTACAGCTGGTTTCTTTTTCTCTTCACCTTATCCTTTAAGACCATGAAAATTGCCCTCATCGGTGCCACTGGCTTTGTTGGCTCCCGCATCCTCACCGAAGCCCTGCAGCGCGGTCACCACGTAACCGCCCTCGTGCGCGACCCCGCCAAGCTCACCCAGACCTCTGACCACCTGACCGTAGTAACCGGCGACGTAACCCGCGTCGAGGAAACCGCCCGCCAGCTGGCCGGCCACGACGTGGTCATCAACGCCTTCAGCGCGGGCTGGACTAACCCCAACCTTTACCACGACTTCCTGGCAGGCTCCCGCGCCATCGAAGCCGCCACTGTACAGTCGGGCGTGGCGCGGCTGGTAGCCATCGGCGGAGCCGGCAGCCTCTACCTCAACGGCCAGCAGCTGGTCGACGGCCCGGACTTCCCCGCCGACATCAAGCCCGGCGCCCAGGCCGCCCGCGACTACCACAACGAGTTGAAAACCAACGATACCCTCGATTGGACGTTCCTGAGCCCCGCCATCGAGATGCACCCCGGCATCGACACCGGCCGCACCGGCCACTACCGCCTCGGCACCGAAAGCCCGGTCTTCAACGCTGAAGGCCGCAGCATCCTCTCCGGCGAAGACCTGGCCGTAGTGGTCCTCGACGAAGTAGAGCAGCCCAAACACAGCCGCCAGCGGTTCACGGCGGCGTATTAAGGAAGTAGCGCGAACTTTGTAGTTCGCGTCCCCGCGCCGCTGAAACGGAATCGTCCGAACGGCGCGGGGGCGCGAACTACAAAGTTCGCGCTACTACCGGTTCACCGCAGAAACGCAACAAGGCCCGCCGGATTCATCCGGCGGGCCTTGTTGCTACTCGTTAACAGCTAAAACTACACTACCACGTTCACCATGCGGCCGGGCACGACGATGAACTTCTTGGGCTCCTTGCCGTCGGCGAAGCGGGGCAGGAAGTCGGAGGCGCGCACGGCGGCTTCGATATCGGCGGGGGTGGCGGTGGCGGGAAACTGCAGCGTCTCGCGCACCTTGCCGTTGATGGCCACGGGGTAGTTCACGGTGTCTTCCACCAGATACTCCTCCCGGAACTCAGGGTACTGGGCGTGGCTGATGCTGCCGGCCGCGTGGCCGAGCTGCTGCCACAGCTCCTCCGCAAGGTGCGGGGCGTAGGGGGAGAGCAGCAGCACCAGCGGCTCCAGGATGGCGCGCTTGTGGCAGTCGAGGGCCGTCAGCTCGTTCACCGTAATCATCAGGGCGCTGACGGTGGTGTTGAACGAGAACTTCTCGATGTCCTCTTCCACCTTGCGGATGGCCTTGTGCAGGGCCTTCAGCTCCTGGGGCGTTGCGGCCTCGTCGGTTACGGCGAAGGGGCCGTCCTGGGGGTGGTAGAGGCGCCAGAGCTTCTTGAGGAAGCCCGCCACGCCGCTCATGCCGTTGGTGTTCCAGGGCTTGAACTGCTCCAGCGGCCCGAGGAACATCTCGTACAGACGCAGCGCATCGGCCCCGTACCGCTCAATCAGCGTGTCGGGGTTCACCACGTTGTACTTCGACTTCGACATCTTCTCGACTTCCACGCCCACCACGTAGGTGCCGTTGTCTTCGAGGATGAACTCAGCCGTAGCGTACTCCTCGCGCCAGTTTTTGAAGGCTTCCACGTCGAGCACATCGTTCTCCACGATGTTCACGTCCACGTGCAGAGCGGTGGTTTGGTGCTGGTCTTTCTTGCCGGCCGTCACGAACGTGTTGGTGCCGTTGATACGGTACACGAAGTTCGAGCGGCCCAGAATCATGCCCTGGTTGATGAGCTTCTGGAAGGGCTCGGGGGCCGATACCACGCCGAGGTCTTTCAGGAACAGGTGCCAGAAGCGGGAGTAGAGCAGGTGGCCCGTAGCGTGCTCTGCGCCACCCATATATAAATCAACCTGCTGCCAGTACTGCTCGGCTTCTTCGCCCACAAAACGGCCGGCGTTCTGCGGGTCCATGTAGCGGAGGTAGTACCAGCTGGAGCCGGCCCAGCCGGGCATGGTGCTCAGCTCGTACTCGTAGAGGCCCTTGTATTTCCAGTCCTTGGCGCGGCCCAGGGGCGGCTCGCCGGTTTCGGTGGGCTTGTACTCGTCGATTTCCGGGAGCACCAGCGGCAGGTCGGCTTCGGCCACGCCGTAGGCGGTGCCTTCCTTGTAGTAAATCGGGATAGGCTCGCCCCAGTAGCGCTGGCGGCCGAAGATGGCGTCGCGGATGCGGAAGTTGGTTTTGCCCTTGCCGATGCCGCGCTGTTCCAGCTCCCCAATCAGGGTTTGGGTGGCCTGCTGGTAGTTCTGGCCCTGGATGAGGCCGTGCAGGTAGAGGCCGTCCTTGGTCGGGTCGGCCTGCTCGTCAATCTGCTGGGCATCGACCACCTGCACGATGGGCAGGTTGAAGTGCTTGGCGAATACGTAGTCGCGCTGGTCGCCGCTGGGCACGGCCATCACGGCGCCGGTGCCGTAGCCGGCCAGCACGTAATCGGCAATCCAGATCTGGATGGGCTCGTTGCTGAACGGGTTGAGGGCGTAGGAGCCGGTGAAAGCGCCGGAAACCGTCTTGGTATCGGCCATCCGGTCGCGCTCCGAGCGGCGCTTGGTGGCATCGATGTAGTCCTGAATTTCGGCCTGCTGCCCGGCCGTGGTCAGCTCCTTCACCAGCTCATGCTCGGGCGCCAGTACCAGGAACGTGGCCCCGTAAATGGTGTCAACCCGCGTCGTATAAACCTTGATTTGCGCCTGCTCGTGGCCCTGCACCGCAAAAGTGACTTCGGCCCCAATAGATTTGCCAATCCAGTTGCGCTGCATTTCCTTCACGGCGTCGGGCCAGTCGAGGGTGTCGAGGCCCTGGAGGAGGCGGTCGGCGTAGGCAGTGATGCGCAGGTTCCACTGGGGCATCAGGCGGCGCTCCACAGGGAAGCCGCCGCGCTCCGAGAGGCCGTCTTTCACCTCGTCATTGGAGAGCACCGTGCCCAGGCCGGGGCACCAGTTCACGTAGGTGTCCTGCTGGTAGGCCAGGCGGTAGGGGTGCACGGCCTGCAGGCGCTGCTTTTCCGAGAACAGCTTCCACTGGCCCGCCGTGAAGCTGTGGCGCTCCTCGTCGTCGCCGGCCGCCCGGATACCCTCGCTGCCGTTCTGCTCGAACTTTTCGAGCAGGGTTTTCAGCGGCTCGGCCTTGTTGGTGTCGAGGTTGTACCAGCTATTGAACAGCTTGAGGAAAATCCACTGCGTCCATTTGTAATACGCCGGGTCGGAGGTGCGCACCTCGCGGCTCCAGTCGTAGCTGAAACCCAGGGAGTTGAGCTGCCGGATGTAGGTGTCGATGTTCTGCTCCGTCGTGATGGCCGGGTGCTGGCCGGTCTGGATGGCGTACTGCTCGGCGGGCAGGCCAAACGAGTCGAAACCCATGGGATGCAGCACGTTAAAGCCGCGCAGGCGCTTGTAGCGCGACACGATATCGGAGGCAATGTAGCCCAGCGGATGGCCCACGTGCAGCCCCGCCCCGCTGGGGTACGGAAACATGTCGAGCACGTAGTATTTGGGCTTATCGGAGGCGTTGTCGGCCTTGAACGTCTGCTGGTCTTTCCAGTGGGCTTGCCACTTTTTCTCAATATCCTGGGGATGGTAGCCGGGCATGGGCAGTCGGGTATGCAATGAATCGGAACGGGCGAAATTACGCGGAATTGCCGGGAAAACGCCGCCTTCTTCGTTTAGGGCCGACAGGCGGGTAGTAGCGCGAACTTTGCAGTTCGCGCCCCCGCGCCGTTTGGATGGCTATATCGGCTTTGGAGAATGTGGAAATGTTTCCGGCCTTGCCCAGCCCCCGGAAGGATGTAGAGACGCGACACTTCGCGTCTCGGCATTGCTGACGTTATTTAGGCGCACGGTGCGGTGCCAGTCCTTCTGGCCGCCAGCTGAATCGTGCCGCGGCAACCGCTCCGTAGCCCAGGGTTTAAACCCTGGGCTAGTGAAGCAACGGCACTTTGGGCCAACACCCGCGCAACTCCACCGTAAGCACCCGAATCCACCGTAAGCACCCGAAAAATTCCCCAAATTCCGCCCGCCTATGCCCCTGATAGAATACCCCGCCCTGCTGCTGCGCTTCCTGCGCCAACGGTTTGACCTGCGCGACGATACCGCCGACCCGGCCGTCATCGAGGACAGCGTGGAATCGGGCGTTACGTTCCGGGGCACCAATCTGTGGGTGCTCATCTTCGCCATCCTCATTGCCTCAGTGGGGCTCAACGTCAATTCCACGGCCGTTATCATCGGGGCCATGCTGATTTCGCCGCTGATGGGGCCGCTGGTGAGCGTCGGCTACAGCGCCGCCACCAACAACCCCGACCTGCTGCGGCGCGCCGTGAAAAATCTGGGGCTGGCAGTGGTTATCAGCCTGCTTACCTCCACGGTGTACTTCCTGCTGACGCCCTTGAGCGGGGCGCAGTCGGAGCTGCTGGCCCGCACCGAGCCCACCATCTGGGACGTGCTCATTGCTTTGTTTGGGGGGCTGGCCGGGGCCGTGGGCCTCACGCGCCGCGAGAAAAGCAACGTCATTCCCGGCGTGGCCATTGCCACGGCCCTCATGCCGCCGCTGTGCACGGCCGGCTATGGGCTGGCCTCGGGCCACTGGGAGTACGCTTTGGGTGCGTTCTACCTGTTTTCCATCAACTGCGTATTCATCACGCTGGCGGCTTTTCTGGTGATTCGGTTCCTGGGGCTGCCGGCCCACCGGTTTCAGGATGAGGCCCAGGCCCGGCGGGTGCGCCGTCTGATGCTGGCGGCGGCCGTGGTGGTGGCCGGCCCCAGCGTGTGGCTGGGCTACCGCATCGTGCAGCGCTCGGTGTACGCCCACGCCGCCGAGGATTTCGTGGCCAAGGAGCTGAATTTCGCGGGTACTTACGTGGTGACGCGGCAGATTGACCCCCGGCAGCGCACCATAAACGTGCTGCTGGTGGGCCGCCCGGTGGATACACTGCGGCTGGGCGCGGCCCGTCGCGCGCTGGCCCGCTACCGCCTCGGCGGCACCGCGCTGGTGGTGCGCCAGGGCCTGCAGGCCTATGATTCGTTGGATGCCCAGAGTTTGCGCCAGAGCCTGTTGGAAGACGTGCACGCCCGCCAGAGCCAGGCCCAGAGCCGCTACGAGGTGGAACTGAACCGTCTTCTACAGCAACTGGTAGTAGCCGCCCGCCCCGCCCTGCCCGCCCCCGAAGCCCTGCTGCGCGAGGCGCAGGTGGAGCATCCCGCCATCCACCGCCTGACCCTCACGGCACTGCCCCGCCCCGCCATTCCCCGCGACTCGCTCCCCGCCGACACCATGCTAATCGTCAGCATCGAGGCCCGTGACTCGGTGCCGCCGGCGGAGCGGCAGCAGCTGGCCCAGTGGCTGCGCGCCCGCACCAACCGCCCGCAGGTGCAGCTGCTGGTAGCACCCGTAGCCACCCGTCCGGCTTCGCCCGAAGTATCGGCACCCGCCAAGCGCGTGCAGCCTTCGGCCGCTCCCGCCCGCGAAGAAACCCGGCGCAGCAGATAGGAGGGTATACAGGTTTATATCAGGACGTCATGCTGAGCCTGCCGAAGCATCTCTACTGCTTCGTTGCAGTGCTATGCATGCAAAGCGGGAGAGATGCTTCGGCAGGCTCAGCATGACGTTCCAGGGTTTCAGTACGCAGCCGCTTAGCCCGCCACCGGCAGCGTGAAGCAGAAGTGGCTGCCTTGCGCCGGCTCGCTCTCCACCCACAGCCGCCCGCCCTGGGCCTCAATGAACTCGCGCGAAATGCTCAGGCCCAGCCCCGAGCCCCCCTTGTGGCCCGAGGCATTGGGCACCTCCGAGAAGCGCTGGAAAATCCGTTCGTGGTACTCCGGCGCAATGCCCGGGCCGCAGTCCTGCACGCTGATCTGCAGCTCCTGCGGGGCGGCCTGGTGGGCGCGCACGCACAAATCGGCACCGCGGGGGGAGTAGCGGATGGCGTTGGCCAGCAGGTTGATGAGCACCCAGGTGGTCTTTTCCACGTCGGCGCGGGCGGCGGGCAGGCTGGCGGGCAGCTCCAGGCGCAGCTGCAGCTCCTTATCCTCCACCTGCGGGCGCACCGTGTCGATGGCGTAGTTCACCACCTGGGCCAGGGTGATGGGCTGCACGTCGAACTGGATTTCGGCCCCGGCATCCAGCCTGGACACGGCCAGCAGCTGGCCCACCATGCCCAGTAGGCGCTGGGTTTCGTCGCCGATGCCGTCGGCCAGGCGCTGCCGCTCCTCGGGCTCGGTGCGCGCGTCCTGCAGCAGCATCAGGCTGAGCTTGATGCTGGCCAGCGGGGTTTTCAGCTCGTGCGAGATGGTGGCCAGGTAGTTGGACTTCACCTCATCCAGCTTCTTGAAATCCGACACGTTGCGCAGACTCAGGATGTGGCCCACAAACTCGGTGCGGCCGGTTTCGCGGTTGCGGCTCACGATGTGGTTGAGGGTGAGCTGGTAGTAGGCCGTTTCGCCGTCGGGGCGGGCGAAGGTGAGCGTGACGGGGGCCGGCGTGGTGCCGGCCTGGGCGCCTTCCTGGGCCAGCAGGGGCCGGAACAGGGCGTTGAGCAGCTCGGTTTCCTGACTCAGATCCTCGGCCCGACGGCCCACCAAAGCGGCGGCCTCGCGACCCAGCAGCTCCCGAGCCACGGGGTTGGCCAGCAGCACAGTGCGGTCGGGGTCGAGCAGGAGCAGGCCTTCGTCAAGGTGTTCAATCAGGCTTTCCAAACGGCTCCGCTCAGTAGCCAAAGCTGCCCGCGTGACGCTGCGCTGGTCCTGCATGTAGCCAAAGGCGCGGTTCAGGGCCAGGGCCACGGCGCCCACCTCGTCGTTTTTGGCAATGGACACCTGGGTGGCCGGGCCGGGACTGGCCACGTCCTCCACGTCGGCGCGCAGGCGGCGCAGGGGGCGCAGCACGGCCCGGGGGCAGGCGCACCACCAGGCTCAGGCCCACCACCGTGCTCAGCAGCAGCAGCGCCAGCACCGTGCGCCGGGCCCCGCGGGCCGTAGCGGCGGCTTGGTCGGTCTGGCGGTTGAAGGAGCGGGCGTTGAGTTGCATCATGCGGTGGGTGGCGGCCCGCAGCCGGTGCAGCTGGGTTACCTGGGCGGCGGCCGGGGCGCGGTCATCCACCAGGCGCTGGTAGTCGGCCAGCTGCTGGGTGAGGGTGTCCACCAGCTCCAGCTCGCCGGGCTCGGTGATGTTGGCGGCCTCGCGGGTGAGGGCGCGGCGCAGCTGCTGCAGCGGCGGCTGGGCCGTGGGCTGGTCCTGCAGCGCCTCCAGGGCCCGCAGCATCTGCTCGCCGTACTCCACCGAGCGGAAATTAGCCCGCTGAATCCCCCGGGCCCCGCCTTCCAGCCGCTGCAAACTGAAGAACGTGTACCCGCCCAGCCCCAGCAGCAGGACCAGCATCAGCGCAATGCTCAGGCGAATTTTGAGTTTGAGGGACATTATTTGGGGTATGAGGGTGGGCGGGTAAGCGTTTAGGAGTTGTCTGTCATCCTGAGCTTGCGAAGGACCTTATGCCAGTTGCACGATGGTCGTTCAGCAGTTTTTAGCCCGCAGAGGACGCAGAAGGGTGCGCAGAGGGCGCAGAGTCGTTCGGGATAAGTCGTTCTGCTGGCATAAGGTCCTTCGCAAGCTCAGGATGACAGATAAATCCTAAACTCAAACCCTACAGCTCGTACTCCTGCACCTTCCGGTACAGCGTCGTCAGGCCGATGCCGAGGCGGCGGGCGGCTTCGGTTTTGTTGCCCTGGCACTGGTGCAGCACCTGGCGGATGTGGCGGGCTTCCACGGCGCGCAGGCTCTGGTCGGCGGGGTCGGCGTCGGGGCTGAGGGGGGCGGGCAGGGTGTGGAACTCGTCGGGGAGGTAGCCGGCCGAGAGGGGCTGGTCGGTGGGGGCCAGGATGGCGGCGCGCTCCAGCACGTTTTTCAGCTCGCGCACGTTGCCGGGCCACTCGTAGCGCTGCAGCAGCTCCACGCACTCGGGCTCCAGGCCCGGCAGGCGCTTGCGCAGCTGGGCCGCGAAGTGCTGTAGGAAGTGGGCGGCCAGGGCCGGCACGTCGGCGGCCCGGTCGCGGAGGCTGGGCACGTTGAGGGTGAAGACGGAAAGGCGGTAGTAGAGGTCGGGGCGGAAACGGCCTTCGGCGGCTTCCTGCTTGAGGTTGCGGTTGGTGGCGGCCACAATGCGCACGTTCACGCTGGTGGGCTTGGTGTCGCCGAGCTTGGTGAACTGCCGCGTCTCCAGCACCCTGAGGAACTTGGCCTGCACATTTAGCTCCAGCTCCCCGATTTCGTCGAGGAACAGCGTGCCGCCGCTGGCTTCCTCCAGCAGGCCCTTCTTATCGGCCAGCGCGCCCGTAAACGCGCCTTTCTTGTAGCCAAACAGCTCCGATTCCAGCAGATCCTTGGGGAAGGCCGAGCAGTTGACGGCCACGAAGGGCTTGGCTTTCCGCTCACTGGCCTCGTGCAGGGCCTGGGCAAACAGCTCCTTGCCCGCGCCGGTGGGGCCTTCCAACAGCACGGTGCTGTCGGTGGGGGCTACCTGGCGGGCCAGGTCCTGGGCGCGGCGCAGGGCCGGGGCCGTGCCAATCATGCTCTCGAAGCTGAACCGCTGGCTCATGCGCCGCTCCAGCTCGGCCACGCGGTGGCGCAGGCGGGCTTTTTCGGCGGCGCGCTCCACCACCACCACCAGCTGCTGCTCGTAGTCGCCCTTGGTGAGGTAGTCGAAGGCGCCCTGCTTCATGGCTCGCACCCCATCGGGGATGGTGCCGAAGGCGGTGAGCAGCACGATTTCGCAGTCAGGGGCCTTGGCGCGGTAGCGTGGCATTAGGTCCACGCCGTGGCCGTCGGGGAGCTTCACGTCGGAAATGACCACCAGCACCTCGCGGGCGTGCTGCTGGAGCAGCTCCAGGCCGCGGCTGGCATCGGGGGCCTGCAGCACGGTGTAGCCTTCCAGCTCCAGCACCCGCGCCAAGAGTTGGCGCAGGCGGGCTTCGTCGTCAATCAGGAGCAGGGTACCGGTGGGCATTGGGAGAAGATTGAATTACGTTGTAGTTGTTTTGAAGATGTCTGCAATGCTTTGACCTGAAACAGGTTGCCAATACACACCATCGAATGCCTGATGACTTAGGCTGATTTTATTAAAATCTAGGTTCATTTTTCCACAAGGATGTTTAGCTAACCAATGAGGTGCAACGTCAACATTGGAAGGAAAGACACTTGTTACAAAGATGCCACTGACACGCGTCTTAGTCGGGTGTGAACCCGAATAAAACACTCCGTTCTTAGCACGCTCTTTCTTCAAAATGGGGCTATCTATATCAGTAGACCACGAGTCAACCAGAGAGCCCAAAAGAGCATTTTCTACTCCGGTATTAGTGATGCCAAGACGGCTAAATGCATTTATGCATATCAGATAGGGTTTATCTAGTTCTCCGTAACGGGATGCCTTCTTATGCACGGCATTCTTAATTAAATCTTCTTCGGAGTATCCCCAGCTGCTACCGCCTGGTAGCGCGCCAATAGTTGGTGTTGATTCTTTTTGAGAGAGTTCCGATGATTTTGGAAAGAGTCTTACGACTAATTTAACATCATCTCTATCGAGTACTAGCGGTGCTATACGTCCCCAATCTGATAACTGAATATTTGCTGCGGTAGTATCTGAAATGTATTTAGGTATCTTTTTTTCAAGATATTCAATTATTGTTTTGCTGCTAGGCTGTCGAATGCTCTTTATCTTCAGCTTGTCAATTAAAAGCCAATAGTTAGGGATATCTAGTTTCGACAAAGCATCATAAATGGCATTGATCTTTCTGTTGGAGGATGCTTCAGCTTCAGAGGTGTCATTTGCTTCTTTTGCTTCAATATAAAAACTTATATCATCCTTTTCTGCAAGGAAATCTGGTGCTTTTCTAGTTCCTTGGATTTGAGGATGCGGCGTAAGTAAAAATCCTTGTTTCGTGAATAGTTGATATATAAACAGCTCGAAGAAAGCAGGCGAAAATGATTTTTTGAATCTTGATTTTAGATCTGATTTTTCACTATCAGGGTAACTGTCAAACCACTCATTGATGGTATTTCTAACTTTAGCAAATTCAGGTTTTGCGCTCCTGTCATAAAAATCAAAGAGGTCATCTAAGTGATTAGCAAATTTTAAATCTGTTCGCTCTTTATCATCGAAAATCTTCATGTCTTGTAATTGATTAGTTGTTAAATATTTAGATAAATTTAAGAGAGGAGTAAATCGCTCTAACTCCCCCGAATCTCTTCCTTCAAGTGTTCCACAAACCTAACAAACTCCGGCTCGGCTTCCACGTTTTCGTGCCAGGCGAGGCCCATTTCGGCGAGGTTGTACTGGTGCTGGGGGCTGATGGTGGCGCCGGGCAGCAGCTGGCCCGCGGCGTTGCGCTCCTGGCCCAGTAGCCAGAGCCGGTCGGAGAGGGCGGTGGTGGTGGCCAGGTCGTGGGAGACGATGACCACGGTGTTGAGCTCGTCGAGGGTGGTGACTTCGAGGATGATTTTGCGCACCTCGTCAATCATGGCCACGTCGAGGCCGGAGAAGGGCTCGTCGAGCAGGATGAGATGGTCGGAGCAGAGCAGCTGCTGGGCAATGGCGGCGCGCTGGCGCTGTCCACCCGAGAGGTGGGCCGGGTATTTGGCGCGGTGGGGCGTGAGCTGGAACCGCTCCAGGTATTCTTCGGCCTGGCGGCAGGCCTCGGCGGGGTCGGGGTAGCGGCGGGCGGCGGCCACCAGCAGGTTGTCGAGCAGGGTGCGGTGGTTGAACAGCGGGTAGTGCTGCTGCACGAAGCCCACCGCGCCGGGCGTGGCCGGCTGCTGCGCCTCACCCACCAGCACCTCGCCGCTACTGGGGGCCAGCAGCCCCGCCATCAGCCGGCACAGCACCGACTTGCCCATGCCCGAGCGGCCGTAGAAGCCCACCACCTGGCCCTGGCTCATGCCCGGCCGGCACACATCCAGCACCTGCGCCGAAATATCGCGCAGAATAGTTTCCCCGTTCAGCGTCAGCGACACATTGTCGAGGGTGAGCACGGGGGATTTGTAGGAGTAGGGAGTCATGGGGATAGGGTGCTTGCTGGTTTATTAGAACGTCATTCCGAGCTTGCCGAGGAATCTCGCGTGCTGACGTTGTGGTGGTAATTCGATGAGTAGGAAAGGCTCTATGCCTAGCTTGGGGCTAGGATAGATACTTTGGCAACGTCAGCACGCGAGATTCCTCGACTTCGGCTCCGCCTTCGCTCGGAATGACGTTCATTTGAAAGTACCGCCTGTTTACTGCCCATTCACCGCGCCGCCGCCAGGCTGGCGTAGGGGAAGAACACGCGGCGCAGCAGGCCGAAAACATAGTCCTGGGCGGCGCCGGCGGCCAGGATGACGAGCTGGATGGCCACTACGCCGTCGAGGTGGAGGTAGCGGTTTTGCTTGTAGAGCAGCAAGCCGATGCCGCCTTCCGATTGGTAGAGGGTTTCCACCAGCGTTATCATCGTCCAGATGATGGCGAAGTTCTGGCGCACCACTTCCAGCATATCGGCCAGCTTGCCCAGCACCACCACTTCCCAGAAGCTGCGCCACTCGCCCAAACCCAGGGTGCGGGCGTGGTCCAGCTCCTGCTGGGTGGTGCCGAGCATCACGGCCGTCATGCCCGTGACCAAGTACACGGTGGTGGCGAAGGTGAGCACCGAGAGCTTCACCTCGTGGCCCGAGCTGACCAGCAGCGCCACGAAAAACGTGAGGCCGGTGAGGGTGAGGTAGCGCATCTTGGAAGCCGCGTAGGCTAGCGGCCGGAAGAAGGGCAGGGCCGTGAGGTAGGAAATCAGGAGCGCCAGCACCGTGGCCATGCCCAGGGCCTGCAGGGCCGTCGTCATGCTGGCCCACAGCTCCGGCATCAGGCCCTGGGTGGTGGTCAGGTCCGCGAGGGCGCGCAGCACGTCACCGAGGGAGGGGAACAGCTGCAGCGGGTAAAACAGCCACAGCAGCAGCAGCAGCCCCGCCTGCCCGGCCGCCATCAGGGCAAACGTGGTGCGCGGCGGCCGGGCGTTGGGGAGGAAGAGGGATTTCATGATACAATGAGTGAATGGGTGAATGAGCGAATGAGTGAAGTGTCATCCTGAGGCGGTAGCCGAAGGACCTTTTCACGGGCGGACGTCATTTCCCGCAGAGGTCCGCAGAGGAATGCGCAGAGGTTCGCGGAGGTCGTGCAACTGCCATTAGGTCCTTCGCAGGCTCAGGATGACACTTCACTCATTCACTCACTCTCTCATTCGCCGCTAGTTGCCCAGCACGATTTCCACGCGGCGGTTGCGGGCTTTGCCTTCGGGGGTGGTGTTGGGGGCCACGGGCTCCTGGGCGCCGTGGGCGTAGGTTTGGACGCGGCCGGCGGGGAAGGCGCTGGCGCTGCGCTGTTCCAGCCACTGGCGCACGGCTTCGGCGCGGTCCTGGCTGAGCTGCTGGTTGCGCTGGGCGTCGCCCACGTTGTCGGTGTGACCGTGCACGGCTACTTTCAGGCGGCCGGCCACGACCAGGTCGTTGAAGAGTTGGTCGAGCTGCTGCTCGGCGGCGGGCGTGAAGGTGCGCTGGCCGGTGTGGAACTCAATGTTCCAGGCCCGGCGGCTCACGCTCTGGCGGATTTCGTCATCGGCGGCAAACTGCTGCTGCTCGGCCGGGGCCAGGTTTTTGCCGCGGTATTTGTCCTGCAGCTTGCGCAGCGGGGCGAGGTCCAGCATCTGGTCGAGGGGTACGTAGCTGGGCAGTTCCTTGGGGTAGAGCTGGTGCTGCACGTCGCCGAAGGTTTTGTACACGGCGGCGTAGATGTTGGTGCCGCCTTCGTTCAGGCCAAACAGGGCCAGGTTATCGGCGAAGTTGAAGGCCTTGGAGCCGCCCAGCTCCACCACCTCGCCGTTGCGGTCGGCCTCGCTCACGCCCTTGTAGTAGCGCAGCCAGTAGCTGCCGGGCTTGTCCTTATCGCCGTACACGGAGGCCGAAATATCGGCGGCGCGGCTCAGGGCCTCGGGGTGCGATTTTACCTGGTCGCCGGCCACGGCCAGGGCCGTCATCAGGGCTTCCACTTCCTTCGGGTGAGCGTCGTACCAGCGCTTGGTGGTCACCATGATGTTGGGCATCTGGTTGCTGTAGTCCTTGGTGCTCACGATGTTCACGAGGCCGCCTTTCTGCTTGGCAATGTTCACGTCGCCGGGTGTCCAGGTGGCTACGGCGTCGGCCACCACGTCCACTTTCACGCCCGTGTTCTTGCCTTTTACCACTTTCACGCGCTGCTCGGGCTTGCCGATGATGTATTTCTCGGCGGCTACCAGGAAGTCGGAGGCGGCCATGAAGTTCACGGCCTCGGGGTCGTAGGTGGTTTCGTCGGGATTGACTTTCAAGCCGTTGTCGGCGCACCATTTCAGGGCAATGTTCTGGTCCCCGTCGCGCAGGTAGCAGGCCACGGTTTTGCCCAGGGCAGCTTTGGGGTTATCGAGCCACTCCTTGGGGCCCATCAGCTTGTCTTCGCCGAAGCTCTTGCCCACCGAGTAGGGAATGATTTGCAGACCGGTGCCGGCCTTTTCCAGCTGGGGCTGCACCGCCGAGAAGGCCGGCAGGCCGTCGCCCATGATGCTCACCAGCAGGCCCGGCGTTTCGGGGTTGCTTTGCAGGTCGAGGGCGTTTTTCACCAGGTCGGCCTGCATTTTGGCCACATCGTCCTGGCGCACAATCTGCATGTCCAGGCCACCGGCGGCCAGGCTGGAGCCCTGGGTGGTGCGGGGGCCGCCGTTGGCCAGCATGCCGGCCATCTGCGAGTTCCAGGCCATTACTTCCCACACCAGCGGGCTGCCCTTACCGGCGGGCGTTTCAGAAGGCAGCGGGGCCAGCGGCACCGCCACGTTGGTGCGCGAGCCGCCGGCGCTGCTCGGCAGCTCAATGGAGCTCAGCAGCACCGATTCGGTGGCGGCTTTCTTGAACAGCACCCCGCTCTGCACGAGCTTGTTGATGCCGAAGTACAGCAGCGTTGCCAGCAGAACGCCTAGTACCAGTTTACCACGGGTTGTCATTGTCGTTGTTCGTTTTGGGTTGGTTGTTTTTCGTTGTTGTTCCGGCACGCGGCTCCCGGGTCCCAGGGCTGAAGCCCTGGGCTAGTTAGCGGGAATGTTGAGGCGTGAGCGGGCATTTGAGGCGCTGCGTAGCCCAGGGCTTCAGCCCTGGGAGGCCTGGGGTCCGGCCGTTTTTAACGCTAGTCGCCTCACCCCAACCCCTCTCCGAAAAGGGAGAGGGGCTCTAGCTTTTAGTTTTCTAGTGGTTGTTCTGGTGGGTTTACCACCCCGCCCTTCGGGCACCCCTCCTTGAAAAAAGGAGGGGAATTTGTAGCTGTAGCTTTCGTATTTTCCCTAATCCCTAATCCCTAATCCAGCAGACTGCGGTAGGCGTCGTTGGTGGCGGTGCGCTGCTGGGCGGGCGTGGTGGGGGCGGGCTTTTCGTCGAGCAGGGCGTTGAAGTCGCCTTTCTGGTATTTCTCCAGCAGGCGCTGGCCCTTCTCGCTCATCACGCCGTTCTGAATGTCCATTTCCTTCACGAACTCTTGGCTGTAGCGCATGGCCTGCTTGATCTGGCCGAGCTGCTGGGCCATGTCCTGGGCCACGCGGTCGGTGGCCAGGTCGAAGAAGTACTTCTTGTCCGGGTCGCCGCGCAGGATGTTCATGGCGGCCCGCATACCCGAGCTGGTGCGCTTCACCAGCTGGTATTCGTCCTTGAGCAGGTTCACCTTGAACTTGCTGCCGTCAATCTGGCGCAAAGCGGCTTTCAGAATCTGGCGCATCACTAGGCTCACGTTCTGGGTGGTGGTGGCCATGGGCTGCAGGCGCTGGTTGTAGTCTTGGAGCTGGGCGGCGCGGGAGGCGTACTGCTCGGCGGCGTCGGGCTCGCGCTGGCGGGTGGCAGCGTCGGCCAGGGCCAGGTACTCGCGCATCTGCAGGGTGTTGGCTTCCAGCTTACGCTTCACCAGCTCGTGGGCGCCCTCCACGTGGCCCACTTCCTCCTCCATCTTGCGGGCCTCCTGGGAGGTGCTGCGGATGTAGTCCTCCATGATGCCGATGGGGTCGGTGTTGACGAAGATGCCGGCCGCCGTGCGGAAGATGCGCTGCCCGGCGTACCACAGCCCCGCCTTCACGCGGGGGCTCGTCAGTACCATCCAGGCCGCCAGCAGCACGCCCAGCCCGATGCCCAGCTTCACGGTGTCGAACACCATGTCGACCAGGAACGGCACGATGGTGCCCCAGCAGTACACACCGGCCCCGGCCAGCCCGGCCAGAAACACCCAGCCGGCTACTTTTTCGGGCTGCTGCCACTTGGGCAGCTCGCCGGTTTTGAAATCGGGAGTGGAAAGAGAGTTCATCGGTGAAATGGTGAAGTGGTGAGTGAGGGAACGGCCGCGCTCCGGTCCGGCGGCTGCCAGCCGTCGGGCCGGTTGCTGTAAGCTGACGGGGCAGCCGCGTGGTGCTGATGGCGTCGTGCGGGCGTGGTTGTTCGGGCGGCAACCGGCCCGGTGGCTTTCAGCCCGCTTTATTTCAGCAGAAAGGCGTGCACGGCTTGCTGGTGGGCTTTGAGCTCGGCCGAGGCGGTGGCGTGGGCCAGCTCGTAGGAGGCCAGGGCAGCGGTGGCTTTCAGCAGCTGCTCCTGCAGCTGCTGGCGCACTGCTTGTAGGCGCTGCTGGGCTTCTTCCAGCTGCCGGGCCAGGTCGGCGAGGCCGGTTTGCAGCTGCTGTTCCTGCTGCTGCAGCTGCACCAGGGGGCTGAGCGGCACGTTCGGAATCCGGATTTCGCCCACCTTCTCGCGGTGCCGCTCCAGAATGCTGTTGCGGTCCGAGGTCAGCTTCAGTTCAAACTGCTCGGCCGATTTGAGCAACGCCGGCAAATCCAGGCTGGTGACGGCGGCAAAGGCGTTGAAGGCGGTCTGGTACAGAATCGGGCCCGAGAGGCCGCTGGCCTGCAGACTGGTCACTATTTTGGTGAAGGCCATGAAGTCCTTGCCGTCACCGGAAAGCAGCTGCCGGATGTGGTCGAGGTGGCGCTGCTCAGGCTGGGTCAGGAGCGGGGCCGCGGCGGTGGCGGCCCCGCTGCCCAGCGGAAACAGGGCCGGCTGGCCCGGCAGGGCCCGGACAGCCACTGCGGCTACCGAGGGGCCGCCCGGGGAAGCTTCCTCAATGAAGAAGTCTTTGGCGGCTTTTGTGATGGAATCGAAGAGCGGCATGGTTGGCGGCGTTTAGGAGGATGAATGCCTATTGCCAAACCGGATGCCGCCAACTGTCTGCTTGGATTAAATTATATATAAGTTGTTGTTAATCAGTAAATAAAATAAAAAAGAGCCAACGCGTATGCGTTGGCTCTTTCGTTGCACCCTATCAAAACGGAAGGGTGAAAATCCGGAATGGTAGGCCGGGTGGAAGCTTATGGGGAGGTGTTCAGCATGAAAAACCCGCTGTTTCTTACTGCAGATTCCAGGTTTTGGCGCGGTCCTCGGTGAAGGCGGCCAGGATCAAGCTGCCCTCGGGCTGAAACTGCACGAAGCGGGTGCGGCCCTTGCCCTGGCAGGTGAAGATCAGCTGCTTTTCGGGCGGGCTCCACACGGAGGTAAGGCCGGTGGGGCTGCCCAGCAGCACTAGCTGGGCGTCTTCGTCGAAGGCAATGGCTACGGCGGGCTGCTCCAGCGGCTGGGAGTGGGGCGGGGTGCTGGTGCCGGGGTGCCAGCTGCGAAACTCCGGCGTACCGGCCACCGCCAGCAAACTGTCGCGTCCGAAGCTGAGGCCCTGCACGGGGGTACGGAACAGGGCCATTTGTTGGTGCGTGCGCGTCTTGAGGTCCTGCACCAGCACTGTGCCCGTTTCGAAGCCGGTGGCCAGGCGGGTGCCGTCGGTGCTGAAGCTCAGGGCCGTGATGTCGCCCACCACGGGGCCGTTGAACTCCAGCTCCGCGGGCTCGGCGGTAGGGTAGCGCAGGTTCCAGAGCCAGCGGCGGGTGCGGGAAGCCAGCAGGGCCTGCTGGCCGTCGGGCGAAAACAGCACCTGCGTGATGCCGGCCGGGGCCTGCCAGCGGGCCAGCGTAGTGAGGGTTTCGGGGTTCCAGGCGTGGGCCTGGCCACTGGCATCCACGCTTACCACCGTATCGAGACGGGGCGAGAAGGCGAAGGCCACCACCGGCTGCTGGTGGCCCCGGTAGGTGCGCAGTAGCAGGCCGGTACCAGTCTGGAACACTGCTACCTGGCTGGTGCCCCCGCTTACGCCCACCAGCCGGCCGTTGCGGCTGAAACCGGTGAGCGAGCCGGAGCCCTCGGGCATCACAAATTCGCGGCGGGGCGTAGGCAGGGCTTCGGGCCCTAGTACCCAGCTCAGCAGAAGCAAAGCAAAAAGCCGAACCATCGTCTTAGCGCATCACGGTGAATACCTTGGATTCCGAACCCGCAGGCACGGTCAGCTCCACGCTTTTCAGGAGCAGGGCGTCGTTTTTCAGCTCCAAAGCCGGCGTGCCGTACACCACTTTGCCGAAGTTGTTGCGCAGCTGCTCGGCATCGCGCGGGGCCACTTTGATGAAGAACGGCCCGGCAAACAGCTTGGAGCTGACCTGGTACATCTCCGTATCGGGGTTGTAGCTGGCCAGGCTGAAGGTCTGCCAGTCGGCGCTCTGGGGGAAGGCGGCCAGCATCTTGGCGCGGGCGTCCTGCTTGAACTCTTCCCAGCGCTTGAGCTTCTGGGCCATGCGCTTCTGGTAGTCCTCGGTTTTCTCAAACTCGCCCTTCTTCTCCCACTTTTCCAGCTGCGTATCGGCGTAGGCCGACACCCGGTCGAAGGTGGAGGGCACCCGCCAGATTTTCAGGGACCCGTCGCGGCTTACGCTGGCCAGCTGGCGGCCGTCGGGGCTGAAGACGAGGGTTTCTACCTCGGCCGTGTGGGCATCACCCGATACGTCGCGCACCAGAATACCGGTAGCCATGTCCCAGACTTTCACTTTCCGGTCGCCGCCGCAGGTGGCAATCAGCTGGCCGTCGGGGCTGAAGGTGGTGCCCCACACGTCGGAGAGGTGGGCCGGCACCACGGCCACGGCCTGGCGGGTGCTCACGTCCCAGATGCGCGCCGTGTTGTCCCAGGCCCCGCTCACCACATAGCGGCCATTGGGCGAGAAGCGGGCATCCCACACCTCATCGGTGTGGCCATTGAGCACGTATTTCTGCTGCCAGGTCTGGGTATCCCAGCCGCGCACCGTCCGGTCGCCGCTGGCCGTGAGCAGCTCCGCGCCGTTGGGGCTGAAGGCTACCGACGTTATGTTGTTGGAGCGGCCCTTGTTGGTGCGGTTTTTCTCGTAGGCGGCCGTGGAAGCCACGGCGGCGGCTTTCTGGCCGGTGAGGGTGGCCACCTTCACGCCGCTGAAGGTTTCCCACACGATGGACTGGCCGTCCCAGCCGGCGCTGGCCACCAGCTTGCTGTCGGGGCTGAAGGCCACGTCGCGCACGTAGTCGGTGTGTTCGGTGTTTTTGCGCAGGATTTCGCCCGTAATGGCATCCCACAGAATCAGGGCCTTATCTACGCCGCCCGAGGCAATGTAGCGGCCGTTGGGGCTGAACTTCACCGTCACCACGTCGTCGGTGTGGCCGTGCAGCACCATGGCCTGCTTGCCGGTTTCGGCGTCCCACACCACAATATCGCGCCCCAGACCGCCGGTTACCAGGCGCTTGCCGTCGGGGCTGTAGTCTACGGCCAGCAGGGCGGCGGGCGTCTGAATGCTTTGCACCAGGTTGGGCGTCACGGGGCCGGTATCGGGGTCGGAGGCGGCGTGGGTCAGCGGAGCCATCAGGCCCAGCGCGAGTAAAGAAGCTTTCATACGGGGGATGTAGAAAAATAAAATGAGAGCAACGGAGAGCAGAAGGAGACCCTAGTACACACCGCCAATGGTGCGGTCGGGGAGGGTTGGCAGCGCCGGCAGGGCTTGCGGCGCACGCAGGGGCAGCGAAGTGGTATCGGTGAGGGTGGCCAGAAAAGTCGTCAGGTCCTGCACCTCAGCCTCTCTGAGTGGGTGGGTTGTGGCCTGCAGGTGAAAGGCATCGGTGAAGGCGGCGGCCAGGGTGAGGTGCTGGCCCCGGGCCCCGTAGGGCGGCGTGACGGCCACATTGCGCAGACCGAGCGTTTTGAGCAGCAAACCGGCCTGCACCAAGTGCAGCTGGTCGTCGCGGAAGGCGGGGGCGGGGTGGCAGCGGCCGCACTCGGCGGCCGTGAACACGCGCAGGCCGCGCAGGGCCGGCTCGGGCAGGGCGGCCTGGCCCCGCTGGAACTGGTCGAAGGGGCTGTTGCGGGCCTGCTGGCTGCTGAGGAAGGCAATCAGGGCCTGGTTGATGGTGGCCTCGCCGATGGGGGCGGCAAACGCCTGGCGGAAGCGGCGGCGGTACTCGCGGCTCTGGCTGAGCTGCCGGGCCACGGCGGCGTAGGTGGTGTTGAACTCGCGCGGGTTGGTCACCACGCTTTCAATCACCTCCGACAGGCTGCCGGCCCGGCCATCGTGGAAAAACCGGCGCTGGTCGGTGGCGTTGAGCAGGGTGGGCGTGTTGCGCTCCAGGCTGGCCGCCAGCCGGAACGCCCGGGCCGTGGACCGGTGGTCGGTGTAGGCTTTCTGGGGGCGGTGGCAGGAGGCGCAGCTGCGCTTGCCGTTGGCCGACAGCGCCGGCTCGTAGAACAGCAGCCAGCCCAGCTCCTGCTGCTGCCGGAGCGGGCGCGCGGGCCGGGCCGCCAGCGCGGTTTCGGCAACCGGCCGCATACTCCAGAGCACCCATAAAATACTGTAGCAAATCAACACCGCGTACGTCCGTTGGTAGGTTCCAGCTGCTTCAGGAGCAGGTAGATGAGTAACCAACTGTCGGGCTTAGCGGATGGAAGCCGGATTGCGAACCAGACAAAAAAAGATAAAATTCTATAGTAAGTTATTTGCGGACTTGCTTAGGTTATATAACCCGCTGTATTCGGCCGAAAAAGCGAAAAAACGTCTTTCCAACGGAGGGAAAACGGGGTTTCAATTTGGTGCCGAAGTGCCGGATTTATCCAACTTCCGGAAACGGCCGCAGCCGGTAGATGCGTAAACGGCCTCAGTCAGCCAGTGGGTCGCGCCCGTCCCAGGTGCCCTCCGTCCCGAGCACCCGAAACCGGGCAAACATCTCCTCCCCGTACCAGTCCTCCTGGCGGGTAAGGCGAATCACTTCCTTATGCTTTTCGCTGCGGTAGGCGTAGTCCTGCATGGCCCGCGCCGACTCCCACAGGCTCACCGTAGCCTGGCGCACCACCGGCAGCTCGCCCAGCCCGATGGCGGCGCGCACGCCTGGGGCCCCGGCAATGGTGGCACTTACCGGGGCCACGTAGCGCCAGAAGCGCGGCGTTTTGCGCAGCCGGATGGACGCCCGCGTGAGCACCAGCAGGGGCCCGTCGGCGGCTTCGGTTTCGTAGTCGAAGGGGTTCATGCCGTCCCAGAGTCCGTGGGCTTTGAGCGGGGCCAGCCGCGCCGTCCAGATTTCGCGGGTGCGCTGCCGGTACTGCTGCCACAGCGGGTGCCCGTCGAAAAACGCCCCGGCCGCTTCCTCCGAGTCCCACACGGCCATCAGCCCGTAGCGGTGCAGGTTGGGCAACGCCCCGAAGCCGCCCGCCCCGCTGCCCAGCAGCTTCTGAAACCGCAGGCCCGGCACGCGCTGCAACGGCCCCTGGGCGGTGCCCATCTGCGCAAAGCCCCAGCGCCGCTGGTTGGGGAGCAGGGTAATGATGGAGAGGGTAGTAAGAGGCAAGGGGCGGATTTAGAGCTAGAGTAGGGATTGGTAAGGTGGCAACTGCCATTCAGAACGTCATGCTGAGCGAAGCCGGAGGCGTAGTCGAAGCATCTCTACCGCTTCGTTGAATACTGCTGCAACGAAGCGGTAGAGATGCTTCGGCAAGCTCAGCATGACGTTCTAACATGATGGCAACAACGCCAAAACAACAAAAAAGGCCCGGAATTGCTTCCGGGCCTTTTGCGAATCGGTAGGTGAAGCCTACTTCACTTCAACTTTGGCGTGCTCGTTTACGTCGTCGGAAGTGCTCCGCTCGCCGGTGGCCAGGGCCTTCACGTAGGCCGCGGCCTGGGTGAGGAGGCTGCTGGGGGTGTCCCAGTACTCGCCTTTCTCAATCTGCACTTTCAGGATGTAGATGCTCTCGTCGTCCTTGCCTTTGGGGAACCAGGCGCGCATCGGCTCGCTCCAGAGCTGGTCGATTTCGGCCTGGTTGCGGTAGGCGTTGGCGCGGCCCGATACCGACACGTACACGTTGCTGTCGGGGTTGGCGTAGCTCAGGTTCACGTGGCTGTCTTTCTTTACCTCGTACACCTTGGCTGAGTCTTTGTCGGTCAGGAACACCAGGGCGCTGCTGCCGTCGGGCTTTTGGGTGAACATGGGACGGCTGCGCAGGCTGCCGTCTTCGTCCTGGGTGGTGAGCATGGCAATGCGCACATCCTTGATTTTTTCGAGCAGGGTGGAGAGGTCGTTGGTTACGGGCGTTTGGTTAGCCATGGTAGGGTAGGAATGGGGAAAGAATCAGATGAACAACGGCGGGCGTATTCCGGGGAGCCGGGCCGGCCGCTCTGCCCTTTCTTACGGCCCGTCCGGGCCCCGGGTTGGCCTCGCCGCCCGGCTTGCCCGGATTTTGCCGACCTTCCGGCCATGAATTTCCTGGCTCACCTGCTGCTCTCCGGCTCGCTCGCCACCACCCCCGACTACGAGGACATTGTTGTAGGCAACTTCGCGGCTGAAGCCGTGCGGGGCCGCGCCGGCCTGCTGGCCTACCCGCCCGCCGTGCAGCGCGGCATCCGCCTGCACCGCTTCATCGACTCGTTTACCGACCAGCACCCCGTGGTGCGCCGCACCACTGCCCGCCTGCGCGCCGCCGGCCTGGGCAAGTGGGCCGGCGTGGTGTCCGACGTCGGCTTCGACCACCTGCTGGCCCGCGACTTCGCCCGGTATCACCCCGCCGAGCCGCTGTCGCAGTTTGCGCAGCGCCACTACCAGTTGCTGCATCAGCGTCGCCACGAGCTGCCCGAGCGGCTGCAGGAAATGCTGCACTACATGCGTCAGCACGACTGGCTGACCGGCTACGCCCACCCCGAAGGCCTGCACCGCGCCCTGCTGGGCCTGAGCCGCCGCGTGCCCGCCGCCGAAGTGCTGGCCACCGGAGCCGCCGCGTTTCTGGCGGCGCTGCCGACGTATGAGGCCGATTTTCAGGAGTTCTGGCCGGAACTGCGGGCGGGGGTGGAGGTAGAAATACTCCTTTAGTAGTAAATAATATTGGTGTTGAGTCCCCAGTGTTTGTCTTTTTCCCTCAATAGTTCTTCAAGAATAGAATCTTTATCCAGTGCAGACTCAGATACGCTTCCGGTCCAGAAATCTGTAATTCTATTCTCGTTAGTCTCAAATAATAACACCCGCTGAGAGCGGCCAATGCCGCCCAGGTTATACATTAACACAACAGTTTGGGCACCCACACCCAGGTAGAGTAACTGTCGGCTCGGTAGTTCCTCCAAAATGACATCAGTGGCATTATAGCGCTGACCATAATCGGCCATAGCAAATGGCTCACTGCTGAGACTGTCGTTTTGATGCAGAAAGGCAGAAATAACGGGCGGAATAGCACTGGCTTTTTTGTGTTCAGTAAGGCTGTCTTGCTGCACCTTGGTGATAAGAGCCACTAAATTCTGGTTGGCCAGAATAGCCGCTGTATCGGGCGTGTATATCGGATACTTTTTGGGTGCTTGTGAGCTGGGCGTAACCGGATGAAGAACTGATACAGGCTGTTTGTTGCCTTCCTGGCAACCCACTAGCAGCAGGCCGGTAAATAGCAAAAAGTGCTTCATGGCCCAGGTAGCCGGACGGGAGAATAGCGCAGAAAGGGACATATGCAGCAGGACGATGATTCGGGCAAAGAACAAGGGAATATTCAGGAAAATACCGGGTAGTTGAAATTTGATTTGTCCGCTGCCTTTCGTCGGTTTGTATTGCAGAAGCGTGGGTTTGTGTAGCTCCGGCGGGCTGGCGGGGGAAGACCTTTGTGCTGTTCAATCATTCTTCTGATTCACTGCACAATGAGCAACCTCAAACGAGTACCCCTGGGCAGCCAGGGTCTGGAAGTATCGGTAGAAGGCCTGGGCTGCATGGGCATGACCAGCGGCGTGGGCGGCATGAGCGTGTACGGCGAGGCCGACGAGCAGGAAAGCCTGGCCACCCTGCACCGCGCCCTGGAGCTGGGCGTAAACCTGCTGGATACGGCCGACCTCTACGGCCCGCTCCTGAACGAGCAGCTGATAGGCCGCGCCATTGCCGGCCGCCGCCCCGACGTTATTCTGGCCACCAAATTCGGCTTCGAAGTAGACGACAGCGGCACCTTCACCGGCCAGCTCAACGGCCACCCCGCCTACGCCCGCAAGTGCCTGGAACGCTCCCTGCGCAACCTTGGCACCGACTACGTGGACCTCTACTACCTGCACCGCCAGGACCCGCAGGTGCCCATCGAGGACAGCATCGGGGAGATGAGCCGCCTTGTGGAGGAAGGCAAGGTGCGCTACCTGGGCGTGTCGGAAACGCCGGCCGCGGTGCTGCGCCGGGCCCACGCCGTGCACCCCATCACGGCTCTGCAAACCGAATACTCGCTGTTTGATAGGGGCGTGGAGGAAACCGGCGCCTTACAGACGGCGCGGGAGCTGGGCATCGGGTTTGTGGCCTACTCGCCGCTGGGCCGGGGCTTTCTCTCGGGCGACATCAAGAGCCCCGACGATTTCGAGGCCAACGACTCGCGCCGGATTTTCCCGCGCTTCCAGGGCGAGAACTTCTACAAGAATCTGGAGCTGGTGCAGAAGCTCGAAACCCTGGCCGCGGCCAAAGGCGTAACCTCGACGCAACTGGCACTGGCCTGGGTGCTGGCTCAGGGCGTGGTGGCCATTCCGGGCACCAAGCGGCGCAAGTACCTGGAGCAGAATGTAGCCGCCGCCTACCTCACCCTCAGCCCCCAGGAGCTGGCCGAGCTGGAAGCCATCATGCCAGTCGGCGGCGCAGTAGGTGCAGCATATCCGGCTGGTTTCTAGGGCCTGAATGGCTGTAGAGGCGCGTATTCGCGTCTCGTCGTTGCTGACGTTGAAGCAGTTTGTAGAAGTCGGCTGAAGTGTAAAAGAACGTCATGCTGAGCTTGCCGAAGCATCTCGCGCGCTGATGTTGTAGGAGTAATCCGGCGTCAGCACGCGAGATGCTTCGGCAAGCTCAGCATGACGTTCTGGTTATCGTAGCGTTTTCAGCCGCCGGACCGGACCGGTACCACGCCGGCCGGCTTATCTTGTGCTTTCCTTGTTCTTGTGTTATGAAACCAGCCACCCCACCATTCCGCCTGCTTGCCTCGGTGAGCGACTTTGCCCGGCATTTCGGGTTTCCGCCGCCGGTGCATCCGCTGCTGTCGGTGGTGGATCTGGCCCAACACCGCAACCCGCCCGTCACGGGGCCGGCTTTGCGGCAGCTCTACATCATTGCCCTTAAAAAAGGGCTGAAAGGCCGCCTGCAATACGGGCACCACGCGTACGATTTCAGCGAGGGCGTGCTGGCTTTCTACGCCCCCGGCCAGGTGTGTGCCAGCGACCCGTCGGTGGATGTGTCGGAGCTGGAGGGCTGGCTGCTGGTGTTTCACCCCGATCTGCTGCTCAAGCACCCGTTGGGCCGCAAAATCCTCAGCTACGGCTTTTTCTCCTACCAGGTAAACGAGGCCCTGCACCTCTCGGCCCGTGAGGAACAGCTGCTGGAAGGGTTGGTGCACACCATCCGCACGGAGCACGAGCAGCCCATTGACACCTTCAGCCAAGATGTGCTGGTGGCCCAGCTGGATGTGCTGCTGAGCTACGCCAACCGCTTCTACCACCGGCAGTTCCTCACCCGCCGCACCGCCGGCCCCGACCTGCTTTCCCGCTTCGAGGAGCTGCTGCACCAATACTTTGCCGAGGAAGCCGGCCGCCCCCTGCCCACCGTGCAGCACTTCGCCGACGCCCTGCACGTGTCGCCGGCCTACCTCAGCGACCTGCTGCGCACCCTCACCGGCCAGAGCACCCAGCAGCACATTCACCAGGCCCTCATCGAGCGGGCCAAGCAGCTGCTGCTCAGTACGTCGCTGTCGGTAAACGAAACGGCCTACCAGCTGGGCTTCGAGTATCCGCAGTATTTCACCCGTCTGTTCAAAAGCAAAACCGGCTTCACACCCGCCGCCTTCCGCCTGTCGGTGCAGTAGGGCAGTAGCGCGAACTTTGCAGTTCGCCCCCCCGCGCCGTTCGGACGATTTCGTTTCAGCGAAGCAGTAGCGCGAACTCTGTAGTTCGTGCCTTCGCGCCGTTAGCACTGTTAGAACGGCGCGGGGACGCGAACTACAAAGTTCGCGCTACTGCGCCGCTAACGGCTCCCCTTTTCACTTCCTTTCCTATGCAACTGACTGATTTTCGCACCCTGGGCCGCTCCGGGCTAGTGGTGAGCCCGCTGGCGTTGGGCACCATGACGTTCGGCACCCCGCGCTGGGGTTCTTCGGATGAAGAATCGGCCGCCATTTTTTGGTGCTACGTGGAAGCCGGCGGTAATTTCATCGACACGGCCAACGTGTACGCCCAGGGTCGTAGCGAGGAACTGGTGGGCCGCTACGTGGCCGAGGGCCAGCTCCGCGACCAGCTGGTGCTGGCTACCAAATCGGGGTTCCATAGCGGGCAGCCGGGCAACCCGCACGGCGGCGGCAACGGCCGCAAGAGCATTCACCAGGCCCTGGAAGCCTCCCTGCGCCGCCTCCAAACCGACTACGTGGACCTGTACTGGCTGCACGTCTGGGACATGGTGACGCCCGTGGAGGAGGTGCTCCAGACCCTCGGCGACCTGGTGCGGGCGGGCAAAATCCGCTACTTCGCCTTCTCCGATATTCCTGCTTGGTACGCCACCAAAGCCGCCACGCTGGCCGCCGCCCACGGCATTCCGGGCCCCATTGCCCTGCAACTGGAATACTCGCTGGTGGAGCGCAGCATCGAGCACGAGTACGTGCCCGCCGCCCGCGAGTGTGGGCTGGGCATCACACCCTGGAGCCCGCTGGCGGCCGGGTTTCTGGCCGGCAAGTACCAGCGCCCCAGCGGTCCGGACACCAAAGCCCGCGGCGAAGGCCGCCTCGCCGGCCCCAATCCGTTTCAGGACAGCAAGTTCACCGAGCGTAACTGGCAGATTCTGGCGGGGCTGCAGACCGTAGCCGCCGAGCTGGACCGGCCCCGGCCCAGGTGGCGCTGGCCTGGGCCCTGGCGCAGCCCGGCATCACCTCGCTTATCCTCGGGGCCAGCCAGCTCGCCCAGCTCCGCACCAATCTCGCCGCCCTCGATCTGTACCTGACGCCGGCGCACCTGCAGCAGCTGCACGAAGCCAGCGCCCCGGCCCCGGCCTTTCCCTACGCCATCTTCACGCCCGCAGTCAACAAAGGCGTTTTCGGCGGCGCATCCGTGCAGGGCTGGCAGTGAGGCGGTTTTCTGGGTGACATTGAGCGTCATGTAGAGGCGTAGCCGAAGCATCTCGCGTGCTGACGGTGGAACGATGTAGAGACGCAATATTTTGCGTCTCGTCGTTGAACGGCTGGTATTGCGCAGATCAAACAACATCAGCAACGACGAGACGCAAAATATTGCGTCTCTACATCGTTCTGATAAAACAAGAAGAGCGACCCTTATGAGTCGCTCTTCTTGTTTTTCAGAATGCCAAAAACCTAGTGCTGGTGGCCGCCTTCGCCGTGCACGTGGCCGTGGTCCATTTCTTCCTGGGTGGCGTCGCGCACCTCGGCTACTTTGCCGTCGAAGTGCATCACCATGCCGGCCAGGGGGTGGTTGAAGTCCATTTTCACGGCCGAGTCGCCAATTTCCACCACTTTGCCCTGCATGTGGTGGCCCTGGTTGTCGGCCATGGGCAGGAAGTTGCCGACCTGCAGCATCTCCTCGTCAATCTGGCCGTCGATTTCGAACACGTTTTTTGGGATTTCGACTACGGCCTGCTGGTCGTACTCGCCGTAGGCCTGCTCGGGGGTGAGCGAGAAGGTGAACGAGTCGCCGGACTGCTTGCCGCTGAGCTGACGCTCGAATTCCTCGGGCAGGCCGCTCTGGCCGAACAGGAACACCATCGGCGCATCTTCCTCGGCCGATTCTACGAGGACTTTCTCTTGGTTTTCGTCGGTTACGCTCAGGTCGTAGGTGATGGTAACGACTTTGTTTTCGCTGATTTGAGCCATATGCGGGGTGGGCGCGGGCGCGCCGGGGCATGGGGGTGAGGAATGGGTTTGAGGGGGCTAGTTACGGAATTAGCCCGGATTTGTCGAACCGATAACCATCAACGCCGGCCTGCGGGGGCAGTTTCCGGGGTGCAATATTTCGGCATTCCCGGCGGCGCGGGCGGCGGGGCCGTATAGCCAGGCGGCCGGGCTTTCGCCCGGCCACTCTTCCCCAACAGTACCGGATATCTACCTTTCTCATGGCTAAGAACCCGCCTAAGTTTAAAACGCCCAATTCTCCCCAGCCCGCCGACCTCAGCGGCGGTGATAAAATCACCACCTCGTCGGGCCGCCCCGTCGATGATATTCAGAACTCCATCACGGCCGGTCCGCGCGGACCGGTGCTGCAGGAAGACTACGTGGCCTTCGAGCGTCTGGCCCACTTCAACCGGGAGCGAATTCCCGAGCGGGTGGTGCACGCCAAGGGCGTGGGTGCGCAGGGCACGTTCACCGTCACCCACGACATCACGCAGTACACCCGCGCCAAGCTGTTCAGCCAGGTAGGCAACCAGTGCGACATCCTGTCGCGCTTCAGCACGGTGGCTGGCGAGCGAGGCTCGGCCGATTCGGCACGCGACCCGCGCGGCTTTTCGCTCAAGTTCTACACCGAAGGCGGCAACTGGGACATGGTAGGCAACAACACGCCCGTGTTCTTTGTGAAGGACGGCCAGAAGTTCCCCGACTTCATCCACTCCCAGAAGCGCGACCCATATACCAACCTGCGTAGCAAAACGGTGATGTGGGACTTCTGGAGCCTGCTGCCCGAAAGCCTGCACCAGGTGCTCATTCTGATGAGCGACCGTGGCACGCCCTACGGCATCCGCCACATGCACGGCTACGGCTCGCACACGTTCTCGATGATCAACAAGGACAACGTGCGCACCTGGGTGAAATTCCACTTCCTCACCCAGCAGGGCATCAAAAACTTCACCGATGCCGAAGCCAACGAAATGGCCGGACTCGACCCCGATTTCAGCCAGCACGACCTCGTGGACGCCATTGCGCGCAAGGACTTCCCGAAGTGGAAGCTCTTCATCCAGACTATGCCCGAGGACCAGGCCGCGACCTACAAGTGGAACTCGTTCGATGTGACCAAGGTGTGGCCACACGCCGATTTCCCGCTGCAGGAAGTGGGCGTATTGGAGTTGAACCGGATTCCGGAAAACTACCACGCCTTCGTGGAGCAGGCCTCGTACTCGCCTTCGAACGTGGTGGACGGCATCGGCTTCTCGCCCGATAAGATGCTGCAGACCCGCCTGCTGGCCTACCCCGATGCACACCGCTACCGCGTGGGCGTCAACTACGACCAGCTGCCGGCCAACCGCAACCCCTTCGCCACCAGCCACTACCAGCGCGACGGCCATATGGCCTTCGGCAACAACGGCGGCCCCGGCGTGAACTACTACCCCAACTCCTTCGGCGGCCCCACCGAGGACAAGAGCGTGAGCGAGTACGCCTACCCGATTGAGGCGACCCGCGCCGCCCGCTTCGACCGCAACGCCCCCGGCGATGACGACCACTACACCCAGCCCGGCGACCTGTTCCGCCTGATGACGGAAAAGGCCCAGGACGATACCATCAAGAACATCGTGGGCCACATGGACGGCATCGAAGGCCCCAAGCGCGACGAAATCATCAAGCGCCAACTGGGCCACTGGTACAAGGTGGACGAGAAGCTGGGCAACGGCATTGCCGCCGGCCTGAACGTGCAGCTGCCTGAGTACCCGCTCAATGGCCAGCTCAAGGCCCTGCGCGCCAAATACGCCCCCGCCTCCGCCCTAGATAAAACGCCCCACGGCGCGGCGTAGCGGGCCTCACCCCCTAGCCCCCTCTCCAAAAGAGAGGGGGAACTAGTGTCTAACCTTCTAGAAGTGAAAAAGGGCCATTCAGCTTGCTGAATGGCCCTTTTTGCGTTTGTGCTACGGCTAAAATCTAACACTAATTCCCCCTCTCTTTTGGAGAGGGGGCTAGGGGGTGAGGTTCTACTGCATCTCCCAGGCCGTCCGATACGCCCCGATGCTTTCCACGTAATCAAGGAAGGCCTTGTAGAAGGGGTGCGCGCCCAGGGTGCTGGAGTCGCCCACGAGCAGGAGCTTGCGGCGGGCCCGGGTCATGCCCACGTTCATGCGGCGGATGTCGCTCAGAAAGCCGATTTCGCCCTGGGGGTTCGAGCGGGTGAGACTGATGGCGATGATGTCGCGCTCCTGGCCCTGGAACGAGTCCACGGTGCCTACGCTCAGCATGCGGTGCTCCATGAGGCCCACCAGCTCGTCGTTTTCCTCGATGGCGTCCTTGAGGTAGTTGATCTGGGCGCGGTAAGGCGCAATCACGCCGATGGTGAGCAGGTCGGCTTCGTGGTCGGCCTGGTCGTAGGGCTCCAGCAGCTGCGCGAGGCGCTTGAGCAGCAGGTCGGCTTCCTCGGGGTTGGCCGTGGAGCGGCTTTCCTCGATGGTGATTTCCTGGAAGCCAAAGCCGGCCGTATCAAGAAACTCCACCGCCAGGTCGGGGGCGAAGCGCAGGTCGTAGTCGGGCAAATCGGCGTGGGCCACGGTGGGGGCGGCCACCAGCTTGCCGTCGTAGAACTGCTGGGAGCTGAACTCCATGATCTGCTCGTGCATGCGGTACTGCACCTGCAGCATGCGGGCCGTGTCGGGCTGGCGGCGGATGCACTTCTCGAACAGGGTTTCGCGCAGGCCGTCGCGGGCCGCCTTTTCGCTTTTCACGGTGGGCGGCAGCTGCTGATGGTCGCCGGCCAGCACCACGCGGTTGGCCTTGGTAATCGGAATCCAGCAGCCCGGCTCCAGGGCCTGGGCGGCCTCGTCGATGAACACGGTTTCGTAGGTGAGGTGGCGGATGGCGCGGTTGCCGGCCCCTACCAGCGTGCAGGTAATCACCTGCACCTGCTCCAGCAGATCCTCCGTGATGTAGCGCTCCAGCTGGTCCGACTCCTGCAGCAGCTCGTGGGCCTGCTGCTTGAGCAACCGGCGCTGCTCGCGTTCCTCCCAGCCAAAGTGCTTCTTGAACTTGCCGGCCTGCTCCCGGTACTGCTCGGCCGTCTGGCGCAGGCTGCGCAGCTCGGGGTAGCTCTTGTGCGCCATAATCTGGGCGTCCAGCGTGTGTTGCAGCAGCAGGTCAGACACGCGCGAAGGGTTGCCCATCCGGATGACGTTCACGCCGCGCTCGGCCAGTTTTTCCGTCAGCAAATCCACGGCCGTGTTGCTGGGGGCGCACACCAGCACCCGCCGCTCGCGCCGGATGGTTTCCAGGATGGCCTGCACCAGGGTGGTGGTTTTGCCGGTGCCGGGCGGGCCGTGGATGATGGCTACATCCTGGGCCGCCAGCACGTGGCGCACGGCCGACAGCTGGCTTTCGTTCAGGGGCGAGGGGTAGTAGAGCGTGGCTTCCGACTCCGGCTTGAAGCGGGCCGGTTTGGCGCCCAGCAGTACGTCGCGCAGCTCGGCCAGGCGCGAGTCGTAGGCGCCCATCACCTTGCCCAGGGCGTACTCCATCTCGCGGTAGCTCACCTCGTCGAAGGTCAGGTCCACGCCCAGCTTGCCCTCGTCCACCCAGTCGGGCAGGTCCTCCTTAGTGGTAGCGAGCAGGATTTTGTTGCGCTTGACGCTGGTCACCACGCCCGACAGCGTGGGCCGGTCGGAGCCCGAGCGGCCGGGGATGTTGCCGAACAAAGCCGCGTTTTTGCCCACCTGAAACAGGTGCAGCCCGCTGCCGCCCTGGCGCTCCAGCTCAATGACGAGCTTGCCACCGAAGCCGATGTCTTCCTTCGTGATTTTGACCGGGTACCAGGTGAGGCCCCGCTTCTGGCGCTCGGCAATGGTGGCCTGGGCGCTCTTAATTTTGAACTGTTCGAGGTCCTCCTGCTGCTCGAGCTTCATGAGGGCCTGCACCTTGCGCAGCTCCTTTTCGAGGGCGTAAGGTTCGGTATAGGTAGGTTGTTCAGCCAACAGCTTGGGTTCTATTGTAGGGTTGGTTTCTAACAACGAAACCGGGGAAAAGGTGGCCGAAGGTCGGGAGGATTTTGGGAATGGGCCGTTGGTCAGTCAGTGGTTGGCAACGTGGTTATATAGTGCATGTGTTCATCGTAGATGGTTACCTGTACTTTCGGATACATGATCAGGATGCCTGTGGCCCGACGCCGGGCTGCTTCCTCATCTTCAACTTCAAATTCGATATAAGGCTCCGCAGTTGTGCCGTTAGGATTCTGAAAGTAGGTCATGCAGTCCTGCATCAGCACAATACCGGTGGCCGCTTCGCAAATAAGCAGATAAAAGCGCCGCTTGGGTTGCTCATGCATCACACTGGCCGTCCTCATAGTGGTAGTATTCCTGGTTGGCCGATGTGAAGCGCTGGATAAAGCCCGTAGTGTACTGCTCCAGTTTGGTTGGCTGGAAAATACCTTCCTGTTGCGCCCAGTCATAGGCGCTGATTCCCAACGGATATTTAGTGAGGATGCCGCTCACCTGATACTGCTGGATAAACTCTTCAGCCTGTTTCCGGGAAGTGAATACGCCGCTAGTGAAACGGCTGCCGGCTCCGTGAAATACCCAAACCTCATTCATGTGGGAGAAGATGTAGTGTTAGTCAAAGGTAAATGGAACCCAAAGAAGCGGTAGAGATGCTTCGGCAAGCTCAGCATGATGTTCAAATATTCTCCTGTGCCGCCTTCGTAAACTGTTTCACTACCTCCGCCGCTTGCGGAAACTCCCGCAGCAGCGCGGCCCGCTCGGCCAGCTCAAAATCGGCGAAATCGAAGCCGGGGGCCACGGTGCAGCTCACCAGCGCGAAGCCGGGGCGGCGCTTTACCTGGGCCGCAAACCACACGCCCGCCGGAATAACGGCTTGAGGCAGCTCGCCGCTGGCGAAGTTGGGGCCGAGGATGAGGCGGGTAGGCTGGCCGGTCGTGAGCAGGATGATTTCCAGCGCCTGCCCCTGATGGAAAAACCACAGCTCATCGGACTTGATGCGGTGGAAATGGGACTTGTCCTCGTTTTCGAGCAGGTAGTAAATGGCCGTGCTCACGCTACGGGTGTGGCCCGCGGCGGTGGTCAGCGTGTCGGTGGCACGGTCAGGGCTTACGCATCAAATTTAGGGTGACATATTGAGGGCTGACCTTTGTCTTTTCAGACATTGTCAAGCTCTTCATGTTCAGCCAACTGCTTACTTCTTTTGCCACCCTTCCAGACCCGCGTTGCGCGGGCCGCACCCGACACCGATTGCGCGATATACTGGTCATCGCTATCTGTGCCGTGGTCGCCGGAGCCGAAACGTGGGTGGACATCGCCCACTACGGCCAGTTGAAGCAGACGTGGCTGGCTACGTTTCTGGAGTTGCCGAGCGGAATTCCTTCGCACGACACGTTTCGGCGCGTGTTCTCCCTGCTCGACCCGCAGCTGCTCGAACAGTGCTTTCGGCAGTGGATGGCCACCACCGCTCCACCCTTGCCCCGCGAGGTCGTGGCCATCGACGGGAAGACGGTACGCCGCTCCTTTGACCGGGGACGGGTCCAGGGCCCGCTGCACGTCGTCAGCGCGTTTGCCACCGCGCAAGGTCTGAGCCTGGGGCAAGTAGGCGTGCTAGGTAAAGGGCAGGAGTTAGCTGCTATACCAATGTTAATCAGTGGCCTGCAGCTTGCCAATACGATTGTTACGGTCGATGCGTTGGGTTGCCAGCGCGCCATTGCCCGGCAACTACTCGCTCAGCAGGCGGATTATATCTTTGCCCTGAAAGGCAACCAAGGACGCTATTACCGGGCCGTCAAAACCTATTGTCAGCGGAGTTGCGTCGAGCGTTGGGCAGAGTACCCCGCTGACTACGATGCCTTTGACCGCCGCCACGGCCGCTGGGTACGCCGCCGGGCCTGGGTGCTGCCGCTGGGCGAGGAATTGGCCGGATTGCGCACCTGGCCCGGCTTGCGGGCCATCATCGCGGTCGAAACTATTCGGCAGGTGCAGCACCAGCCAGGCACGCACGTCGAGTGGCGCTACTACCTAAGCAGTTGCCCCGATGCCCCCGCCGTGCTCATCCAAGCGATCCGCCGCCACTGGGCCATCGAAAACAGCCTGCATTGGGTGCTGGATGTCGTCTTCCGGGAGGATGAGGCCCGCAGTCGCGACCGGGTAGCGACCCGCAACTTTGCTGTTTTGCGCAAGCTGGCTTTTAACCTCTTGCAGCAGGGAAAACATCAGCCTGGGAGCCTGCGGGCCCGACGACGGAACGCGGGCTGGAACGATAACTACATGACTCAGCTCCTAACCCGCGCCCGCCAAAACGACTATGCGACTGCTCCTTAAATTTGATGCGTAAGCCCTGGTGGCACGGTAGGTTTCGCGGTAATAGCCGCCCTCGGGGTGGGGCAGTAGTTGCAGGTGCCGGATAATGTCGGGGGCCGTCATAGAGGCAGGAAAAGAATGGGGCTAAAAGTCGATAGAAACTCGTTGAACGTCATGCTGAGCTTGCCGAAGCATCTCTACCGCTTCGCCTGCACTCACACAACGAAGCGGTAGAGATGCTTCGGCAAGCTCAGCATGACGTTCAACGAGTTTAGCCTTCCTTGAACTCCCCGATGTGCCAGAGCACGCCAGCGGGGTCGTGCACGAAGCACTCCTTACCCCAAGCTTCTTCCCGGATGGGCAGCACCTTCACGCCGGCAAACTGCCCGGGCAGGTCCAGGGTCGTGAGCTGCTGCCAGTACTGCTCCACATCTTCGACCTCCAGAAACAGCATGGTGTTATCCACCCAGTCAGGTACATAAGCGTCCTGCAGGTAAAAGCTAACACCTCCCAGCGAAAACAGGGACATGGCCGGCGACAGAACGGTTTCGGTGAAGCCGAAGGTGCGGTAGAAGTGGCGCGAAACGTTGTACTCCTTGGCTCCGATGAAGGGCCGGAGGGAGCGGATGGAGGGAGTCGGCATTAGATGAGGCGGGCGTTGGATGATACTGTTCAGAAATACCAGGCAGGGAAAGATAGGGGGGCAGAGCGAAACAATTAGCCGGCGCCACGCGTGCTTTTGGCAGGTTCCTTCGTACTTGCCACTCTAGTCCAACACTTCCCTTTCCTATGCCCTACCAACCCAGCCCCGGCCGCTACGCCACTATGCCCTACCGCCGCTGCGGCCGCAGCGGCCTGAAACTGCCGGCCGTCTCGCTCGGCCTCTGGCACAACTTCGGCGACGTGGACGTGCTCCAGAACTTCCGCGCCATCCTGCACCGGGCCTTCGACTCGGGGGTCACGCATTTCGATCTGGCCAACAACTACGGCCCGCCGCCCGGCTCGGCCGAAACCAATTTTGGCCGCATTCTGAAAGAGGACTTCCGGGGCTACCGCGACGAACTGGTGATTTCCACCAAGGCTGGCTACCACATGTGGGAAGGGCCCTACGGCGAATGGGGCTCCCGCAAATACCTCATTTCCAGTCTCGACCAGAGCCTGCGCCGCATGAAGCTGGACTACGTGGACATCTTCTACTCGCACCGCCCAGACCCTGATACGCCCCTGGAAGAAACTATGGGTGCCCTCGACCACGTGGTGCGCCAGGGCAAAGCCTTGTACGTAGGCATCAGCAACTACGAGCCCCGGGAGGCCGCCGAGGCCATCCGCATCCTGCGCGAGCTGGGCACGCCCTGCCTGATTCACCAGCCCAAGTACTCGATGTTTGAGCGCGGTCCGGAAAACGGTCTGCTGGACCTGCTGGGGCAGGAAGGCGTAGGCTGCATTCCGTTCTCGCCGCTGGCCCAGGGCCTGCTCACCAACAAATACCTGCACGGCATCCCCGACGATTCGCGGGTGGCCAAAGGCGTGGGCTTCCTCACCGAAAACCAGCTGACCGAAGCCCGCCTTACGCAAATCCGCCAGCTAAACGACCTAGCCCAGGAGCGCGGCCAGAGTCTAGCCCAACTAGCCCTCAGCTGGATTCTGCGCGACGAGCGCATCACCTCAGTGCTCATCGGCGCCAGCAAGCCCGAGCAGCTCACCAACTCTTTGCGCTGCCTGGAAAACCTGCAGTTCAGCCCCGAGGAACTGGCCCGGATTGAGAAAGTGCTGAAGGCCTAAACCTGTCATTCCGAGCGTAGCGAGGAATCTGGGTCAGCCTCTTATGGGTAACTCAGATTCCTCGCTGTGCTCGGAATGACAGATGGTATTGCGGTTTCGGCCACTACGGGTGCTGCCGCAGAAGCTGTAGCGTTTTCTTGTCCGGCTCACCGCCGAAGAACTTGTCCAGCACCCGTTGAAAAACCGGGTCGGCGCCTTCCAGGGCGGCGAACAGCGTCATACTGGAGCGGAGCTTCAGGTCATCGGGACTGCCCATGATGTGGGTGGCGTCGGTGTCAGCCAGCGTCAGCAGCGCCGCGCTGATTTCCCGCAGGCGCGGGCCCAGTACCGGGTGTTGCAGGTATGCCTCGGCTTCCTGCCGGTTTTGGATGGCATAGAACCGGGCCGTTTCGCTGTAGCCCAATCCTTGCACTTGGGGGAAGATGTACCACATCCAATGGCTGCGCTTGCGGCCGGCCCGGATTTCCGAGAGGGCCGTGGCATAGTCGCGCTGCTGGGCGTCGAGGAAGCGTTGCAGGTTTGGGGGCTGAGGCATGGTGCAAACGGTGGGGAAACTGATCTGGCGGCCCCGCTTGTAGAGAGTACTGCCAGCGGAACAACCGGAAACAGTGCTACGGAAATGCGGCCAGTTGGGGTGTCCCTGCCCGAATACGACCACCCCAATTATGCTACTCGGTGTAGGCCCCCGAGGAGTAAGTCAGCTCGTAGCTATGCGTGTAAATCTCGAAGACAATGCCAAACGGGTCTTCCACGTAGCACATGCGGTAGGGCTTCTCTCCCGGGTAATAGGCCCGAATAGGCATGCGCTGCTTGCCGCCCGCGGCCACAATCCGGCTGACCAGTCCCTCAATGTCGGGGTCCTGCACGCAGAAATGGAACAGGCCCGTGTTGAACGGCTGGAATGCCGGTGCCTCCTTCACGCCCTGAGGAAAGGAAAACTGAGGTGGTCTAGCTAAGCCGAACACAATTGGGACGTTGTTTGAAGTTGGGTTTCGAAGTGGTTGGGCGAGTGATAGCCGAGAGCAGAATGTCGGCGTTCGGCGTTGTAATAGGCAATATGGTGGCTGATTTCGAGCTTGGCTTCGGCCAGGCCGGGGAAGCTGCCGCCGTCGAGCAGTTCAGCCTTGAAGCGGCTCCAAAACGATTCGGCGTGGGCGTTGTCGTAGCAGTTGCCGCGCCGGCTCATGCTTTGCAGTGCGCCGTGTTGGGCGACCAGGGCTTTGAAGCGGGTAGCCGTGTACTGGCTGCCCTGGTCGGAGTGCACGACCAGTCCAGCCGCGGGCCGGCGCACGACCAGGGCCCGGCGCAAGGCCTCGCTGACCAAGTCCTCGGGCATGGTATCGCGCACGTCCCAGCCCACGATTTTGCGCGAGCAGCGGTCGAGCCAGATGGCTAAGTACAGCCAGCCGCCGCCCTGGCGGGGCAAGTACGTGATGTCGCCCACCCAGACCCGGTTCGGGGCGGTGGGGGCCGGTTGGCCGAGTAAGCGGTTGGGGGCGGCGCGCACGGCCGGGTCGGAATCGGTGGTGCGGGGCACGAACGAGCGGGGCTGCTGGGCGCGCAAGCCGTGCGCTTTGAGCACGCGCCGAATGCGCCAACGGCCCACGCCATGGCCTTCGGCCTGCACCTCGGCCCGCAGCCGGCGCGTACCGTAGCGCTGGCTGTGGCGTACAAATGCTTGGCGTACGGCTACTTGCCAGGCCGGCTCGGGTACAGGTTGGCCCTGCTGCCGGTGCCAGGCGTAGTATGCGCTGGGCGCGATGTGCAACACGCGGCAGAGCTGGCGTACGGGCACCCGCACCTGGCACTGGGCGATGTATCGGTACGTACTCACGGGGTCGGCTGGCCGAAGATGACCAAGGCTTTTTTTAAAATATCCAGCTCCTGCGCCAGCCGCTTGTTGGCGGCGCGCAGAGCACGCACCTCCGGGTCACGGGCCACTTCGACGCTGCCGACCTCGGCCACCACTTGGGCCTGCTGCCAGCGGTAGAGCAGCTTGGGGCTGATGCCCAACTCGCGGGCTGCGGCTTGCGTACTGCGGCTCTCGGACGCCAAGCGCAGGGCCTCGACCTTGAACGCCTCGTCGTATTTACGCCGTTTGTCGGGCGACGACCCGCTGGTTTTTGCTGCCATAACAGAAGAAATATACGTCCTTCTTCTGTCCGCCTTCTCTAGACCACCTCAAACAGCTCGATGCCGATGCTGTCCGACGTAGCCAGATGCGCAATCTGGAAGTGTCCCCAGCCGGGCCCGAACACGTCGAGGCACATCTGGCCGATAGCCGTATCGGTTTCCTCGGTTACCGTGCTGGGGGCCATGACGAGGTACCAGCCCATGACCTCTGTATAAAACTGCACCGCGGCGTCAATGTCCGGCACGGTGATGCCAATGTGCGAAAATGCCTTCGGATAAGCCTGGGGAGTGTTCATACGGAATGATGTGGGGTGAAATGATCGTGCAGCTAAACTGCAGCCAATAGAGCCACGGCTAGGTCAGTAGCGGCCTGGGCGTACGTGCGGCCTGTCCAGCATCGTGCAGATGCCGGCTGGCCTTTTCGGCTGGGGCAGTGGCCCCTGAAAACGCTCCGCAAAAGTGCCCTATCTTGTACCCTGGCACAAGTACTTACCCAAAGGTTCGATAGTCTCCTAAAAGAGTAAATTTCTGATTTTCAGGAGGTAATTTTCTGTGTTATAATGAAGAATTCCGTTTGCTCCCTGCACGCAACGATGGAGTTAATTGGTGGCAAGTGGAAGCCCCTGCTGCTATTCCATCTGCTGGAAGGACCGCAACGGTCCGGGGTACTTCAGCGCATGGTACCGGAGATATCCAACAAGATGTTTACCCAGACAATGCGGGAACTGGAACACGACCAATTACTGACCCGCACTGTACACGCGGCCGTGCCGCCCCAGGTAGACTATGACCTTACTACACTCGGCAAGTCGCTGGCTCCTATTCTGCGCGACCTGGATCAGTGGGGTAAACAGTTCATTTCCTAGCTGCATCAGCCCCAATCCTGCATACCCGACATCCGCGGCTAGCCCCTGACCAGCCAGTAATAAAGATGCCGTAGTTATGCGGGCCCGGCTGGTCGTATTGGCCTGACGTGTTCAGGTCAGGCTTCTTACCTACGCATGTCCCGCGTTGGTAGCCAATGCCACAGTGCAGTTAGGGTGGGCAGCGCGACCTACACCTGCAGCTTGCCGCCCTGAATGGCCGCCGCCATCAGGCCTGGAAACTGGTGCGGGGTGCAGGCGAAGCTGGGAATATCGAGGGCAGCCAGCTGCTCGGCCACGCGCCTATCGAAGCTGGGGGCGCCGTCGTCGGAGAGGGCCAGCAGGGCTACCACTGTAACGCCCGCGGCGCGCAGGGCGGCAGCTTTTTTGAGCATCTGCTGCTCGTTGCCGCCCTCGTACAGGTCGCTGATGAGCACCAGAATGGTGTCGGTGGGGCGGGTGATGAGCTGCTGGCAGTAGCCCAGGGCCAGGTTGATGTCGGTGCCGCCGCCCAGTTGCACCCCAAACAGCAAATCCACCGGGTCCTGCAGATCCTCGGAGAGGTTCACCACGCTGGTGTCAAATACCACCATGTGCGTTTTCACGGCCTTGATGGAGGCCAGCACCGCCCCGAACACGCCCGCGTATACCACCGACGAGGCCATGGACCCGCTCTGGTCCACACACAGCACAATTTCCTTGAGCGCCTGCCCGCGCCGCCCAAAGCCCACCAGCCGCTCGGGCACGATGGTGCGCTGGGCCGGCTGGTAGTGCCGCAGGTTCACCCGGATGGTGGCGGCCCAGTCGATTTCGCGGTAGCGGGGGCGGGGGTTGCGCACGGCCCGACTCAGGGCGCCCTGCACGGCCTGCCGCAGCGGGTTCGAGAGTTTCTGCTCCAGCTCCTTCACCACCCGGCTCACCACCTCGCGGGCGGTGTGCTTCACCTTCTGGGGCATCACCCGGCTCAAGGACATGAGCATGCCCACCAGCTGCACATCGGCTTGCACCGTGCGCAGAATCTCGGGCTCCAGCAGCAGCTGGTGCAGCCCCAGGCGGTCCATGGCGTCGCGCTGCATCACGGCCACCACGTCGGTGGGGAAGTAGGTGCGGATGTCGCCCAGCCAGCGGCTCACGCGCGGCGCGGAGCCGCCCAGCCCGGCCTTGCGCTCCGACTGGTCATAGAGCGAGGTCAGCACATCGTCCATGCCTTTATAGTCGGCATCGAAGGCAATCTGGTTCTGCGCGTCGGCCTCAGAGCCAAGCACGAGCTTCCAGCGGGTGGCGGTGTTGGTGGCGGGAGTCATGGGACAGTAGCCCTTCATTTCCAAGGAGGGGAACTAGCTTTTTTAGCGCTAGTTCTAGTTCTCCGCAACGTAGATTGATCACTCAAAAAAGTCCCCTGGATCGGCCTGGGCGAGGTATTTGTTGAGGCTGCCCAGGTCGCCGAAAATGGGTTGGATGAGGGCCAGGAACTGCTCGGTGGCGGCGGGGCCGTCGGTGAAGGCCAGGAAGATGTCGCCCTGGCCGGCCAGCTCCACGTGGTCGAGCAGGGCCGGGGCATGCTCCTCCAGGATGGTTTCGATGTGCTCGGCCCAGCTGGCGCCGTTGCCGCTGAAGCCGTGCTTCTCGAACACGTTGTAGTAGTCCTCCAGGTTGGTGAGGTTCACCAGGATGCGCTCCTGGCGGCCGGGCTCGGCCTTGTCGGCTAAATCAGCCACCTGGAAAGGGAAAGTAGTAGGCATAGGTGGCAAGGTACGACGGTGGCAAATTGGAACGGTGTAGAGACGCAACATCTTGCGTCTCGTCGTTGCTGATGTTGTTTAATCTGCGTGAAGCCGGTCGTTCAACGATGAGACGCAAAATATTGCGTCTCTACATCGTGCTATGATACGTCAATAGCCCAGCAGCTCCCGTAGGCCCGGCAGTACCCGCAGGCCCCGTTCCAGGTCAAAATCTTCCTCCGCTACGGCCAGGGCCGGCTGGGCGTCTTGCCGGGCGAGGTCGAGCAGCTGGCGGCGTTCGGGCAGGCTGAAATCGGTGAAGGCGCGGCGCAGCAGGGGCACGATTTCGCGGAAGGTGTCTTCGGGCAGCGTGCCTAGCCAGTCATCGAGCAGGTCGAAGAGGGGGCGGTGGTGAAGCAGCAGCAGAGCGCTGCCGCTGAGGAAGCCTTCCAGCCAAGCCGTGGCGTAACTGGTAGGCTGGGCCGGCGAGAGGGCCAGGCCCAGCGCCGTGGCGGCTTCCTCCGGACTGAGGCGGTGGGCATCAAACAACAGCCGCCCCGCCGCCCCGGCCAGCAGCCCCGACGAAGCCGGGTTGCGCAGCACCACGGCCAGGGCCGCGTACCAGTCGGTTTCCTGGGCTTCGTCCTGCAGCAGCCGGATGGCCTGGTGGCTGCCTTCGAGACGAGGCAGCAGCTGGCGGGCCGCGTCGTAGTCGAGGCCGGTGCAGGCCGGCGGCAGGCCGATGCACAGGCGCGGCACCAGGTGGTGCACCACGGTGGCTACCTGGGCGGTTTCGGTGCGGCGCACGTTGCCGTAGCGCAGCACGTTCACCAGCGGGGGCAGGGCCGCCAGCAGGTGCGTCACGTCGCGGGTGCCGGCCGAGAGGGTTTCGAGCCGGGCCACCAGCGCCCCAATGGCCGGGCCGAGGTCGGCCTGCAGGGCTTCTTCCAGCAGCTGGCTTACGGCTTCTAGGTCGGGGGCCTCGGCGGCGCGACTGGCGGCCCGGGCAGCGGCGGCGGTCAGCACGGTGTTGCCCCAGCGGCCCGCGTCGAGCACCTGCAGGGCGTACTCGGGCTGCCACTGCAGCTCCCACAGCTCGTGGAAAGTGCCGGCTTTGCCGTGGGCCCGGCGCGACTGGCCCCAGCGGATATCAAGCAGGCGCAGGCGGTGCAGCAGGTGGCTGCGGCTCAGATCCAGCTCCTTGCGCAAATCCAGGTCGAGGGTGCGGGCGGTGGCTTCGGGCTTGAGGCGGGTGGCTTTCTGCTGCAGCTGCACGTCCTGCTGCAACGGCGTGGCGGGCTGCTCGGGCGGCACTGCGCCCAGCCGCTCGCCCACCACCAGCTCGCGCTGCACCAGCTCCAGAGTTTCGGGGTAGCCCCCGCCCAGGATGGCCACGGCGGCTTCCTGCAGCTCCTCGATGCCCGGCAGCTCGCGGCCGCGCACGGCGGCCAGGGTGTGGGCCAGGCGTACGCCCTCGATGGCGTGGGCGGCGGAGGCATCCAGGTCGCGGGTGCGGAGCAGGCGGGCGGCGCGCACCATCCAGTGCGTCACCACCTCGGCGCGGGGCGTGGTAAACAGCAGCTCGTACCAGGCCGGCGACCCCACGCCCGCCCCGTAGCCCGAGGCGGTGGACAGGCGCTCAAACGTCCACGGAATCCAGGTGGCGGCGGTGGCTACCTTTTTCAGGCCCTTGAGGCGGGCTTTATCTTCTTTCTTGAGCAGCTCGGGCTGCAGTACCGGGGCGTGCCAGGCCCCGCACACCACCGCCACGCGCTGGTAGCCCTGGCGCAGGGTGGCGCGCAGGGTTTCGCGCATGAAGGCCTCGCGCAGCAGGGTTTCCTCGGTTTCGGGCAGGTTCAGCTCCTCGCGCAGGGCCGTCATCAGGTCCAGTACCACGGCAAAGGTGTCGGCGTGGCCGGGGGCCTGCTCCAGGCGCAGCTCCCACCACCGCTCCCCGTCGGCGTAGCCGTCGAGCTCGGCCAGGTAGGAGATGGGGTCCCGGAGGACCTCAGCCGCTGAGTCCTGATCCGGTGCCTCACCCCCTAGCCCCCTCTCCGGTAGAGAGGGGGAACTAGCTTCCAATCCTAGCTCTACACCCTGATCTGGCGCTTCCGTGGGTGAGTTGAAGTCAGCTTCCAGAGCTGGTTCCGAGGGGGGCAAGGGGAGAGACGCAACGTCAGGCACTTCATCCGGCATCCCGAAGCGCAGGGCCATGGGCAGGTCGAAGCAGCGCAGGTGGGCGCCGTGGCGGTGGCACCAGTGCAGGGCCTGCCACTCGGGCGAAAACTCGGCGAAGGGCAGAAACGAGGCCTGCTGGTGCTGTTTGGGGTTGTACACGAGCAAGGCCACCGGTGGCACCATCTCGGGGTGCAGGGCGGCGGCCAGCGCGGCCTCCGCATCGGCGGGGCACTCCAGCAGCACCACGTCGGGCTGGTAGGCGTCGAGGGCGTGCACGAGGCTGGCGGCGCTGCCAGGCCCGTGGTGGCGGATACCGAAAAGGCGGAGGTCGGTGGGCATCAGGTGGTTTTGGTGCGTTGTTGTTCTGCCTTCCAGTGGGGTAAAACTGCACACAACTCTTCGGCAAATTCCCGGGTAAGGCGGTAGGGGGCGTCACCCGCTTCAAAATGCTCCTCTATGATGCTGCTTACGGCCGGTGAGTAGCACACCTTTGGGCGCAAGTTCTCCAAATGTTCTACCCGTACTACCAGTTTCATCAATTGGTGCGACTTGCGGTGGTGGCCAACAACGGTAACGGCATCACACGTCCCCGGGTACCAGTCGATGATATACACTTTGGCACCCGGTGCAAAATGCTTCGTGCCGTAGCGGATTTCAGCTCCGCCCGGTCCGTAAGGCCGCTCCCGAATGATGTTGCCAACCGCTGTCCAGTAAGATTCAGGCTGTTTGTTTGACATAATGCCTTGCCTATTTTTTACTGATTTCGGTTGAAGCCTGCCGCTCCTGCAGCAACTCCCGTGCGGCTGATAAGGCATCCGGCAGCACTTTTTGCTCCTGAAGCATCAGTTGCAGGCTTTCGTCGGATTTGCGGGCGAAATTATGCTTGAACTGGTCAATGCGTTGTCGGCGGCGGCGGGCTGCTTGCTCGGGTGTGGGGGTGGCGGTAATGCGCTGGTTGATAAAGGCGTGAGCGACTGGCTTATTCAAGAGATAATACAGCAGCACTAGCCCTAGCCCGAGGATCGAAAAACCCACTCCTACGTCTCCAAAACCGAAATTGAACCGGACATTATCCGGTAAAAAATTGATGATGCTGAACAGGGTAAGCCCCAAGGTCAGCAGGAGCATGGGTTTGAAGAACTGGCGGAAAAAGAAGTAGGCCAGCAGATTCAGGAGCACAGCGGCAAAAGCGCCGTAATGCGCCGGAGTAAAGGCCCGCTGGTACGCTTCCCCATCCTGGTACACCGGCACAAGCAGAACCGTGAGAATTGTATAAATACTAAGTGCAGCCAGCAATACTACTGGAATCAGGTTCTTATGAGTGTGCAGGAAGTGCATTGAGAACAGGTTGGTCAGGGCGGGCAAGATGCTTCGCTCCGCTCAGCATGACGTTCAGTTTCGAATAGAATTTTACTCCACCACCTCCCGGCAGGCGCGGTAGAGGTCTTTCCAGCCGTCGCGCTCTTTTACCACGGTTTCGAGGTATTCCAGCCAGACGGTGCGGTCCTGCACGGGGTCTTTGAGCACGGCACCGGTGAGGCCGGCGGCCAGGTCGTGGGCGCGTAGGCTGCCGTCGCCGAAGTAGGCGGCCAGGGCCAGGCCGCTGTTCATCACTGAAATGGCCTCGCCGGTGCTGAGCGTGCCGCTGGGACTTTTGAGCTTGGTTTTGCCGTTCTCCGTCACGCCCGAGCGCAGCTCCCGGAAGATGGTCACGAGGCGGCTGATCTGCTCCAGGGCCGGGGCCTCCACGGGCAGCTGCAGCGCCTTGCCCTGCTTTTCCACCCGCGTCTGCACGATGCGCACTTCCTCCTCCGCGGAGGTCGGCAGGGGCAGCACCACCATGTTGAAGCGGCGGCGCAGCGCGCTGCTGAGCTCGTTCACGCCCTTGTCCCGGTCGTTGGCGGTGGCAATGACGTTGAAGCCGCTCACGGCCTGCACCTCGGTGGAAAGCTCCGGGATGGGCAGCACTTTTTCGGAGAGCATGGTGATGAGCGTGTCCTGCACGTCGGAGGGGATGCGGGTGAGCTCCTCGAGGCGCACCAGCCGGCCTTCCTGCATGCCCTTGAACAGGGGCGAGGGCACCAGCGCGCCCAAAGAAGGCCCTTCGGCAATGAGGCGGGCGTAGTTCCAGGAGTAGCGAATGGCGTCCTCGGAAGTGCCCGCCGTGCCCTGCACCAGCAAATCCGACCGGCCGCTGATGGCCGCCGTCAGGTGCTCCGATACCCAGCTTTTGGCCGTGCCCGGCACGCCCAGCAGCAGCAGGGCGCGGTCGGTAGCCAGGGTGGCCACGGCAATTTCCATCAGCCGCCGCTGCCCGATGTACTTGGGCTCGATTTCAAACCCGTTATCCAGCTTGCCGCCCAGCAGGTAGGTGACGGTGGCCCAGGGCGAGAGGTGCCAGTTTGGGGGCTTGGGCCGGTCGTGGTCGGCGGCGCGCAAAGCGGCCAGCTCTTCGGCGTACACATCCTCGGCGTGCGGGCGCAGGACGGCGGTTTCGGGCGTGGTAGGCATAGGGTTGATGGGTGTAGAGACGCGACACTTCGCGTCTCGTCGTTACGGATGTTGTTTGACCTGGGTGGTTCCGGTTTTCTGGCGGAGGTCCTTATTCTGTGCGGTGGTTCCTGTCGTTCTGACGGGAGACGCGAAGTGTCGCGTCTCTACATCGTTCTGTGCGGTAGTTCCGGCCGTTCTGGCGGGAGACGCAAAGTATTGCGTCTCTACATCGTTCATTCGAGTAGTACCTCGGCGAGCTGCTGGCGGAAGTGCAGGGTGTTGAGCAGGCGGGCGAGGCTGTTGTGCAGGTAGGGTACGTCCTGGAGCAGAGGCTGCAGGGGCTCGGCGCACAGGCGGTACTGGGCGGCGGGCACCGCGCGGGCCATGTGCTCGAGCAGCTGCCCGGCCGCGTACTGGATGCGGTACAGCTCCACGGGCTTGCTGAGAGTGTCGCGCAGCACCTCTACCACCCGGCGGGTGAGGCGCTCAGGCCAGGGGCCGGGGGCCAGCTGCAGCAGCGGCAGCCAGCCCACCTCGGCGCTGAAATGGGGCGTGGCGTTGATGAGGGGCAGCAGCAGGTCGGCAGCCTGCTCCGGCGTGAGCTGGCTTACCAGGCCCCCGGTGGGCAGAGCGGCGGGATGAGGGCGGGGCTTCTCGTAGAACCAGGCCAGCAGGGCCCCGGCCCACTCGGCGTCCTGGTGGAGCACAGCGGCTTCGGCCCAGGCCGTGAGTAGCAGCCCGGCCCACTCGGTGGCGGCGGCCAGCTCCAGCAGCTTGCGGGGCGCCAGCTGCCAGTGCGCAGCCCACCGTTGGGGCGGCAGCAGGGCCAGCATCTGCCCCAGTAGCGCGGTCCGCTCGCCCTGAAACCGGTTGTCCTTCTGCTCGATGCCGTCGGGGAGCCAGGTTTTGTCCCAGTCGGCCGGGGGCAGTTCCACCAGCAGCTTTTTGCTAAGCAGGCCGGTTTTGAGGCGCACCAGCAACTCGGCCCGCTGCCACAGCCGCGCCAGCAGCGGACTATCGGGCAGGCGGGCCAGCAGCGGCCGGACGGCCTGCCGAACCTCCTTGCTTTTGGCCGTCAGGTACTGCTCCAGCAGGGGCGCGTCGGCGGGGCTGGGGTTGTGGGCGAGGGTCTGGAGCAGCTCGGCTTGGGTGCGGGCGGGCTCCTGGGGCAGGGTGGTGGCCAGCAGCGTCCGGGCCTGGGTGGGGTCGGTGTCGCGCAGCAGGTAGAGGTAGCTGCGGCGCTCGGCCAGGGTGCCGGCTTCCCAGGTAGCCGGGTCGGGGGCCGAAGCGCCGGCCAGCAGCACGGGCTGCCAGGCCGGGTTTTGGGCGGCCAGCCACTCGCCCCGACGGCCCAGCACCTGGGAGGCGGGGCCGTGCAGCTCCCGGCGGGTGCGGGTAGCTTCCAGCAGGGCCACCAGCAGCCGGGGCGGCACCCGCCGCTGGTGCCGGTGCATATCTTCCAGAAAGCCGTAAAGCGAGCCGGCCTCGGTGCCTTCCAGCATCAGCTGCAGCAGTTGCGCGCCCTGCGGCCCCAGCGGCGCAGCCGTTTCGGGCCCGGCCACCACCGCAGCGGCCGGCCGGTGGGGCGTTTCAGAATCAGTAATGGCCGGCAGGGCTTCGGAGGCCGCAGCCGTTGGAGCTTCAGAGGATGCCGTTGCCGGGGCGGATAGGGAGGTTTCCGGCGCTTCGGCCCGGGCCAGCGGTGGTCGGAAGCCGGCTTTGCGCACGGTGCTCAGTACCCCGACCAGCAGCAGCACCTGCTGCTCGCGGTGGTCGGCAGAGTCAGCAGGCGCGGCGAAGCCGGGCACGGTGGGCAGGGCCTCGGTGCTCTGGCGGGTGCCCAGCAGAGCCACGCGCTGGAGCTGCTGCCAGTCGGCGGCGGGGCGCAGGTGGGAGGCGGAAGGGGGCAGGGCGTCGGGCATAAATCAGGCAGTGAGCGGGTGAAGGGCGGCCGGCCAGCTGCCGAGCGGGCGCAGGCCGCGGCCGGTCCACTCCCCGAATACCGTGAGGGGCTGGCCGCCGCTGAGGGCGCGCAGCTCCCAGCCCGCCAGCTCGTCGCAGAGCAGAGGCAGAGCCACAGAATCAGCAGCCGCGGCGGGGCCGGCGGCTTCTCCGGCTTCCATGCCGTCATCAGCCGCCGGAAACTGCAGCTGCCAGCCGCCCGCGGGGGTGCGGGCAGGAATGCCGCCGCGCAGCAGCGCGGGCCACTCGCGCAGCCAGGGCAGGCAAGCCAGGGCGTCGGCGTAGTCGTTCAGCAGCTGGGCCGGGGCCTGGCCGCCAACGGGAGCGGCCGTAGCCGGTGTCAGACCCTGGAAGGTAAGTGGCCCCGGCACGGCCCGCAGCGGCACCCGACCGGGGTAAAACGTCAGTTCGCCCGCGTATCGGCCCGCGGGCAGCAACGGCGTGGCGAAGGCCTGTCCGCCAAAGGAAAACTCCACCACCAGCGCGAAGCGGCCGGTGCGCTGGCCCTGCAGCCAGGAGCGGCGCACGGTCAGGCGGTCTTCCTCATTGGTGGTATGGCTGAGCACCTGCCACTCGTCGGCCACGGCGGGCTGGGTGGCCAGCAGGTCTTCCTTCTTCAGGTTCACGCCTACCAGCTGCAGCACGTCGGCGCGGACTTCGTCGGATAGCTCGGGCAGGCGCTGGAACGTGCGCACCAGCAGGCACAGCTCGCCGAGGCGAGCCAGCAGGCGGGCGGGCCAGTCGGGGCCCTGGTGGCGCAGGTCGGGCAGCTCGCGCACGGCTGCTGCCAGCCCCGGCAGCTGGTTGTCTACGAGGCGGGCGGCCTGGCTTTCCCAGTAGGCGCGGGGCTGCTGGTCGAGGGCGGCCAAGCCGGTGCGCACCACGTCCAGCAGCCAGGTTTCCAGCTCCGAGGCCCCGCGCTGCATGCGGGCGTGGCGCTGAGCCTCGCGCTTCTGACGGGCGGCCTCACTCCCCGCGGCCTGCTCCTCCGCAGCAGGCGAGCCAGCCGCGGGTTCGGGGGAAGTGTCGCCCTCTGCCCCGGCCGTAGCGGCGGTTTTGGGGGCTTTTTTCTCCTGGGTTTGCTGGCGTTTTTCAAGCCATTCCTGCAGCCAGGCGGGGGGCTCGGCGGAGTTCAGCAGTTGGGGCTGGCGGGCCAGCAGCAGCAGCAGGCCCGCCCCGTGCTTGCAGGGGAACACGCGGCTGGGGCAGCTGCACTTGAAGGCGGGAGCGGTGAGGTCGAGGCCGGTCTGGTAGGGCTTGCTGCCGCTGCCTTTGCACTCGCCCCAGGCGGCGGTGTCGGTGCGGCCCAGGTTCTGCCACCGGGCGGGGGCGGCCAGCTCCTGGCCCCGTTTCAGGGTGCCGGCATCGGGAATAAGGGCGCGGGCCTGTTCTTCGGTCCAGGTCAAGATAGAGGCACGGTTAGGCCGGCCGGAGCCGGACGATAGACCGAGGCAAAGTAGGGGTTCAGACCGGAAATTCCGCGCCGCACTGCGGGCATTTGTGCAGCACCGTGCCCACGTAGTACAACCGCCGCCACCACGCCGGCCGGGGCAGCGGGGCGGCGCCCTCGGCCCGGCAGCGCGGGCAGCGCAGCACAGGCGGCGTGGCACGCTGTTGCTCAAAGGCTTCCACCAGCGCCTGGGCCTGCGGCACGTCGGCTTCCTCAATCAGCAGCTGGTAAAACAGCCCGTCGCCGAAGGGGAAGGAGGGCGGGCCGCAGGTTTTCACCAGCGCATCCACGTCGGCGTCTTTGAGCTGGCTGTACAGCGCCACCGCCTCGGCGTAGGTCAGGAACTGGGCGGCGGGGGTGAGCATGGAGATATTGGGAGAAAATGCCCTGTCCATCCTGAGCTCCGCTCAGGATGACAGCTGGTTAGTGTTTTACTTCCGCCGTTTTACCGGCGCGCTGCGTTGGCCGCGCAGCTTCAGCACGTAGAACAGCAAGCCGGCGCTCAGCACGGCCAGGGCGGCGGCCAGCAGCTCGCGGCTGGTGCGGGCGGCGGTGGCTTCGTCGGCGGTGGCTTGCAGGTCTTGGAGCTTCTTTTCGCGCTGCCGGTCGCGCTCCTGCAGGTTGGCAATCTGGCTTTCCAGGTCGTGGAACCGTTCCCGGGTGCTGCTCTGGTCGGTTTGGGCGACGGTGATTTGCTGCTTGGCCTGCTGGTTTTCGGCTACTACGGCGGCGGTTTTGCGCAGGGTGCCGGCCTGCACTTCGCGCACAATCTCGGTGTCCTTGCGGATGATGCCTTTCAGGGCGTCCACCACTTCCTGCAGGTCTTTTTTGCTGGGCTTGTCGGCCAGGAAGGCGTTGCGCTGGGCAGCGGCGGCTTCGTATTCCTGCACCAGCTGCTGACGCTCCTGAATCAGGCGGGGCAGCGGGTCGTCGGGGGCAGTGGTGGGGGTTTGGGCGAGGGCGGAACCTAGGGTCAGGCTAGCGGCGAAGCAGAGAGAGGTGAAGCGGCGCGAACGTGTCAAAATAAGTAGCAAGCAGGTGTTGAAGAGGAAACCGATTTTAAGTAAATCGAGCCTATGAAACGCATCTTCTATCTTCTAAGTCTATCGGCTGTACTGAGTATTTCGGCCTGCAAGACCGCCAAAACTACGTCCGGTACCAATGACAATCCGAACATCAGCGGCTCAATTAATATGCCGCAAAGCTACTACGACAACGCGCGCCAAACCGTAGCGCCGGCCGCTGGAGTAGCTGTATCCACCGACCCTGAATACGGCGTGACGCAGCAGAAACCCATTTGTGTGGGCGGTAAATCTGATTCTGGCGTCCGCAATCAGCAAAGTTACCTGAACGCTCTGCGCGGCCCCGGCGGCGAAGAAATCAGCTACCGGCGACGCGGCAGCTGCTGTGCTTTTAAAACTCCCAACGGCATCATCGGCGGAATGGGCATGTTGGATGTATATGAGGTAACCTGGCTCGGCAGTACCAAACCCATGTTGCTCTACATCAACCTTTACGACAAAGGCCCGCAGTTGGCACCAGTAGGCCTGACGCTAGCAAAGCCCTAACCAACGTCTAACCAGTAAACTAAACGGCCTCCCTGCTTTTCGAGCGGGGAGGCCGTTTTTATAGGAATTCTACGCCTCCAGCAGCGGCACCGGCTGCCGTATTTCCTTGGGCTTGTGGCGGTAGAACCACAGAATCAGAATCGGCAGCAAGGTCAGCTCGGCCACCACCCCAAACAGCAGCGTCAGGCCAATCAGCAGCCCCACGTAGAACGTGCCGTCAAACGACGAAAAAATCAGCGTGGAGAACCCGCCCACCAGAATCAGGGAGGTGACGATGACGGCTTTGCCGGCCATCAGGTAGGTTTTGCGCACGGCTTTGAACAGGCTGGGCTCCTGCAGCAGCACCAGTTTCAGCTTGGAGATGAAGTGGATGGTGTCATCCACGGCAATACCGAAGGCAATGGTGAAGATGATGCTGGTGCTCACCTTCATGCTCACGCCGGCCGCGCCCATCACGCCGGCCACAATCAGGATGGGCACCAGGTTGGGGATGAGCACCACCAGCGTCATGCGCACCGAGCGGAACAGCAGCAGCACAATCAAGGTCACCATCACAATGTCGATGCTCATGCCCGTAATCATGTTGAGCGTGAGGTTTTCGTTGTTTTTGTCGATGAGGTTGGCCGAGCCGGTGAGGCGGGTTTGCAGCACGGTGCTGTCCACGGAGGTGCGCAGGAAGCGGCGCAGGCCGGCGTTCAGCTGGTCGGCCCGGATGCTGCCCACGTCGGGCATGCGGCCGGTGAGGCGGCCCTCGGAGCCATCGGGCAGGGCCAGGGCCCGGAACTCCGGCTTCTTACGAAACAGCTTCACCTTGCGCAGCAGCCGCCGCAGCTCGGCCTCCGAGTCGGGCAAGCGGTACTCGGTCAGCAGGCCGCCGTTCAGGGCTTTGCGCACCGATTTGATGAGCGTGACGGGCGAGGCCACGAAGTTCAGCCCGTAGTCGCGCTGCAGGTAGTTTTCAATCTGCTCGGTCTGGCGCAGCACCTGCAAATCGTAAATCGTGCGGCCGGGACCGGGCTTCAGGTCCAGCTCGAAGGGCCGCACGCCGGCAAACTGCCGCTCGAAAAACAGGAAATCCAGCTTCACCGGGTCGTTTTTCGACAAATCATCCAGCAACGCCGAGTTGATGCGGATGCGCGAGGCCGAGGCCACCGACAGCCCCAGCACCACGGCGCTGATGGCCACCACCCAGTGCCGCCGGGCCAGCACCGTGCGGAACATCCGGCCCAGCACGCCGTCCCAGCTGTGGCCGGTTTCGCGCGGAATGCGCAGTTGGGGCTTGCGCAGCAGCACCAGCATGGCCGGCAGCAGCGTGAAGCTGAGCGCGAACGTGAGCAGCACGGCAATGCCCGTAAACAGCCCGAAGTTGTAGATGGGCCGGATGGTGCTGGTCATCAGCGTGAAAAAACCGATGCTGGTGGTCAGGGCCGAGAGCCCCGAGCCGAAGCCTGATTCCTTGAGGGCAATCAGCAGCGAATCCCGCTTGCTGGCCCCGTAGCCCAACTCCGTGACGTAGCGCGTGATGATGTGGATGGTATCCGACATGCCCACCACGAACAGCATCACCGGTAGCAGGGCCGTCATCAAATCAATGCTCACTCCGAAGGCCGACATCACGCCCAGCCCCCACAGAATGGCCCCCAGCACCACCACCAGCGGCAGCACCACGCCCCACCAGGTCCGGAACGTGAGCCACAGCAGCCCCGTCACCAGCAGCACCGAGAGGCTCATGAACACCAGTAGCTCCATCTGCAGCCGGTCCACAAACACCGACTGGGCCACCATCTTGCCGGCCAGGTGGTACTCGTTTTCGGGGATGCCCTGGCGGGCCAGCTCCGTACGCACGGCCGCCAGTAGCGAGTCGCCGGGCGGTTTGCTGAGGTTGGGCGAGGTCTGGAACAGGATGGTCACGGCCCGGGCATCCCGCGAAATCAGGTTGCCCACCAGCCCCGGCGTGCGGTACACCAGCGCCGAGTCCTGGGCGCGCCGTTCGGGCTCCCGGGGGTGCAGGTAGGGCACGTTGAACACGCCCAGCCCTTCCACCACCGGGTTGCTGGCCGTGGTCGGCGACGAGACCTGCGTGACGTGCCGCCGCGCCCGGATAAAGCGCGTGAGCGAATCAACCTTGGTCAGGAACCGGGGCTCGAACACCGTCTGGCCGGCCGGGGCTTCCAGGCCCAGCAGCACGTAGTCGTTGTCGTTGCCGAAGCGGCTGGCGTACTGCTCGTAGTAGTCCAGGTCCGGGTCGCCGGCGGGGTAGAAGTCGTTGAAATTGTAGTTGAAGCGCAGCTGGGCCACGAAGAATACGGCCAGGGCCGTGAGGAGTCCGAGGGCCAGCAGCGTGAGGTGCGCAAGTTTGCGAAGGGGCATAGAAACCAGTACCGCGCCGCCGGGGCCGCGCGCATCGTTGAACGGAAAAAGGCCGCGGGGCAGCCCGCGCAAAGGTAGAGCCGCCCCGGCGCGGGTTTCTGCCGAATCCGCGCTACTTTAGGGCAACCAGAAGCCAACCCCGGCTTTCGGGCTTTTGTTTCCTCGTTTTCCAAGTCTTCGCCCATGAAAAACGCCCTGCTCGCCCTCTGCCTGTTCGCCTTCGCCGGCACCGCCACCGCCCACGAAGGCGACAAAGCCGCCGCCAAAGGCAAGAAGAAAGAAGCCTGCTCCACCGAAATGGCCGCCAAGTGCGCCAAAACCGGTGCCACCGCCGGCACGCCCTCGTGCTGCATGAAAAAAGGCGCCAAAACTGCCGCCGTAACGCCGGCTGCCCCTGCTGCGGCTGTGAAGTCGCTGTAAGCGCTAAAGGTGATACTTAACAAAAAGCCGCTCAATTCGAGCGGCTTTTTGCGTTTGTGGCTGGAGTAACTACATTTAGAAATTGTGTAACAATCCTAATAGTCTGTATGGAGCTTATCGACCAATTGACCAATCTCGCGTCCAGAGCGCAAAAGCAAATCACCCACATTCAAACCGAGGAAGCAACGAAGAACGCGCTGGTAATGCCGTTTATCAACGCGCTGGGCTACAATGTGTTTGACCCGACAGAAGTAGTGCCGGAGTTTATCTGTGACATCGGCACGAAAAAGGGCGAGAAGATTGATTATGCCATCATGCGCGACGGCAAGCCTATCATCCTGATAGAGTGTAAGCATGTGGGTGGCGACCTGACGATTAACAATGCCAGTCAACTTTTTCGCTATTTCCACGTCACCGAGGCTCGGATTGCGGTGCTCACCAACGGCGTGCACTACCGGCTATTCACGGACCTGGAACAGCCGAACAAGATGGATGAGCGGCCCTTCATGGAATTCGACTTGTTCAATTTCCAGGAAACCGATGTGGCCGAAATCAAGAAGCTGAGCAAGGCGGCGTTCAACATCGAAGACCTGCTGTTTGCTGCCTACAACCTGAAGTACATGCGGGCCTTCAAGAAGTACTTTGATGAGCAGTTCACCCAGCCCTCACCCGATTTCATCAACTTCGTTTCCAAGCAGATCTACGACGGTGTGCTGACGCCCAAGCTCAAAGAGCAATTCAGCGTGTTGGTACATCGCTCGTTTCATCAGTTTCTGAACGACAAAATCACTATGCGGCTGCGGTCGGCCATGTTGGATACCAGCAACGGCCTGTTAGCTACCGAAGTGCCGGCATTGCCCACGTTGGAATCTGCCGCTACGTCGGCGGCTGAGCCAGTGGAGAAGGAAATCGAAACTACTGTGGAGGAAACGGAAGGCTTCATGATTGTGCGGGCCATCCTGCGCAAGATGGTGGCCGTGAACCGGGTGGTCATGCGAGACGTGCAATCGTACTGTGGCATTTTGCTGGACGATAACAACCGCAAGCCCATCTGCCGTCTGCACTTCAATGGCAGTAAGAAATACGTAACTGTATTCGATCAGGAAGGCGGGGAGCGGGTTGATATTACGTCGCTGGATGATTTGTATGGCCTAGCGTCCCGCATCCGAGCTGCCGTTCAGCGTCACGAGAAGAAGCCAGCCGAAGCGGGCGTATAAACCCGATCATCTGTAAAAACACCAACGCCGCTTCCACAAGAGCGGCGTTGGCGCTGTTAAGGCCTCCCGAAACATCCCCCGAAGCCCAACGGTTGCAGAAGCGCCGGCCGCCCCACGCCGGCCCTTATCCGCTGCCGTATGCCCGAAAACGCCCCTCTATCTCCCGCCGACATTGACCGCATCATCGAAATGGGGTGGGAGGACCGCACGCCGTTCGAGGCCATTGAAACCCAGTTTGGCCTTGCCGAAAAGGACGTTATTGCCCTGATGCGCCGCGAAATGAAGGCGTCCTCGTTTCGGATGTGGCGGGCCCGTATGAGCGGCCGCGCCACCAAGCACCGCGCCCTGCGCTCCGACGACGTGGACGGCTTCAAAAGCAACCAGCAGCGCAGCATCTCCCTCAACAAAATCAGCAAGCGGTAGCGCCCCTTTCCCGTCATGAGCACGCACCTGCGCAAACTCCACGCCGGCCAGGCCCACCCCGAGCCCACTGCCGCCCCCAACCTTAGCTTCCCCACCCGCTACGCGGACATTCTGGACCGGGTAGCGGCCATCGACCCGGTGCGTTACGGCCGCTCGCGCAACTTCCTCAACGGGGCCCTCACGTATCTGTCGCCCTACCTGAGCCGGGGCGTTATCAGCACCCGGCAGGTGTACGAGGCCCTGCAGGCCCGCGGCTTCGCCTTCGACGACATGCAGAAGCTGGCCAGCGAGCTGGGCTGGCGCGACTTTTTCCAGCGGGTGTGGGAGGCCCGCGGCGACGAGCTGTTTACTGATTTGCGCCAGCCCCAGCCCGGCGCGCAGCACCACCAGCTGCCCCGGGCCCTGCCCGAAGCCCGCACCGGTATTGCGGCCGTGGATGGGTATTTGCGCCGGCTGCCCGCCACCGGCTACCTGCACAACCACCTGCGCATGTACGTGGCCAGTCTGGCCTGCAACATCGGGCGGGCGCACTGGTCGGCCCCGGCCGCCTGGCTTTACTACCATCTGCTCGACGGCGACCTGGCCAGCAACACCTGCAGCTGGCAGTGGGTGGCCGGCGCGTTTGCCAGCAAGCAGTATTACTGCAACCAGGAAAACATCAACCACTACACCGGCAGTCAGCAGCGCCACACCTACCTCGACGTAGCCTACGGCGAGCTGCCCACGCTGCCCGTGCCCCCGGAGCTGCAGGCTACCGTGGTGCCCGACCTGGAAACGCCGCTGCCCGTCACGCCCGCCCCAGTTATCGACCCCGCGCTGCCGCTACTGCTCTACAACAGCTACCACCTCGACCCGCAGTGGCGCGCCGACGAGCCGGCCAACCGCATCCTGGTGCTGGAGCCCTCGCATTTCCGACGGTTCCCGGTGAGCGGGGCGGTGCTGGCCTTCATCCAGCAACTGGCCACCGACAATATCCCCGATATCCAGGTGTTCGTGGGGGAGGTGACGGAGCTGCCCCACCTGGCCGACGGGCCGGCCATCTACACCCGCCAGCACCCCACCACCGCCCATTATCCCGGCACCCACGACGCCCGTCCCTGGCTGGTGCCGGAAGTAGCCGGCTATTTCCCTAGCTTCTTCAACTACTGGAAAAAGTGCGAAAAAGTGCTGCGCCGCCAGGAGGTAGATGGCACAGTGTAGAGACGCAATATTTTGCGTCTCGTCGTTGCTGATGTTGTTAAGATGGGGCGTGTCGTTCAACGTAGAGACGCAAAATATTGCGTCTCTACACCGTACAATTAGCCCGATGTAGAGACGCGACACTTCGCGTCTCGTCGTTGAACGGCCCGTCCGAACCGATTTAAACAATGTCAGCAACGAGGAGACGCGAAGTGTCGCGTCTCTACATCGCGCGTTTAGCCGTTGGTTGTACTTGGAGAAGCCGTAGCTTTGCGCGCCCGTCTGGCCGCCTTGAATCATGTCTAAATGCCGATTCAGAGCGTTCCTGAAATACACTGCTACAAGCCCAAGCGCACACCCACGTCATGCACCAGTACCACACCCTGCTCCAGCACATCCTCGATAACGGCACCCAGAAAACCGACCGTACCGGCACCGGGACGCTGTCGGTGTTTGGGTATCAGATGCGCTTCAATCTGCAGGATGGGTTTCCGCTGGTGACCACCAAGAAGGTGCACCTGAAAAGTATCATCCACGAGCTGCTGTGGTTTCTGCGCGGCGACACCAGCAACCAGTCGCTGGAAGACGTGGGCGTGACCATCTGGCGGGAGTGGGCCGACGAGCGCGGCGAGCTGGGCCCCATCTACGGCAAGCAGTGGCGCAGCTGGGCCACGCCCGACGGCCAGAGCATCGACCAGATTGCCCAGATGGTGCACCTGCTGCGCACCCAGCCCGATTCGCGCCGCATGGTGGTATCGGCTTGGAACGTAGCCGATTTGCCGCTGATGCGCCTCACGCCCTGCCACGCCCTGTTCCAGTTCTACGTGGCCGACGGCCGCCTCAGCTGCCAGCTCTATCAGCGCTCCGCCGACGTGTTCCTGGGCGTGCCCTTCAACATTGCCAGCTACGCCCTGCTCACGCTCATGATGGCCCAGGTCACCAGCCTGGAGCCCGGCGAGTTCATCTGGACCGGCGGCGACACCCACCTATACAGCAACCACCTAGAGCAGGCCCGCCTGCAGCTCACCCGGGAGCCTCGCCCGCTGCCCACCATGCGCCTGAACCCCGCCGTGCAGGACATCTTTGCCTTCCAGTACGACGACTTCACCTTGGAAAACTACGACCCCTGGCCCGCCATCAAGGCTCCGGTAGCTGTGTAGCATCCTGGAGTTGCTAGTATGTATAGATGTCACTGGCTCTGCGGCAGACAGCTTGTTGGCCCACGGCACTTGCGTTGTTTAGAAAAGTTCCGTCAGATAGTTTTTTTTAGCTCAATCTGAGAATCTTTAAATCTAAAAACAGGAATGGGGTCGTAAGTACCGGCATGATGGCTACGCTACTTCATGTTAATTACACCCCGCCGATGAATGCGCCCGTTGCGGGCTTGTCGCAGCAGCACCGGGCCTGGGTGGCGCTGTATTCACTCCAAACGAGCTTTTTGAGCCGTCGGGATGTGCTGGCGGAGAACAACGTGACGGAGGCTGATCTAGCTGCGCATACGCCGAGTTGGTTGCGGCTGCAGGAGCGGAGTGCATTACGGCGCCGGTAGGGAAATTTTCAATACGGGAAATAGGATGATTTGCATTTGGCCACCAAATCCGGCGGCCAAATGGGTTGCGTATCTGAGGTATGCTATATCTCTCTACAATACCCATTTATGCCATGGCTCTGCCCGGTCGCCAGACCCCGCCAAATCCTGCGCTTAGCCGCCGCCACCGTGCCTGGATTGCGCTATACGTGCTCGACAGCACTCATTGTGACCGGCGTGAGGTGTTGCGCCAGAACGATGTTACGGAAGATGATTTGCAGGAATTCTTCGACAGCTGGTTTCAATTGCGAGGCCGTGTAGCCGAGGCAACAGCATAAGCTCTATGTGAGGTTACGGGTAGACTGCTTTTGCCTTTTTATTGAAGTGTGATTATTTTGATATTGCATAGTGCGCTACAGGCAAAATGCTTTGGCATAGCGGAGAGTCATTGAAGCAATAAAACAGCAGTGAGTTTCTGCTGAAAGCATGGCAACGCAGACAGGGAACAGCAAGGCTACTAACGCTCCGCCTTCTGTAGCCGCCGAAGCAGCGGGTGCGCCACCGAGTCGAATAATTGGCCGTGGATTGCCTGCACGGGCCTGATGCCGGCAATATTGGCCGTAAATACCGCTTCGGCCCGCAATAGTTCCGCAGGCTGATATACCCCTTCCTGCCAGGAAACCCCCAATGAAGCCGCCACCCCCCGCAGGTGGGCCAGTCGGGTCCCGGCTATGCCCCCGGCGGCTTCGGCCGGCACGTAGAGAATGCCCGCCCGAACCCAGCCAACGCAAGCCGCTACCGTTTCGGCCACGTAGCCCTCGTGCGAGAGCAGAATGACCTCATCCAGTCCGCGCCGCTGCCGCTCCTGCGCCGCCAATACGTACGTGAGGGCATTGGGGCCTTTGCAGAACGACACCGCCGAGGCGTGCGTGCGCACGGTTTCCGCGAAGTCGCACTGCTGAATGGGCGTTTCCAGGGCCGTGAAGGGCTGGGTGGTCAACAGCCAGTCGGTTTGCGGGGTGGTGGGGGCGTAGAGGCCGCCGCCGCTGCGCCAGAGCTGCAGCCGGATGCGCTGCAGCGGCTCTGGGGCAGTAGCGGCCAGCTGCCGCACGGTGGTGGTGAGAGTGGCGCCGGTAGCCAGGGTGGCGGGCAACTGTAGGCCCAGGGCGGCGGCTGCCCGCTGCATGCGCGCTAGGTGATGGGGGAGGTAGCGCAGGCCGGTCGGTTCCCACACCAGCGTTTCGAAGAAGCCGTCGTTGAAGTACAGGCCCCGGTTGGGCAGCGGCAGGCGCACCGCGTCGGCCGGCAGTAGCTCGCCGTTATAAAGCACCATCATACCCGCAAAGAAAGCAGCCCCGGCCGGAACCAGCAGGGCAAGCCGGTTCTAGGCTTCTGCTTGCACCCATGCATCGGTCACCAGACTGCTCCATTTGGCGTGTCTGTGGGTCCTTAGGCTCCCGCTTGGTAAAAAAACAGATTTATTTCCTGGTTGGTAAGGCGCTGAAAACTTGCGGTTCCGGCCGAAAATGCAGGTTTTCCGGCGTAAGGTTCCCCGTGGAACATTTTGGCGTTCCACGATTTTTAGCTACTGTTTTTAAGTGCTATAACAGCCCAAACCGTTTGCCCGGCAGCGCCTTCAGCACGCTCCTAAACTCCAGCCCCAGCAGCAGCGACGCCACCTGGTGCACCGGCTGCTGCGCTTTCCAGGCCAGCGTGTCGAGGTGTTCCTCGCGGCCTGGAGCGGCTTGCAGCACCAGCAGCAGCTGTAGTTCCTCGGGTGTGAAATCCAGCGGGTCGTAGGTGGCGGGGCTTTTGGGCTTGCCGGTGAGGTGCAGGGCCAGGTCCCAGTTGAGCAGCTGCTCGATGTCGGCGGGCTCGGAGTAGAGGGCGGCGCGGTTGGTTTTAATCAGGTCGTGGCAGCCTTCGGAGGCGGGGGAGCCCAGCGGGCCGGGCACGGCCAGCACGTCCCGGTCGTAGCCCAGGGCCAGGTCGGCGGTTATCAGGGCCCCGCCTTTGCGGGCGGCTTCCACCACCACGGTCCCATCGGAGAGGCCGGCAATGATGCGGTTGCGGCTGGGGAAGTTGTACTTGTCGGGCTGGGTGCCGAAGGGGAATTCGGTGAGCAGGCCGCCCTGCGTAAGCATCTTCTCGGCGGTTTTGCGGTGCACGGCCGGGTAGAGCACGTCCAGGCCGGTGGCCATCACGCCCACGGTTTCCAGGCCTTCCTGCAGGGCAGCCCGGTGGGCCGCAATGTCGATGCCGTAGGCCAGGCCACTGACGATGAGTGGTTTGTGAGAGGCTACGACTTTGATGAGCCGCTCGGTTTGCTCGCGGCCGTAGTCGGTGGCCTGGCGGGTGCCTACCAGGGCCAGGGTTTTGGGCTGGTTGAGGTCGGCAGTGCCTTGGTAGTAGAGTAGGGCGGGAGCGTCAGGAATCTGCTTGAGGCGGGCCGGAAATTGCTTGCTTGTGTAGAACAGCAGCTGCACGCCATCCTTCTCCGCCCGGCGCAGACTGGCCTCGGCCTGCCGCAACGCGTTGCCACGCTCCGCCCCGGTAAGAATAGCCGCCGTAGCCGGCCCCACGCCCGGAATCTTGAGCAGCTTGCCCGGCGGCAGGTGCAATACGTTCCGGGCCGAGCCCCCGTAGCTCATCAGTTGTCGCGTCAGCTGCGGCCCGATGTTGGGGAACAGCGTCAGGGCGACTTCGTGGAGGAGAGTATCGTTAAAATCAGTGGGCATCAAATAACTGGATAGCAGTTATAAATAGCTTGTCGGAATGTTTTTCAACTGCTCCGGTAAACTCCAATTCTGCGGTTTAAATCTTGGCTCTACAAATTCGCCGCCAGCAGCTAACCAGGTTTTGCGGTAAGCTAGTGCACTCTCCACTGTGTAGTCTTCATAGCCATGTTCTACATTACAACATGGGCAGAGGGAGTAGGAAGGCTCATTTCCAGTAGCGCCATAGGGATTATCATCGTTAGCAAGCCCACAGATGCGGCAAAACTGGACTGAATCAGACATTGGCTAGCAGCATTATCAAGAAATTTGTACGGATATGAGTAGGATCGTTCGCTCAGCATGACAGGCAGATTTACCCCTGCTGCGCCTTCCCAATAGCGTCCAGTTCCTTCTTCATTGTCACCATGAACTTGCGGATTTTCTCCAGGCTCTGGATGACGTCGATTTTCTCCTTGAGCTGGGGGCCTTTCTGCTTGAGCATGTCGCGGGCGCCGGGGATGGTGTAGCCACGCTCCTTCACCAGGTGGTAAATCGTGCGGAAAATGTCCACGTCCTGGGGCGTGTAGAGGCGGTTACCCTTCTTGCTTTTGCGCGGCCGTAGCTCCTCAAACTCCGTCTCCCAGAACCGGATCAGCGACGGGGCCACGTTGAACTGGGCCGCCACCTCGCCGATGGTGAAGTACTGCTTCTCGATTTCGCGGTCTTTGTAGGGCATAAGGCGGGCAGTAGCGCGAAGCCTTTGCTTCGCGTATATCTGGAACGGGAAAAGCAGCGGCAGAGTAGACAATACGCGAAGCAAAGGCTTCGCGCTGCTGCTCGGGTTTCGCTTTCCACATCAGGTCGGCTACCTTTGCCGGCGGCGCAATTCCTGTTGATTGCGAAAAGTAGCCAAAATACCGGCTGCGGCCAATTTTACGAACCCTACGCGTCGCGGAGCCTGCCTTCGCGCTACTCTTATGTCACTCCCTACCGCCTCCCACGTCCGCCAGCAGTTCCTGGACTTCTTCGCCTCCAAAGGCCACCACATTGTGCCCTCGGCCCCGATTGTGGTGAAAGATGACCCCACGCTGCTGTTCATCAACTCGGGCATGGCCCCGTTCAAGGATTACTTCCTGGGCAACAAGCCCGCGCCCTTCAGGCGCATTGCCGACACCCAGAAGTGCCTGCGCGTGAGCGGCAAGCACAACGACCTGGAAGAGGTAGGCTACGACACCTACCACCACACCATGTTCGAGATGCTCGGCAACTGGTCGTTTGGGGATTACTTCAAGAAGGACGCCATTGCCTGGGCCTGGGAGCTGCTCACCGACGTGTACAAGCTGGAAAAGGACCGCCTCTACGTGACCTATTTCGAGGGTGACAAGGCCGACGGCACCGCCGCCGACACCGAAACCCAGGACCTCTGGCGCCAGTACACCACCGACGACCGGATTCTGCCCGGTAACAAAAAGGACAACTTCTGGGAGATGGGCGACACCGGCCCCTGCGGCCCCTGCACCGAAATTCACATCGACCTGCGCTCCGAGGAGGAGCGGGCCGCCAAGCCCGGCCGCGAGCTGGTAAACGCCGACCATCCGCAGGTGGTGGAAATCTGGAACAACGTGTTCATGGAGTTCCAGCGCCTGGCCGATAAGAGCCTCATCAAGCTGCCCGAGCAGAGCGTGGACACCGGCATGGGCTTCGAGCGCCTGATGATGGCCGTGTCGGGCGTGAAGTCCAACTACGACACCGACGTATTCCAGCCGCTGATTAAGTTCATTGCCAATGAGGTAGGCCTGGAGTACCACGGCACCGCCCCGGCCACCGTAAACGACCAGCCGGCCACCGAAAACGAGAAAACGGATATTGCCATCCGCGTTATTGCCGACCACATCCGCACCATCAGCTTCGCCATTGCCGATGGGCAGCTGCCGAGCAACGTGAAGGCCGGCTACGTGATTCGGCGGATTCTGCGCCGGGCCGTGCGCTACGCGTTTTCGTCGCTGGGCCAGAAGCAGCCCTTCCTCTACAAGATTGTGCCCGTGCTGGCCGACCAGATGGCCGGTATTTTCCCCGAGCTCAAGCAGCAGCAGCAGTTTGTGCAGCGCGTGGTAGAGGAAGAAGAAATTGCCTTCCTCAAAACCCTCGAAAACGGCCTGCGCCGCTTGGAAACCCTGGAAGAAGGCTTCCGCCAGAACGGCAGCCGCATCGATGGCAAAACGGCCTTCGAGCTGTCCGATACCTTCGGCTTCCCGCTCGACCTAACCGCCCTCATTGCCCGCGAAAAGGGTTTGAGCGTGGACGAGGAAGGCTTTAAGAAGGAGCTGGAGCAGCAGAAAAGCCGTAGCCGCAACGCCCAGGAAACCGAGCAGAGCGACTGGACCGTGGTGCGCGAATCCGAAGAGCAGCCCGCTTTCGTGGGCTACGACCAGGAGCAGGCTCCGGCCCGCATCCTGCGCTACCGCCGCACCGACCGCAAAGGCAAAACCGAGTACCAGGTGGTGCTCGACCAGACGCCGTTCTACGCCGAATCGGGCGGGCAGATTGGCGACACCGGCTACCTGGAGTCGCCGCTGAGCAAGGTGCGCGTGCTCGACACGAAAAAGGAAAACGACCTCATCGTGCACACCGTGCTGGAGCTGCCCCAGGACCTCGACGCCGAGTTTACGGCCCGCTACGACCATGCCCGCCGCGCCCAGATTCAGCGCAACCACACCGCCACTCACCTGCTGCAGGCCGCTTTGCGGGAGGTGGTGGGCAGCCACGTGGCCCAGAAAGGCTCGCTCGTGAACGAGAAGCTGTTGCGCTTCGACTTCTCGCACTTCACCAAAGTCACCGACGACCAGCTGCGCCAGGTGGAAACGCTGGTCAACGCCCGTGTCCGGCAGCAGATTCCGCTGGACGAGCGCCGCAACGTGCCCATCCACGATGCCAAAGCCCTCGGGGCCACGGCCTTGTTCGGGGAGAAGTACGGCGAGTTCGTGCGCGTCATCACCTTCGACCGGGAGTTCTCGGTGGAGCTGTGCGGCGGCACCCACGTGCGCACCACCGGCGACATCGGCTTCTTCAAAATCACGAGTGAAAGCGCCGTGGGCGCAGGCGTGCGCCGCATTGAGGCCGTGACGGCCGAGGCCGCCGAAGCCTTCGTGAACCAGCAGCTGGACTTGCTGGCCCAGGTGCGCGAGTCCCTCGGCAACCCCCAGCACCTGATTCCCGGCATCGAGAAGCAGACCGAGGAAATTACCACCCTGCGCAAGCAGATCGAGCAGTTTGCCCAGCAGAGCATCAACCAGCAGAAAGATCAGCTGGTGGGCCAGGTGAAGGCCCTGCACGGCGTGAGCTTCCTGGCGGCCCAGGTGCAGGCTACCTCCGCCGACGGCCTCAAAACCCTGGCCTTCAACCTGCGCCAGGCCGTGCCCAACCTCGTAGCCGTCCTCGGCGCCGAAATCGACGGCAAGCCCCAGCTGGCCGTGATGCTCGACGACGAGCTGGCCAAAGGCGGCAAGCTCAACGCCAGCACGCTGGTGCGCGAGCTGGCCAAGGAAATCCAGGGCGGCGGCGGCGGCCAGCCGTTCTTCGCCACGGCCGGCGGCAAAAATGCCGCCGGGCTCCCGGCCGCCATCGGCAAAGCCGAAGGCCTGATTGACGGCCTGCTGGCTTAGAATCATTTCCCGTAAGAAAACGAAAAGCCCCGTCAGCAATACTGGCGAGGCTTTTTTGTGTCGACAGGAAGCTACACGCCTACCGTAATGCTGCGGCGCTCCAGCAGCAGCGTATCGCGCCAGTGGCCGCGCTGCTGCCCGATTCGCTCGCGCCGGCCTACTACCCGAAAGCCGGCGGCTTCGTGCAGCCGGACGCTGGCTTCGTTTTCGGGGAAGATGCCGGCCTGCAGCGTCCACATGTTGTGGGCTTCCGATTCGGCTACCAGCGCCGCCAGCAGCTGCCGGCCCACGCCCTGGCCGCGGGCCTCGGCGGCCACGTACACGCTCACCTCGCCCACGCCCCCGTACACGCACCGCCCCGATACCGGCGACAAAGCCGCCCAGCCCAGCACCTGGCCGGTGTCGCCCAGGGCCACCAGGCGGCTGTGGGGCAGGTGGCCCCGGTCCCAGTCGTCCCAGGTGGGGGCTTCGGTGGCGAACGTGGCCTGGCCGGTGGCAATGCCGGCCTCGTAGATGGCCCGGGCTTCGGGCCAGTGGGCAGCGGTGAAGGGTTGGAGTAGCAGCATAGCCTGAAAATACAGATTCTTCCGCGGCCCATAACAGGAAGCTAGGCTTCAATCCAAAGACACAACGCCCCCGGGCAGCCAACTGTTGGCCGCCCGGGGGCTTTGCATCAAACCTTACCAGCGAATCAGAAGCTGCGGCTAGCGAACCAGCGGGCTGCCCCAGTCGAGGATGCCGCCGGCCAGGTTGTGCACCTGCCCGAAGCCGGCCGCGCTGAGCTGGGCTGCGGCTTTGGCCGAGCGCGCGCCGCTGCGGCAGTACACGTAGGTGGGGCGGTTGGGGTTGAGCGTGGTGATGCGCCGGGCAAAATCGAGGCCCGTCACGTCGATGTTGAGGGCCCCGGGCAGATGGCCGGCACCAAACTCGTCGGGGCGACGCACATCGACGAGCACCGTGCCGGCTTGGCGGACGCCGGCCGCAAATTGGTCTGCGGGCAGGTCCCGGTAGGCAACAGTAGCCGATGACTTCAGGATGTCGGACATAATAAAACAGAGAAAAAGGATGAGTGAAGAATGCAGAAAAACCAGCGGCTAACGGCTGTGCACGCGCACGCGCCGGCTGGCGGAAGAGCCCGGCAGATGCCGGGAGCAGCTGCCCGCAAAAACCGGGAAGCCGCTGGCAAAAGGCGGTTTGTGAAAAGCGGAAACTGCTGCTCTAGCCAGGCAGCAGCACCCAGGCATTAGCGTTGCAGAAAGAGCAGAAAAGCCACTGAGCGGCCCGCGGACGGCCCGTATCAGGGCCGCCACGTAGAAACCCAGCCGCATGCAGGCCGGTGAAATGTGAAGGAAATCAGAGTAAATATATGAACATATTTTCATGTATTTAAGTTGCCGCCCTCAGTGTTTTTCCGGTCCGGCGCGTGGGCGGGGGCTGGCAGGGGCTTTTTCCGGCACTGCCACGCCCGAAAGCCGCAAACAGCTCCGGCAAAAAATAACCGACCCGGGTTGCCGGATCGGGTACGGGAGTTGCAGCAAGTTGCGGTAGGCTAGGGCAGCGTGAACGAGAGGTCGGCGCTGATGAGGTTGGCGGTCAGGCCGGTGCTCTGGCGGTAGTAGGCGTAGCGGATATCGAGGGCTTTGAACTTGGCCACCCGGCCCTTGAAAGGCGTTTTGAAGCGGCCGATGCCGTACACCGGCGAGTAGCGCAGCCCCAGCCCGAACTTGTTGGCCGAGAAATCGGCCAGGTCGTAGTCGGAGGTGTAGTACTCGTCGGTGACGGAGTGCGCCAGGTAGGGCGCGAAGTAGTCGGCGGCGGTTTGGGTGTGGTAGCGGTAGAAGGGGTAGAGCACGAAGAAGGGCGTCACCTTCACCGGCGTTTCCAGCTCAAACGTGTGGGCCGTGATGCCGAAGTTGTCGTTGTAGAAACGGTAGTAGCCGCGCAGCTGCACCAGGTCGGTGGCGTAGTAGTTCAGGCGCAAACCCACCGGGTATTTCAGGCGCTGGCGGGGCAGCAGCTCGGTTTTGGCGGTGCCATAGGCGCCGCCGGTTTCGCGGAAGTACACCCGATGGAAGGGCGTGCTCAGCAGCCCGCGCTGGGCCACCAGCTCGGTGCTCACGGCCACCTGCAGGCGCTGGCTCAGCACCTGCGAGTACACGATGTTGAGGTTGTAGCTCTGGCGCGTGGTGCCGCCGGTTGGGTCCGGCGTGTTGCGCAGCTCCACGGGCCGGATAACCGTCACCTGATCCAGAAACACCTGGCCGGCCACGCTCAGCTCGCGGTTGCCGTCGGCGGAGGCGCGGGCCCAGGAGCCCGACACGTTGAAGGACAGGTAGTCGTACTCAGCCGAGAAGCCGGCCCCGACGCCCACAATCGTGCGCTTATCGGCCAGCTGGCGCGCCAAACCCAGGTCGAGGTGAATGCGCGTGTCGCTAGAGGACGGCGACGAATTCACCTGGTCGATCCGGTCGGTAGAGGCCGAGGAGTAGTAGTCCAGGCCCAGGTTGGCCGACAGCCGGGTGGCCGAGTCCAGCGGCACGTTCAGGATGATGGTGGGCGTGAGGTCGGTGAGCTGCTGGGTGCCGATGCCGCCTTCCACGGCGCCGCGGTTGCCATCCTGCGAGTAGTAGCTGGTGAGGATGTTCAGCTCGGTTTCGCCGTGGTTGCTGGGGTTGGGCGGGCTGGGCGCGGTGGTGTTGGGCGTGCCGAAGCCGTCGATGCGGTTGGGCGTGGGCGTGGCCTGGGACCAGGCCAGCGCGGGCAGCAGCGCCAGCAGCAGGGCCGCGGCGCCGCGCGGCACGAAGGGAGAAGAAGTGTGGTGCATGGAAGGTCGGGTAGCAAAAAGCAGGAATCAGGAAAAAGCCAGGCCCGGGCCCCCTGTAGGGTTGCGCCTGGCTGGCGGCGTCAGGGGTCAGTTGCAGCCGCAGCCGCCGCCCACTTTGCCGCCGTTGGCCCCGCCGGCGCCTTCGCGGTAGCTCTGGAAGTTGGTTTCGTACACCTCAATGCGCTTGTTGCTCAGCTTCATGTCCTCGTCGTTGAGGTACACTTTCTGGTAGGCCGCCACCGAGACGCAGCTGCTCAGGCCGCTGCCGCCGGCCAGCAGCAGGCCACCCAGCGCCAGCCGGGCAAAGTTGGGGAGAGTCATAGGGTTGGTCATGGGGTTGGGGCGGCCGTTTTGGCGGGCTGCGTGGAGTAGTAGTTCAGGGCCATACCCTTGGATGCCAGGGTGCGGCCGTCGTTGGTGATGAGCGTGCAGTCCACGCCTTTGAGCTTGTTGATGAAGGCCAGGCCGGCCTCGGGGCCTTTCACGAACACCACCTCGTCGAGGCCATCGGCCAGCTCCACATCGGGGCAGATGATGGTGACCGAGCGCAGGCCGGTGGCCGGATAGCCGGTTTTGGGGTCGATGATGTGGCCGTAGTACTGGCCTTTCACCGTGAAATACTGCTCGTAGTTGCCGGCCGTCACCACGGCCACGTCGGTCACCGTCAGCCACGACGACACCGACTGCGGGTAGGCCGGGTCGCCGATGGCAATGCGCCACAGCGAGCCGTCGGCCTGCCGGCCCCAGCACGACACGTCGCCGGAGCCGTTGATGAGGCCGCCCCGAATGCCCATCTGCCGCATCAGGGCCTGGGCGCGGCGCACCCCATAGCCCTGCAGGATGCCGGCCAGGTTCAGGCGCATGCCCTTGTCCTGCAGCATCACGGAGTGCGTGGCCGGGTCGAGCAGTACCTTGCGGTAGTCGATGCGGCGCACGGAGGCTTTTACCACTTCCGGAGCCGGCAAAGCGGCGTGCTCCTGCTTGTCGAACTTGTAGATCTTCTCGCCGCCGGCGAAGGTGATGTCGAAGGCGCCGTCGCTGAGGGCCGAGAGCTTGAGCGTGCGCTGAATCAAATCGTACACCTCTTGGTCGACGATTACCGGCCGCAGCCCCGCCGCGCGGTTGATCTGGGTGATCTGCGAGGTGGAATCCCAGTAGGAGCACAGCCGGTCGATGCGCTGGCCTTCCCGGATGCCGGCCCGCACCGCCCGCCACGCCAGCGAGTCGTCGTCGGAGACGGCCGTGAATGTGAAGTGCGAGCCCATCAGGTGGGCCGAGCGGGTGAAGTTGCGCGTTTTAGCCGGCGCACCGGTGGCCGGGGCCTTCCCCGCTGCCGCCGTCTGCGCGTGAGTTGGGCAGGCGCCGGCCAGCAGGCTGCCGAAAGCTAACAGCAACGGCGCTTTCCGCGAAAGGAAAGCGCCGGACCATGTGAGAAGAGTGCGCACCGGAGTTATTTCTTAGCCAGCAGTTGCGAGAGGTAGGCGTCGTAGGCCGTGGCCCCGCCGGGGCGGTAGCCGGTTTTGGCCAGCACCTTGCCCTCGGGGGAGAGCAGCACCACCAGCGGAAACGCACCTTCCTTGTTGAGCTGGGCCGCGGCCTGCTCGTTGATTTTGGTCTGGGTGGCGGGCAGCTTGTTTTTCTTGCTGCGCGGGAAATCGAAGCGGGCCAGCACGAATTTGTCTTTGGCAAACTGCTCGAACTCCGGCTTATCGAATACTTCCTGCTTGAGCATGATGCAGGGCTTGCACCAGTCGGAGCCCGAAAAAACGGCCAGCACGGGCTTGTTGGTGGCTTTGGCCTGCTGCATGGCGGCCGTCAGATCGGTGTTCCAGGAAGCGGGAGCCGTCTGGGCCTGGGCCCGGGCACCAACGGTGATCAGCAGAGCGGAGAGGCAAAGGGCAGGGAAGCGCATGGGCGGAAACAGGTCAGGTGAAGAATTAAAATCAAATTAAAACATAAACCGTGCTACCCGTACGATCCCCGCCCCGGATTGGTGCAATCTTAAGTTGATCTTAAGGCAGCGCTAGCCCGTGATGCGCAGGGACGTGCCGGTTTGCACCACGGTGTACTGCTTAAGGCCCTGCGACACCGGCCCACTCACCACGGCGCCTCCCACCGTAAACACGGCGTTGTGGTTGGGGCAGATAAAGCGGCTCTGGCTTTGGTTGAAGTACACGCTGGTGCCTTGGTGGGGGCAGGGAGCCTGGAAGGCAACGTAGGCGCCGGCCGTGGTCTTGGCCACTATCACGTCGCGGTTGGGCCCGTAGATGTAGCCTTTGGCGGCGTCGTTGAGGTCGGCGCTGCTGCTGGCCGTCAGGTCCACGGTGAAGTCGACGTTGGTGGCCGGAGTGGGGGCCGGGTCGCTGCTTTTGCTGCCGCAGCCGCCCAGGCACACCGACGCCACCAGGGCCGTGGCCCCCATGCCAAAAAGCTGCAGAAATTCTTTGCGGTCCATTGCGGAAGGAGTGGCCATAGGGGGCGAAGGCTGGGAATGAGAAGCTAAATCAAGAACGAGGAAAGCCGCCTGCGCGGATTGCCGCGGCCGCCCGGCGTCTGCCGCACCGGCCGGCAGACGCCAGGTTGCCGATGAGGCCGGTGGCCCGGGCAGGCCGAAGAAGCGCAGTCGGCTGGCAATCAGGCATTCTGGAGGGCAGCCGCAGGAAATGGAATCAGGCGAATAACGAGGTTGTAAGTGAAATTCAGGTGAGTCAGACCTTAATATTCACTTAAAAAACGAGGTTCGGTGTCCGCTACTCGTCGCCCTGGCCTTTACTATGCTCGGCGGCCAGAAAGTAGGCGCCGTGCTGCACCACGCGCAGGGTGTCGCGCACGGGCGTCAGCAGGGCCACGGCTACGTCGCCGTGGGCGGTGGCGCCGGGGCGGAGCTGGATGCGCCGGAAGGTGGCGGTGCTGTCGGTGGTGGCGGTCTGCACGTAGGCGTAGCTCATTTCCCCGGCTTGAATGATGGCGTCTTCGGGTAGGGTGCGCACGCGCTGGCCGGCCGTTTGGATGCGGGCGGCCACGTACTGGCCCGGCAGCAGGTTGTCGGCGTCGTTGCCTTCGAGGTGGGCATGCACGGCAACTGTGCGGGCGTCGTCGTCGAAGGCCTTGCCCACCAGAAACACCCGGGCCCGCAGCACCGGGCCGCTGGTGCCGCGGGCCGGCACCGTAAACAGAATGGGCTGGCCCAGCTGCACGCGGGCAATGTCGCGCTCAAACACCTTCAGCTGTAGGTGCAAATCGGAGCGGTCTACCACTTCTACCAGCACGTCGGCGGGGTTCACAAACTGGCCGGGGTTGATGCTCACCGTTTTCACGTAGCCGCCCAGCGGCGTGGTGAGCGTGACGGTGGGCTGGATCTGGCCGGAGGCCGCCAGGCGGCTGGCCGAGATGTTGAGCTGGGCCAGCTGAGCGGCCAGGCTGCGCTGACTGGCCTGCTCGGTGGCATAGTCGGCCTGGGCCTGCTGCAGCTTGCGCTTGGCGCCCACGTCTTCCACATCCAGAATGCGCTGGCGCTCCAGCTCCTGGCTCAGGAAGCGGGAGCGGGCTAGGCTTTGCAGGTAGTCCTGCTGCAGCTTGAGGTAGTCGGGGTGGCGCAGCACGGCCACCACCGCGCCTTTTTTCACGAACTGCCCGGGCAGCACCTTCACCTGCTGCACATAGCCACCCAGCACCGCCGATATGGACACCATGTTCTGCGGCGGCACGTCGATGACGCCGTTGGCCATCACCTCGGAGGCCATGTTCTGGCGCGTAAACCCGCCCAGCGTAATGCCGGCGGCCCGGGCCTGGGCGGCGGAAATCGTGACCAGGTCGGGGTTGGCGGGAGCGGCCGGCGGGGCGGGCGGCGCGGCGGCATCGGCCTGGGTGGAAGCGCCGCCGTTGCAGGCGGCCAGCAGGCCCGCCAGCGTGGGCATCAGCAAAAAGAGCGTCAGGGAGGAAGAAGCGGATTTCATATGGCAAAAGCGCCTGGGCGCGGGATAAACAGAGGAAGATATTGGGGAAGAAAAGCGGCGCATCAGTCGGTGCCGCTGAGGCCCTGCAGGGCAATGACGTACTCGTTGTACTGCTGCACCTGGTCGAGGTAGGCTTGCTGGATCTGCCAGGCCGGCTCGGTGTTCACCACGTAGGTCACGTAGTCGATGTCGCCGGCTCGAAAGCTCTTTTCAGCGGTGCTCAAAATGAGTTTCGCCTGGGGCAAAGCATACTGCTCGTAGTAGCTGAGCGAGGCGCGGGCGCGGGCAAGCTGCTGCCGGATCTGGCCCAGCTGGCCGGAAAGCTGGGTGGTGGCGTAGGTGAGCTGGCTGGCCGCCACCTGCTCGCCGAGGCGGGCCGCCGCAATGCGACCCTTCTGCGCGCCGCCCAGCAGCGGCACCGAAATACCGCCCTGCACCACCTGAAAGCCGCGCTCCTTGTTGATGGTCTGGTTGAAGTAGCCCACCCGCACGTCGGGCAGGCGGCGCAGCTGCTCCACGCGGGTCTGCAGCTGGCTTTGCGCCACTTCCTGCTGCAAGAGGCCCAGGGTGGGGTTGGAGTCGGGGGAGAGGGTGGCCGTATCGGCGGGGCTGAGCTGGGCCACGAGGCTGGCGCTGGTGTCGATGGCGGCCGGCAGGCCGCTGCCCAGCAGCAGCGCCAGCTGCTGTTGGCGCACGGCCAGCTCGGTGGCCGTGGTGGCCAGCCGGTTCTGCAGCTCCCGCGAGCGAGCCTCGGCCGACACCTGCTCCAGACGGTTGGTTTCGCCTACCTGGTAGCGGATGCGGGCGGCCCGGGCGGCCCGGCGGTAGAGGCTGTCCTGGCGGCGCAGTAGGGCGGCGCGGCGGTACGTGAGCAGCAGCTGCGAGTAGCTGCTGCGGATGTTCTGGCTTAGCTCGCGGCGCTGCACGCGGCCGCGCTGCTCGGCCGTGAGGGCCTGGCTTTCCAGCAGCCGGCGTTGGGCGGCGTACACGTTAGGCAGGGCCGTTTGCTGAATGACGTTGAAGCTCTGGTCAATCAGGCCGCCCGAAATCTGGCCCCGCTGGTAGTCGAGCACAGTGCGCGGAATGTCGTAGCCGGTGCGGGTGAGGGCCCGCTGCTGCTGCACCTGCAGCGCCGACGACTGCACCGACAGGTTCTGGCTAAGGCCGGTTTGCAATGCCTGTTGCAAGGTAAGCGGGCCGGTAGGGGCGGGGGCGGTTTGGGCAGAGCTGCTGAAGGGTAGCAGCAGGAGGAGCAACGCCAAGCCTAACGCAAGGGCCTCACCCCCCGGCCCCTCTCCTTCAGAGAGGGGGAGCCACGGTGGCGCGGTTCTGAATCGTCCGGCTCCCCCTCTCTGAAGGAGAGGGGCCGGGGGGTGAGGCACTCGTTGCTTCGCCATCATCCGTGAAGAAGGTATAAAGCACGGGCAGCACCAGCAGCGTGAGCAGCGTGGCCGTAATCAGCCCGCCGATAACGACGGTAGCCAGCGGCTTCTGTACTTCGGCGCCGGCGGAGGTGCTTAGCGCCATCGGCAGGAAGCCCAGCGAGGCCACCGAGGCCGTGAGCAGCACCGGCCGGAACCGCTCTGCGGTGGCCCGTAGCACCCGTTCGCGCACGTTGCGCACGCCTTCCAGGGCCAGCTCGTTGAGGCTGGCCACCAGCACGATGCCGTTGAGCACAGCCACCCCAAACAGCGCAATAAAGCCCACGCCGGCTGAAATGCTGAACGGCATCCCGCGCAGCCACAGCGCCAGAATGCCACCGATGGTAGCCAGCGGAATACCCGTGAAAATCAGCGCCGCCTGCTTCACCGACTGAAACGACAGATAAAGCAGCAGGAAAATCAAGGCCAGCGAAATGGGCACCACCACGCTCAGGCGGGCCTTGGCCTGCTGCAGGTTCTCGAAGGCGCCGCCGTACTTGATGGTGTAGCCGGCGGGCAGCTTCAACCCCTGGTCGAGCCGGCCCTGAATTTCCTCCACCAGGCTCTGCACGTCGCGGCCGCGCACGTTCACCCCGATGTTGATGCGGCGGCGGGCATCGTCGCGCGAAATCTGGGCCGGGGCGCTGCGGTAGGCCACGGTGGCCACTTCCTCCAGCGGAATTTTCTGGCCCGTGGGCGTATCCACGTAGAGGTTGCGCAGATCCTGCAGGCCCTGGCGGCTGGCGCTGTCGAGACGCACCACCAGGTCGTAGCGCCGCTCGCCCTCGTACACCTGGCCGGCCACGTCGCCGGCAAACGAGGTGCGCAGCAGCGCGTTCAGGTCGGAGATGCGCAAACCGTACTGGGCCATTTTCTGGCGGTCGTACGTCACGCGCAGCTGCGGCAGGGCCGCAATCTGCTCCACCTTCAGGTCGCCGACGCCGGCCAGCGGGCGGATGAAAGTGGCGGCCTGGTTGGCTTTCTCGAAGAGCAGGGCCAGGTCGTCGCCGTAGATTTTGATGCTGATATCCGACTTGGCGCCCGAAATCAGTTCGTTGAAGCGCATCTGAATGGGCTGCTGAAACTCCATGCTCACGCCCGGCACGCCGGCCAGGGCCTGCTGCATCTTGTCGGCCAGCTCCTCGCGCGAGGTGGCCGAGGTCCAGTCTTTCTGGTCTTTGAGAATCACCATCTGGTCGGAATCTTCAAACGACATGGGGTCGGTGGGGATTTCGGAGGTGCCGATTTTGCCCACCACCTGAAGGACCTCGGGGAAGTTTTTCAGCAGAATCTGCTGCACCTGGGTGGTGGTGGCAATGCTCTGGGCCAGCGACGAGCCGGGGGCCAAAGTCACGTTCACGGCGAAATCGCCCTCGTCAAGCTGCGGAATAAACTCGCCGCCCATGCGCGAAAACAGCCAGCCGGCCAGCACCAGCAGCGCAACGGCCGCCGCCACCACCGCCCCGCGCAGCCGCAGGGCGCCCTCAATCAGCGGCTTGTAGCCGCGGTACAGAAACTTCATGATGCGGTCGGCGAGGGTGCCTTCCTCCTTGATGTCTTTGCGCAGCGCCCACGCCGACACGGCCGGCACGTAGGTGAGGCACAGCAGCATGGCGCCCATAATGGCGAAGCTCACGGTCAGGGCCATGGGCCGGAACATCTTGCCCTCGATGCCGGTGAGGGCCAGGATGGGGAAGTACACGATGAGGATGATGAGCTGCCCGAACAGGGCCGAGCGCATCAGGCGGGTGGCGGCAGTTTCGGCCACCTGGTCCATGGTTTCGTGCGCGGTCTGGGCCCGGAAGTGCACGAGGTGGAAGATCATGGCTTCCACGATAATCACGGCCCCGTCCACAATCAGCCCAAAGTCCAGCGCGCCCAAACTCATCAGGTTGGCCGACACGCCAAACGTGCGCATCATGCCCAGCGCAAACAGCATGCACAGCGGAATCATGGAGGCCACCACCAGCCCGCCGCGCCCGTTGCCGAGCAGCACCAGCAGCACCACCAGCACAATTACGGCGCCCTCCAGCAGGTTGCGGCTCACGGTGGCAATGGCCTTGTCGATGAGCTTGGTGCGGTCGAGGAAGGGCAGGATTTCCAGGCCGGCGGGCAGGGTTTTCTCGATTTCAGCTACCCGCTCCTTCACGCCCTTGATGGTTTGCTCGGAGCTGGCGCCCTTCAGCATCAGCACAATGCCGCCCACGGTTTCGCCCTGGCCGTTGCGGGTCATGGCGCCGTAGCGGACGGAGTGCCCGAAGCGCACGTCGGCCACGTCGCGCACCAGCAGCGGCGCGTTCTGGCTGGCCTGCTTGATGACGATGGTGCCGATATCCTGCAGCGAGTTTACGCGGCCTTCGCCCCTGATGAAGTAGGCGTTGGGGCCGCGCTCCAGGTAGCTGCCGCCGGTGTTGGCGTTGTTGTCCTGCAGGGCCTGAAACAGCTCGGGCATGGTCACGCCGGCCGCGTTGAGGCGGTCGGGGCTGACGCTCACCTCGTACTGGCGCACCATGCCGCCGAAGCTGCTCACGTCTACCACGCCGGGCACGCCGGCCAGCTGGCGCTTCACCAGCCAGTCCTGCACGTCGCGCAGCTTCGCCAGCGAGTAGCGGCCTTCGTAGCCCTTCTTCACCCGGATGCTGTACTGGAAAATCTCGCCCAGGCCGGTGGTAATCGGGGCCATCTGGGGGCGGGCGTTGTCGCCGAGGTCGGGTTGGGCGGAGGTAAGCTTTTCGGCCACCAGCTGCCGGGTCTGGAGCGTGGGCACGTCGTCGTCGAACACCACGGTAATCACCGACAGCCCAAAGCGGGAAATCGAGCGGATTTCGATGACGCCGGGAATGGTGCGCAGCTGTAGCTCCAGCGGCACCGTGAGCAGCTGCTCCACCTCCTGGGCGGCCAGCGCGGGGCTCTGGGTGATGACCTGCACCTGGTTGTTGGTCACGTCGGGAATGGCATCGAGGGGCAGGTGCAGGGCCGAGTAGCCGCCCCAGCCCACCAGGGCCACCAGCATCAGCACCACCATCAGCTTGTTGCGGATACTGGCGGCTATGATTTTAGAAAGCATCAGAAGTCGGGTAGAAGAAGAAAAGGAAGCTGGCCGGAGCACGGGCAGCCGGCCGGCACAGCTCTACAGGCGCGGCTAAAAGCTGCACCGGAGTTGCCGCAGCCGCTCAGCCACCTGGCGCAACAGCGGGGCGCGCTCAGGGGCAGACCGCTCTACGGGTAGCTACCCGAAGAAACGCAGTCGGCAGGAAATAAAACAGAAGGAGGGAGGCGCCACCAAAGCGGCGCCGGGCACGCGGCGCTAGGCGCAGGGCGGCTGCCAGCGGCCCGAGGCGTGGCCGCTGGGGCAGCAGGGGTGGGCGGCCGGCTGGTAGGCCGGGGCGGGCCAGCTGGCAAACGCCACGGGCAGCACCAGCACGGTGGGCAGCACGCATACCACCGGCACGGCGGCGTGGTGGCAGTCGTGCAGGGGCAGGTCCTGGTGCTCGGTGGGGGTGCGGCCGGTGTGCGTCTGGCGGCCGGTGCTGCTGTAGTGCAGCACCAGAAACTCGCCGAAGCTGAGGGAGCCAGGCAGGGCCTGGTGCTGGCGGTAGTGCTCCAGCAGGCGCGGCAGCCGGCCCAGCTCGGCCAGGTCGTGGCGCGGCAGCAGGCTGCTGGCCAGCATCAGCACACTCAGCAACAGGGAAACGAGACTTCTCATACCAAAGACGGGCCCGGCCGGGCCGGATTTGATGCTGCAAAGAACGGCACCGCGCCTTAGCGGGGCCTTACAACCAACTTAAAGTTTTCTTAAAATGCCATTTTGCCGCCGCTGGCGGGCATCTTGCCGCCGGGTTTGTAGTTAGGTTCGCAGACTGTTTCGCGGCGGCCGGCTGGTGCCGCGCGCCATTTCGCTACGCCTGGCCTTATGCATATTCTGGTAATCGAAGACGAGCCCGGCATTGCGCGCTTCCTGAAGCAGGGCCTGGAAGAGGAGGGCTTTGCCGTGGACGTGGCCGACAACGGCACCACCGGCCTGGCCCGCGCCCTGGCCGGTGCCTACGATTTGCTGCTCGTGGACTGGATGCTGCCCGGCCTCACCGGGCTGGAGCTGTGCCAACAGCTGCGCGCGGCCCATCACGCCACGCCCCTCATCTTCCTTACCGCCAAAGACACCGTGCCCGATACCGTGGCGGGCCTGCAGGCCGGCGCCAACGACTACATCAAAAAGCCCTTCCATTTCGAGGAGCTGCTGGAGCGTATCCGGGTGCAGCTGCGCCCCGCACCCGCGCCCACTGGCGAAGCGGAGCGTTTCACGGTCGGCCCCGTTGTGCTGGACGTGGGCACGCACCAGGTCTACAAAGACCAGCAGGAAATTGCCCTGACTCAGAAGGAGTTTGCGCTGCTGGAGTACCTGCTGCGCCACAAAGGCAAGGTCTGCCGCCGCCAGAGCATCATCGAAAACGTCTGGGATATTCATTTCGAATACAACACCGGCGTCATCGACGTGTACATGAACGCGCTCCGCAAAAAGCTGGGCTTCAGCAAAGACGACGACTACCTGCAAACCATCCGCGGCATCGGCTACGTCGCCCGGGATTAGGTTTTTTTGTTGGGGTGATGAAGTGAAGAGGTGATGGGGTGATGAGGTGAAACGTCAGGCCGTCATTCCGAGCACAGCGAGGAATCTCGCGTGCTGACGTGGGCCTCACCCCCGGCCCCCTCTCCCGTGGAGAGGGGGAGCCCGCTTCCCAGTGATTACCAAGCTGGCGAGATTCCTCGCAAGCTCGGAATGACGTTCTTTCTTTACCTGTCACCTGTCACCTGTCACCTGTCACCTGTCACCTGTCACCTGTCACCTCATCACAAACAAAAATGCCCTTCACCTTCAAAAACCGGATTGCGCTGCACTACATACTGGCTACGGCGGCGCTGGTGGCGGTGGTGTATGGCATGGTGTATGGCGTGGTGAAAAATCAGGTGTATGCAGAGCTGGATGGCAGCCTGCGCTTTGAGGTGGCCAAGCACATGCGGGAGCTGGTGGTGGAGGGTGGCCGGATGCGGTTTGCCCGCAAGCAGGAGTGGCAGGAGCGGGAGCACCGCGAAGTGCAGGTGAATCCGGTGTTTATTCAGGTGGCCGACCTGCAGGGCCGCGCCACGGACCGCTCGCCCAACCTCAACAGCGCCCGCCTGGAGTTCGACCCGGCCGCCGACGGCCACGTGCCGCTGAACGCGCAGCTGCGCGGGGCGGCCATCCGGCAGCTGCAGGAGCCGGTGCTGCGCAACGGCCGGCCGGTGGGCTATCTGCTGGCCGCCATTTCCTCGGAGTCGGCGCGGCACGTGCTGCAGAGTCTGGAAACGGTGCTGCTGGGCTCATTTCCGGTGGTGCTGCTGGTGCTGTTTGGCATTGCGCGGCTGCTGGCGGGGCGCAGTATTTCGCCCATTGCGGCCATCACGGCCACCACCAACCGCATCACCCAGAGCAACCTGGCCGAGCGCATTGCCCTGCCGCCCCGCCCCGACGAGCTGCACACGCTGGCCTCGGCCATCAACCAACTGCTGGAGCGCATGGAGAAAGCCGTGGTCCGCGAAAAGCAGTTCACGGCCGACGCCTCGCACGAGCTGCGCACGCCGCTGGCCGTGCTCAAGGGCACCCTGGAAGTGCTGGTGCGCAAGCCCCGCAGCGCCGCCGAGTACGTCGAGAACATCACGCTCAGCGTTCAGGAAATAGACCGCCTCACGCACCTCGTAGACCAGCTGCTGCTGCTGGCCCGCTTCGACAGCGCCCCACAGGTTGAGCACCGCCAAGAGCTGCCCGTGCTCAGCAGCGTGCACGACGTGCTGCACCGCCGCCGCGCCGCCCTGGAGGCCCGCCGCATCCGGGTAGACGTGCAGGACGCCGACACGCCGCCCATCCACTCCGACCCCTACCTGGTAGACCTGATTCTGGATAACCTGCTCGACAACGCCGTGAAATACTCGCCGGCCGGCTCCACCATCACGGTAGCGCTGGATGAGGCCGGCGCCCGCCAGCGCTGCACCATTTCCGATGAGGGCATCGGCATCCGGCCCGAAGACCTGGGCCGCATCTTCGACCCGCTGTACCGCTCCGACGCCCTGGCGCACAAGGAAATCGGGGGCACCGGGCTGGGCCTGTCCATCGTAGCGCGGGCCTGCGCGCTGCTGGGCATTGAGCTGGCCGTGGCCAGTACGCCGGGGCGCGGCAGCACGTTTACGCTGCTGTTTCCGGCCGGCTGAGCGCGGCGTTGGGGCGGCCTTGGGCTGGTTTGTAGTTTGGCGGTAACACTGTAATTTTGGCTGAGCAGGGGACGCCGGGCCAGTTGGCCGCAACTCCTGCTGTGTCTATTATTATCCAGTATTGCCCGCGTGAAACGAATCCTATTTGCCCTGTGGCTGACGAGCAGCAGCGCTGCCTATGCCCAGCAGGCCCCGGCCGGCGCCCAAAGTCTTAACGCGTACTTCAGCGCCCAGCCCGGCAACCATAGCAGTGCGGGTTTTGGCAGTGGTTACCAGCTGCGCACCGATACGGTGGCCGGCCCGAACGGTGGCGGCATCATCCAGCGCTACTACGCCAGCGGGCAGAAGCAGGAAGAGCTGCCCTGCCAAAACCTTCAGAAGCAAGAGCTGCACGGCACCCAAACCCGCTGGTTTGAAAACGGCCAAGTGCAGGCCGTGGACCATTTCGTAAACGACCAGCGTCACGGCCAGCTCCTGACCTACTATCCCAACGGGACACTGCGCCGCCGGGAAGAGTATGAGCACGGCCAGTCCGTGAAAGCCGAGTGCTTCGGGCCCGATGGTCAGCCGGTGGCCTTTTTCAATTATATCCAGTTCCCGGAATATGCTGGCGGCCTATCTGTGCTGCTGCAAACCATCGGCAGCCGCACCCGCTACCCCAAGGAAGCGATACGCCACGATGAGCATGGGAAGGTGCTGGTCGATTTTGTGATTGATCGGAACGGCACCGTGCAGCAGGCCCGGGTGCGCCAGCATGTAAGCCCGCTGCTTGACGCTGAAGCCCTGCGCGTAGTGAACAGCCTCCGCAGCTGGACACCCGGCCGCCTCGACGGAGAGCCGGTAGACGTGTTTTTCACGCTGCCGGTCACGTTTGCCCTTCGCTGATTTCTTCCGTTTTCTCACCCTCACTGTTACGCTATGCGCATTTCTACTCTTGCTGCGGCCATCCTGCTGGCGGCCGTTTCCACCACCGCTTCCGGGCAGGCCTTCACCGACCCGGGTGCCTACAACAACGCCATTGTGGCCGAGCAGCTGATCATGCAGAAGAAAAACCTGCGCTACATCAGCAAGGCGGCCCACAGCGAAAACGAGCGCAAGATTGAGGCCCGCCGCCAGGATGTGGTGGCCCAGAACAAAGCCTCTCTAACTAAAATCTCGCACATGCCCGGCTACGAGGGCAACACCGAGTTCCGCGACCGGGCCAAAGCCGCGTTTCAGCAGATGCTGGACGTGTATGCCGCCGACTACAAGCAGGTAAACTCGCTGGCCGCCAGCCGCACGCAGAGCCTGGAAGCCATGCAGCGCTACTTCGACGCCGTGGAAGCCGCCGAGCAGAAGCTGGAAGTGGCCGGCGACAGTGTGGAAGCCGCGCAGAAACGCTTCGCTGCCCGCTACAAGATGACCATGAGCGAAGACGCTGAGGCCCGCAAGATGAGCGCCGTCATCCGGCAGGTGTCGGAGGTGAATACCTACCAGCACAAGGTATTTCTGGCGTTCTTCCGGGTGGAAAAGGCCAACGCCAAGCTCACCGACGGCCTCAACGCCCAGAACGCCGCCGACTTCGAGGCCGCCCGCGTGCTGCTGGCCGCCGAAACCGACAAGGCCCTGGCCGAGCTCAGCGCCGTACCTGCCTTCCGCGGCAAAGACACCCAGTACCGCGACGCCACCCGCGACTATGCCAAGTTCTACCTGATCTGGAGCGCCAACCAGTTCAAGAAGATGACCGAGCTGATCGAGAATAAGGACAAGCTCACCAAAGTGGACGTGGACACCTTCAACGGCTACATCAAGGCCTACAACGCCCAGAACAGCAAGTTGATGGACGCCTACAACCGCGCCGCCAACAACTTCCAGGCCGCCTACATCCCGGTCTTCAACGACTAAGCCTGCCGACGTATGAAGCGAGTGCTGGGATATGTATTGATAGGACTGGCAGTGGTATTGGCGCTGGCGGCAGTTGGCCAGGTTCAGGCGCTGCTGCAAGCTATAGGTGGGGTGTTGTTCATCTTCAGCGGCCGCCTGGATGCGGCTGGCGCCGGCCGGGCAATGGGCCATTTGTTTTACTGGTTTCTCCATTTCGGGCTGCTGTACTGGCTGTGGCGCCACGGCCGGCAGTGGACGAAAGCTCCGGCAGGGAAGACCGAATAGCCCCGTCCGGGATATTACCGCCGGCACCGACCATCTGGTCGGTGCCGGCGCTTTTTCTCGGGCAGATAGTTTTAACTTGCGGCCCCGGCGGCCAACCCGCCCAATTCCCTCTTATGGACGACAGCATCAAATCCAAATACCAGCCCGTCATCGGCCTCGAAGTACACGCCCAGCTGCTCACGCGCAGCAAGATGTACTCCTCCGACGAAAACGAGTACGGCGCTTTGCCCAATAACAACCTGAGCGTCATTACGCTGGGGCACCCCGGCACGCTGCCGCGCGTGAACTACTCGGCCGTGGAGTTTGCCATGAAAATGGGCCTGGCCACCAACTGCCACATCCGCCGCGACAATCTGTTTGCGCGCAAAAACTACTTCTACCCCGACCTTCCCAAGGGCTACCAGATTACGCAGGACAAAACCCCGATCTGCACCGAAGGCCACGTGGATATCCGTCTGGCCGATGGCTCGGTGAAGAAAATCGGCATCACCCGCATCCACATGGAGGAGGACGCGGGCAAGAGCATGCACCTGGCCGGCGAGGTGGAAACCCTTGTGGATTTGAACCGGGCCGGCGTGCCGCTCATCGAAATCGTGAGTGAGCCCGACATCCGGACCGCCGAGGAAGCCTACGCCTACCTGGCCGAAATCAAGAAGCTGGTGGAGTACCTCGGCATCTGCGACGGCAACATGGAGGAGGGTTCTTTGCGCTGCGACGCCAACATTTCGGTGATGCGCAAAGATGCCACCCAGTTTGGCGTGAAGGTGGAGGTGAAGAACATGAACTCGTTCCGCAACGTGCAGCGGGCCATCGAGTACGAGATTGAGCGGCAGATTGCGCTGGTAGAAGCCGGCGAAATCATCGACTCCGAAACCCGCGGTTTCGACGCGGCCACTGGCACCACCAACGGCCAGCGCAGCAAGGAAACCATGAACGACTACCGGTACTTCCCGGAGCCTGACCTGCCGCCGGTTATCATTTCCGACGAGTGGCTGCACCGCGTGCAGAGCGAGCTGCCGGCCCTGCCGGCGCAGCTCTACGCCCGCTTCACCGGCGAGCTGGGCCTTTCGGATTACGATGCCACGGTGCTCACGGCCGAAAAGGAAGTGGCGCTCTATTTCGATGCCCTGACCCGCCTGACGCCCAACGCCAAAGCCGCCGCCAACTGGGTAACCGGCCCGGTGAAAGCCTACCTCAACGAGCGCGCCCTCACCCTCGACCAGTTCCCGCTCAGCCCGCAGCACCTGGCCGACATCATCCAGCTCATCGACGACAACAAGGTGGGCCACTCGGTAGCCAGCAAGCAGCTGTTCCCGTTCCTGCTCGACAACCCCACGCACACCGCCGCCGCCGCCGCCGAGGCCCAGGGCCTGCTCCAGCAGTCGGATTCCGGCGCGCTGGAAGCCATGATTCAGCAGGTGCTCGACGCCAACCCGGCCAAGGTGGCCGAGTACCGCGCCGGCAAGAAGAGCCTCACGGGTATGTTCATGGGCGAGCTTATGAAGCTCACCGGCGGCAAAGCCGACCCCAAAATGGCCAACCAGCTGTTGCGCCAGAAACTTGACGCCTAAGCCTGGCTAAATCCGGTGCACATGCAACGCAACCCCTATCAATTGACTCAATTGATAGGGGTTGTTTTTTACTTGGTCCGATTCTTATCCCAGATGCAGTATTTTATCCGATTAATGGCGCTGGCTTCCCTGGTGGCAGCGTCTACTGAAGCCGTTGCGCAGGCGCCCCGCCGCCCGGCTCCTAACTACCAAGTGCGTGGCCAACTCACCAATGCCCCGGCTGGTACCAAGGTATTTCTGACCGATAACAGCGCCGGCCGGCCCGGACCGATAGACTCGGCCCGAACCGATGCGAAAGGCCGTTTCCAGCTGCGAGGCACGGTGGCGGACCCGGGCGTGTACAGTCTGCGGGTAGCCGGCCAGCGCTGGACAACTGACGTGGCCCTGGCGCCCAACAGCCGCCTGCAGCTGCGCGCCGACGCCACCCAGCTCCGGCGCACCAGCGACATTACGGGCACCCCGGAAGCCACCACGCTGGCCCGCATGAACCAGGAGCAGTTCCGGTTGATGTCCCATATCGACACCCTGGTCCAGCGGCGCTCCACCACCACCGACACGGCCGCGTTGCGCCGCATTGAGCAGGAGTGGGATGCCACCTTTGCGGCGTTTCGGGCGGCCGCCCGGCGCGTGGCCGGGCAGGCGTCGTACGTGGCGCCCTACGTGGCCGCGACGCTGCTCAGCGGCACCGAGGAGCCGGCCGAGCTGGCCTTCCTGGATTCGGCTACCACCCGCTACGTGCGGCAGTGGCCAGCGTCGCTCCACACGCAGCAGCTACAACGCTACCAGCGCATGCGCCAGGCCACGGCCCTTGGCCAGCTGGCGCCGGCTATGCAGCTGCCCACGCCCGAGGGCCCGCCTTTGGCCCTGAGCAGTCTGCGCGGCAAGTACGTTTTGGTTGACTTCTGGGCTAGCTGGTGCTCTCCCTGCCGGCAGGAAAATCCCGAACTGGTTCGCACGTACCAGCGGTTCAAAAGCAAAGGATTTGAAATCTACGGCGTGTCGGCCGACAGCAAGAAAGACGCGTGGCTGGCTGCCATTCAGAAAGATGGCCTGCCGTGGCCGCAGGTGCGCGACGAGCCCTCCGACACCAGCGTGGCCAGCACTGTGTACAACATCTACAAATTCCCTTCGTCGTTTTTGCTTGACCCGCAGGGCCGCATTATTGCCAAAGACCTGCGCGGCGAAGACCTAGCCAAAAAGCTGGCGGAACTGCTGCCCTAGGTGTCCCAGCATCGCCAGAGCAGCGGCGCGCCAGATAGTGTGCAGTTAAGCGGCCGGGGTTTCCGGGTTTCCTGAAGCTTTGGGAAACCCGGAAACCCCGGCCGCTGTTGTGGGCCTCAACCAGCCGGGCTTTTCCCAAATCCGGCTGAAAGTGGCAACTTGCGGCGGCTTTGGCTGTCCTTTGCCTACCTAACTGCCGGCACGAGGCCGGTTTTTCTTCTGAATATGTTGAAAATGAAGAGTCTGCTGATTGTTGGCGCTGTGCTGGGCATGGCCAATGCCTGCACCAAAAACACGCCGCCCACCGCCGGCACCACCGACGGCGCCGGCTACCAGCTGAGCGGCCAGCTCACCAACGCCCCGGCCGGCACCAAGCTCTACCTGGCCGAGCTGGGTGACACCCAGTTCATCTCGCGCGACACCGCCACTCTCGACGACAAAGGCAATTTCCGCTTCACGGGCACTGTGCCCGAGCCCGGCCTCTACCAGGTGAAAACCACCGACCAGAGCCAGGTGCTGCTGGCCCTGAGCAACGGCAGCAGCATAGAGATGTCCGGCGACGCCCAGAAGCTGGCCGAAACCTACACCGTGAAAGGCTCCAAAGACTCGGAGCTGCTGCAGCAGCTCAACCGCACCATGCAGCAGTCGAAGGGGCAGATGAGCCAGCTGGAGGCGCGCTACAACCAGAACGCCGCCGCCAACCGCACCGACTCGATGCAGGCCATCGAGAAGATGTTTTACGACGCGCAGGCCCGCAGCACCAAAAGCATCAAGGCGCTGGTGCAGCAAAACCCCAAGTCGGTGGTTTCGGCCTTCGTGGTGGCCAACCTGATCAACCCTGAGGAGCAGTTCGGCTTCGTGGACTCCATGACCACGCAGTTCAAAACCACGCTGCCCGACTCGCGCTATACCAAAGCGCTGGTGGCCAAAGTGGAGCCCATGCGCAGCACGGCCGTCGGTGCCGCCGCCCCCGAAATCAGCCTGCTGGCGCCCGATGGCAAGCCGCTGCCGCTGAGCAGCCTGCGCGGCAAGTACGTGCTGATTGACTTCTGGGCCAGCTGGTGCGGCCCCTGCCGCCGCGAAAACCCCAACGTGGTGCGCGCCTATAACAAGTACAAGGGCAAAGGCTTCGAAATCTACGGCGTGAGCTTCGACCAGGACCGCGGCAAGTGGCTGAAGGCCATCGAAGCCGACGGCCTCACCTGGAAGCACGTTTCGGACCTGAAAGGCTGGGAGTCGGCCGCTGGCCAGACCTACAGCATCAAGTCCATTCCGGCCTCGGTGCTGCTCGACCCGCAGGGCCGCATCATCGGCAAAAACCTGCGCGGCGAAGCCCTGGAAGCCAAGCTGGCCTCGGTGCTGAAGTAGTGGCCTGGGGTCTTGGATGAGCTTATCATCCTTTCCACCCACCTTCTACTTCTCTCAATCAATTACAACAAAAACGGCTCGTCAGATGACGAGCCGTTTTTGTTGATGGAAAGTCCGGTTTCCTAAGCCTCCAAGTCCCCAAACCCCTACAGAAACATGCGCTGCATGGACTGCCAGAGCTGTTTTTTTGCGGCCGGCATCATACTCCAGCATCTTGATTTCGCTGGCGCCGAGGAAGGCGGTGTCGCCGTAGAGCAGAACGGGCTCGTAGGGCTGGGTGGTGTACACGGCCACGTCGAGCAGGTTTCGGCCGAAGGCCAGAAACTGCCGGGCGGCCAGGTGCTGGCGCAAACTGCACAGCGCCACCGGAAACTTCTCGTGCTCCACGTTCACCAGCACCACGTCTTCCATCACCAGCCGGATGGCCTTGAGGATGTTGTTGAGGAACACGTTGCGGGGCAGCTTTCGGAACTCGTCGGGCGACACCCGCACCAGAATCAGCAGGCCGTTGGGGTTGCTGCCCAGCGTGGAAAACGGAATGTGCGCCACCGGCGACTGGGTGGGCGTGGGCTGCACCCGGCCCGGCTGCGAAGGCGGCGCCACCGGCGCAGCCGGCAGCTCGGCCAGCGTGAACGAGTTGAACAGCGGCCCCGCATCAACCGGCACCTTAACGGGCGGCGCCAACGGCGCGGGCACCGGGGCTGGCGCTGGAGTAGGCGGCACCGCCGCTGCTACTGGTGCCGGTGCCGGTGCCGGGGGCGTGGCGGGTGCGGCCGGAGCTGCCTGAACGGCGGGCTTCGCGGCTGCTGACGCCGCCGGAATGGCCGCAACGGGTGCCGCCGCTGCCGGCACTGCCGCCGCCTGCGGTAGCGCAGGTGCTGCCGAAGCGGCGGCCGGCTCCGCTGGCGCGGCTGGCTGCGATTCGGGCACTACGTACAGCGACACGTCGGTGTAGAAGTTCTGGAAGAAGGCGAGGGAAGCGGCAGTGTCCATAGTGGGAAGATAGAGGAAAGCGGCCGGGAAACGGCGCAGATGGCTGGGTTGATGGGCCGCGCCGCCCGGCTACTCCATGGCGAACAGCGCCTTCAGCTCGGTGGCTTCTTCGGGCTTCATGCGGCCGGCCAGCACCAGGCGCAGCTGGCGGCGGCGCAGGGCGCCGTCGTAGAGGGCAATTTCCTCGGGCGTTTCGGGCAGGGCCTCCGGCACGTCGATCGGGCGGCCCGACTGGTCGACGGCCACGAAGGTGAAGAACGCTTCGTTGCTTTTGATGCGGGTGCCGCTCGGAATGTCCTCGGCCCACACATCAATGTGCACTTCCATGCTGGAAGCGAAAGAGCGGGTCACCTGGGCCTGCAGCGTCACGACGCTGCCCAGCCGGATGCCTTCCCGAAACGACACGTTGTCGACGGAGGCCGTCACGACGATGCGGTTGGAGTGCTTCTGCGCGGCAATGGCGGCGGCAATGTCCATCAGGTGCATCATCCGGCCGCCCATCAGGTTGTTGAGCGTGTTGGTGTCGTTGGGCAGCACCAGCTCGGTCATAATCACGAACGAGTCTTTGACGGGCTTCTGTTTGCGCATCATGCGGAAAAAGTGAATCAGGAGTGAAGCCCCAAAGATAGGCACAGACCCGGCGCGGCCGGCAGGGTCAGGCCAGTAGCTTGTTTCAGCCACAAAAAAGCCCCCGGCACCAACTGGCACCGGGGGCTTCAAAAGGTAGTGGAACCGGCTAGTTCACCAGCACCTTGGTGGTGAAGGTCTGGTCGCCGAGGGTGAGGTGCACCAGGTACACGCCGGCGGTCAGGGGCTGGCCGGCCGCGCCCTGCAGGCGGATGCTCTGGGCGCCCGTGCCGTAGGTTTTGGCGGCTACCTGCGCCACTTCGCGGCCCAGCATGTCGGTGAGGCGTACGGCGGCGCGGGTGGCGGTGGTCAGGGTGAAATGCACGGCAGTTTCAGCGGTCAGCGGGTTCGGGAACACGCTGATGCCGCGGCGGGCCAGCTCGGCCTCCTGGTTGGCCAGCGGAGCCTGCGGGTCGAGCAGGCGCACGTTGTCGAGGCAGATGCGGTTGCCCACGCCGCTCACCGACTCGAAGCGCACCAGGAACTTGGTAGCGCCCTGGTAAGCCGCCGGCAGCGGAATGGTGGTCGTCTGCCAGTCGGCGCGGGCCGTGGGCACGAAGTTGGTGATGATGGTGCCGTTCTTGGTGTCCAGGGCCGCGGCGTTGTAGGTCAGCGGCGCCGACCACGTCGCACCGCAGTCGGTGCTGAACGAGATGCGCAGCACGTCGTTGGCGGTGGCCGACCGCAGGGCGTAGGCGCGCTCGAAGCTCAGGGTGGGGGTGCTGCCGATGCTGCTCAGGTTGATGTTGGGCGAGGTGAGCGTGCTCACCGTGCCGGCCGCCAACGACGGGTTGGGCGCCAGCAGGTAGGCTACGCCGGTGGCCGCCGTGCCGTTGGCGCGCTGCCAGCTGAAGGGGTTGGCGCCGGGTATGGAGGAGGTGATGGTCCAGTTGCGGATGGGGGTGCCGGCGTAGTTGTTGGGGAAGTCGGCGTTTTCAAACGACTCAATCAGCGGGGCCTGCTCGCCGGAGTTGGCGCCCAGCACCTGCACTACCCGCTCCAGCTTCAGCGTATCGCGCCCGTCCGGGGTGATGATGATGAGCGTGGCGTCGTAGGTGCCGGCCGTGGGGTAGGTGACTACGGGGTTGCGGGCCGTGCTGGTGGCCGGCGTGCCGCCCGTGAAGCGCCAGTCGAACTGGGTGGTGGCGGCTACGTAGTTGTAATTGTAGGAGTAGTCGGCGAAGAGGACGCTGCCGCCTTCACACACGCTGCTGGTAGAAGGGCGGAAGGCCGCTACCGGCGCGCAGATGGCCGACTGGTAGCCGTCGTTGGTGCCGGTCTGCAGCAGGTTCTGGGCCGATACCAGCGTGGAGCGGCAGAGGCGGGTGAGCGAGGCGCGCATCACCGTTTTCTGGCCCAGCGTGAACATCTTGGCGCAGGTGGCATAGTCCATGTAGTTCTGCACGTTGGACAGAATGCCGGTGGGGTTGTTGTTGGGCGTGGTGCTACCGGTGCCATCGGCGTTGCAGGGGCGGTAGGTGGTGGAAGGGCAGCCGGAAGAAACGCCCGCCGTGTTGGGCGTGTCGGCAATGCCGTCGTCGAGGCCGCAGTTGGAGGCGGTGCCGGGCGTGTTGGAAGGGCCCCAGGTGTGGGGCAGGCCAAAGTAGTGCCCCACCTCGTGGGTCATGGAGCGGGCCGCAAAGTTGGAGCCGCCCGAGCGGCCGATGCTGCCAAACTGCGCGTTGCGAATCACGATGCCGTCGAGGGCGGTGCCGGCGCAGGGCAGGTAGGCGTAGCCGCCGGCGCCGTTGGCCACGTCCACCACCCAGATATTAAGGTAGCGGTTGGGGTCCCAGCGAATCACGTTCTTCACGTTGTTGTCGCCGATGTTGGTTTGGGTGGAGTAGGTGCGCGTAATGCCGGTGGTGCAGTTGCCGTCGGGGTCTTTCTTGGCCAGCCGGAACCGGAAGCCCACGTTGGCATACAGCGGCTGAAACTCCGGAATCACGTCGGCCGTGTCGCGGTTGGTTTTGCTGAAATCCTCATTCAGGATGCGGATAGCATCGTTCACTTGGGCCTCGGTGATGTTGTTGCCGGTGCCCGTATGAATAACGTGCACCACCACCGGCACCGTTACGTCGGGGGCGGCCAGCAGGCGGGCCTGCTCGGCGGCGGGCATCATGGCCACGCTCCGGATAAAGGCGCGGTATTCGCGCTCAGCGGTCGGGTTGCGGGCCCATTCCAGCTGCTGCAGGCTGTCGGAGGCACACCGGAAGCCATAGTATTGCTCGGGGTAGCGCGTGCCACGCTGCTGGGCACTGGCGCCCAACTGGCTGAGCAGCCCTGTCAGTAGCAGCAATAGTTTGAGTAAAGATCTGTTTCGCATTGAACAGGAAAAAAAGTGGAAGAAATAAGGGCAGAAATGACCGGCAGCAAGCCAGCGAAAGCAGGGTAAATACATGCGCAACAGCTGGTTTCGGGTAGCTGTTCAGCGATGGTCCGACAAGTTACAACACGGCCGCAAAAGATGCGGGCAAAACCATTCCGCAGGCCCTGCAGCCGGCGCCCGCACCCGCAAAAAAAGCCGCCCCTCTCTCCGGCAAGGAAAGAAAGGCAGCCCTGATTTCTAGCGGCGCAAAGCGGCGCTTAGCTGGCCCAGCCGGCCTGGCCCAGCAGCGGCACAAACCGGAACTCCTCAAACTCTTCGCGCGTGAATTCCTCCTCGCTCACCCGCGTCACGCGCACCATGCGCTGCACCTGCGCGTCGCCCACCGGAATCACCAGGCAGCCGCCTACGCGCAGCTGCCGCAGCAGCGGGCGGGGCAGGGTCGGGGAGCCGGCCGTCACCAGAATCCGGTCGAAGGGCGCGTGCTGGGGCAGGCCCACCGAGCCGTCGCCGCAGAACAGCTGGGCCGTGCGGTGCAGGTGGGCCAGGCGGCGGCAGGTGCGCTCAAACAGCACCGGCTGGTACTCGATGCTGAATACGTGGGGCGTGAGCTCCAGCAGCACGCAGCACTGGTAGCCCGAGCCGGTGCCGATTTCCAGCACCCGGTGTTCGGGGGCGGGGTCGAGCAGGGCCGTTTGGTAGGCCACGGTGTAGGGCTGCGAAATGGTCTGGCCCTCGCCAATAGGAAACGCTTTGTCCTGGTAGGCATGCGCCTCAAAGCCGGCCTCGAAAAAGGCGTGGCGCGGCACGGCCAGCACCGCGGCCAGCACCCGCTCGTGGCGGATGCCTTTGCGGCGCAGCGCTTCCACGAGGGTGCGGCGCTGGCCGCGGTGTCGGTAGGTGTCGGCGTGCATACGGGAGGGAAGGGCAGGCCTGTGGTGGGCGGCAGAGGCCGGAGGCGGCCAGGCTGCCCGCCACAGAGGCTGTATGGATTCTGGTTTATTGCTCTACCTTTGCGAGGCTCCAAAACGGGCCGTGCAGGCCCTTTAGGGCATTAAATCCGGTGCGAAGCTACCCATTCGCCCCCATAATATCACGCGCCGGCCCTGGCGGCCGGCTTGATTGCGCTGCCCTTGATTCGCACCTTCCAACTACTGAAGCTGATAGCCGCCGACTTTCTGGCGGCCTTGCTGGCCTGGGTGTGCTTCTTTCTGCTGCGCAAGTACCTGTTGCAGGAAATCACCGAAGGCTACCGCTTCACGGAAGGCGCGCTGTTCTTCCTCTCGGGCTCGGCCCTGATGATTGCCGCCTTCTGGACGGTGCTCTACGCCCTGATCGGCGAGTACCGCGACATTTTCCGCAAGTCGCGGCTGGCCGAGATTATCCGGCTGGCCCGGGTGTCGGTGCTGGGGGCGCTGGTGATTTTCTTCGTGCTGCTGCTCGACGACGAGGGCGTGCAGAACTACCGCTCGTACTATAAAACCATTTCGGCCTACTTTCTGCTGCACTTCACCCTCACGGCCATTCTGCGCACCTGGGCCGTGAGCAGCGTGCAGCACCTGGTGCGCAACGGCACCATCTTCTTCAACACGCTGCTGGTGGGCTCCAACGCCCTGGCCCTCGATACGCTGCAGGAGCTGCGCCGCACCGGCCGCCACCTGGGGCTGAAAGTGGTGGGCTTCACGCCGATTGAGGAAGGCGCCATCGACGAGGCCCTGGCCGCCGAGCTGCCCGCCCGCGGCTCCTACCGCCGCCTGCCCGCCCTGATCCGGGCCCTCGGCATCGAGCAGGTGGTTATTGCCATCGAGCCCAGTGAGCACCGCGTGATTGAGGAGATTCTGACGCTGCTGGAAGGCACGCCGGCCCGCGTGAGCATCCTGCCCGACCTCTACCAGATGCTGCTGGGCTCGGTGAAAGTGAGCCACGTGTTCGGCACGCCCCTCATCGAAATCAAGCAAGATTTGCTGCCGGTGTGGCAGAAGGTGCTCAAGCGGGTGATTGACGTGGTGGCGTCGAGCGTGTTTCTGCTGCTGGCCTGGCCGGGCTACCTGTTCACGGCCATCATGGTGAAGCTCTCCTCGCCGGGGCCGGTGTTCTACTCGCAGGAGCGTATTGGGCGCCTGGGCCAGCCGTTCCGCATCTACAAGTTCCGCTCGATGTACGTGGACGCCGAGAAGCAGGGCCCCTCGCTCAGCTCCGACCACGACCCGCGCATCACGCCCTGGGGCCGCTTTATGCGCAAGGTGCGGGTCGATGAGCTGCCGCAGTTCTGGAACGTCATCAAGGGCGACATGAGCATCGTGGGCCCGCGGCCGGAGCGGCAGTTCTTCATCGACCAGATTGTGCAGATTGCGCCCCACTACCGCCACCTGCACCGCGTGCGGCCCGGCCTCACCAGCCTCGGCCAGGTGAAATACGGCTATGCCGAAACCGTGGCCCAGATGGTGGAGCGCCTCAAGTTCGACATCCTCTACATCGAAAATATGAGCCTTGCCATGGACTTCCGGGTGCTGCTCTACACGCTCAAGATTATCATTGAGGGGCGAGGTAAGTAGCAGAATATCGATACTGCTGCCTTTTACCAGTATGTTCACGCCGCCACCTGCCGGGCCGGCCCGCCGCATTACGTCGGATGGGCCGCACACCGGCAAACGGAATTTTATTGCTGTTGCCTGATTTTCCATCTTATACCTGATAGCGCATGATCTTCATTTTCGGAACGCGTGAGTCGCACCTGCGCACCATCCCCACGCCCGGCCACGCCTGCCCGGCCTGCGCCAACAACGAAGCGTTGAGCCTGCTGTTTTTCAGCCGCTACGCCCACCTGTTTTTCGTGCCGCTGTTTCCGGTTTCGCGGCGGATGCAGGTGGTCTGCGCCAACTGCCGGCAGAGTGGCTCGGAAAGCGCCATTCCGGCCAGCCTGCTGCCGTCGGCGAAACATATGCAAAAGCAGACCGGCCGGCCGTGGTGGCAGTTTATCGGCCTGCTGCTGGTAGGCGCGGCCGTGGCGTTCTTTGCAGTGGCCGCCCTCACGGCCAAGCCCAAGGCTGAGCAGGACAAGGAGGAACTGGCCCGCCTGCGCCAGCCCCAGGTCGGCGACGTATACGTGCTGAACACGGCTGATAAAGGCAATGTGCTGCTGCTGCGCGTGCAGAAGGTGGTGCCCGACAGCGTGTATGTGTCGCCGAGCAAGGCCGCCGAAGGCAGCTTCAAAGCCTACCAGCACTCGCACGACGCCAACAACTACCAGCCCAACCAATATGCGGTGCCCCTCAGCAGCCTTGTAAACATGCACCAGCAAGGCGAGTTGTACGACGTACTGCGAGACTAATCCGGCCGCGCTTCCCTATATCATCAGACTTTCGCTTCCTTCATGTTCACCGGCATCATCGAAACCCTCGGCACCATCACGGATGTGCGCCGCGAAAACTCCAATATCCACTTCACCGTGCAGTCGGGCTTCGCGCAGGAGCTGAAAATCGACCAGAGCGTGGCCCACGACGGTGTGTGCCTGACCGTGGTGGCCGTAGACGGCATGGCGGGCACCCACGTGGTAACGGCCATAGACGAGACGCTGCAGAAAACCAACCTGAACGCCTGGGCGCCCGGCCGCCGCGTGAACCTGGAGCGCTGCCTGGCCGCCAACGGCCGCTTCGACGGCCACATCGTGCAGGGCCACGTGGACCTCACGGCCGAGTGCGAGGCCGTAGAAGACCAGAACGGCAGCTGGCTGTACCGCTTCCGCCACGAGCCCGGCGCCGGCCGCGTGACGGTGGAAAAAGGCTCCATCTGCATCAACGGCACCAGCCTCACCTGCTTCAACAGCACCGACGACGGCTTCTCCGTGGCCATCATCCCCTACACCTACGAGCACACCACCTTCCAGGACCTGCAGCCCGGCCACCGTGTAAACCTGGAGTTCGACATCGTGGGCAAGTATGTGGCCAAGCTGCTAGGCAAGTAGGCGCCGGCCGCAACCAGCAGTCTGCGGCTGCAGCAGCCACGCCACCTTTCCGGTCCTGCAGCCAGCAGCTGCCGAACCGCTTGCTTGTGTATGCATCATCAGTAGTCCAAAGCAGGCATTACCCGCCATGGCCCTAAACTGGCCATCCGGCCGATACAGGAAGCAGCGGCAACACAGGGACAAAAACCACCTATGCTCCTACGCAACTGCCGCGCCGGCCGCCCCAAAGCACAGGGGCGGCGGCGCGGCAGCACAGAAAAAAAATAAGTCAGTGCGGAAGCTAGCGGCGACGGCGGCGCATTGCGCGCAGGCCGTAGGCCACGGCCCCAGCAGCCAGCAGGCTGGCCCCGCCGTCGATGGGCACGGCCGTTGGCTCGGGGGCCGGACCGGGAACCGGGCCACCCGAGCCCGGGCCCTGGGCGCGGGACGTACCGCCCACCAGGGCCAGCGTGAGCGTAAGTGTGAAGAGGGAGCGTTTCATCAGAAGAGAAAGTCAGGATAGAAAGAAAAACCAATTCGCCCAGGGCCACTCAACCGCCGGCTCCTACTGAAGGGAGCCGGCGGCGGGCGGGCCGGTTGGGGTGACCGGGAGCCGGGCGCTTACTGACGCACGAGGCGCTTGGTGAGCGTCTGGCCCTGCTGGGTGGTCAGGCGCAGCGTGTACACGCCTACGGGCAGCTCCTGCACGTTGAGCGTCTGCTCGCCGGCCGAGAGGCGGGTAGTCTGTACAGTCTGGCCGATGCTGTTGAGCACCTGCACCTGCAGGCCGCCCCAGGCGGCGGGGCGCACGAGCTGCACCTGGCCCTCCGTTGGGTTGGGGTACAGGCTGAGTTGCTGCGCCAGCTGGCTGCTGGTGCTCAGGGCGCGGCCCGCCACTTCCAGCTGCAGGCGGCCGGCGGTGGTGCCGGCGGGCAGCGTGAGGCTGTAGCGGGTGCCGGCCAGCAGCGGCGTGCGGGTGCCGGCGGTCAAATCCACCAGCACCACGTCGGTGCCGGCGGGCAGGTTAGCCAGGTCCGTGGCCGTGAGCGAGTAGGTGCCGGCCTGCGGGGCCTGCAAGGTCAGCGGCACGGGCTGGCCCAGCGGGAAGGCGGGGCGCCCGTCGATGGCCAGCGCCTCGCCCGAGGCGGCCAGCGTGGCCAGGCTCAGCCCGTTGGGGTTCCAGAGCTTGGCCGCATCAAACTCGCGGTCGAAGCCGGCGGTGGCGCCGGGCTGGGCGTAGACGGTCAGCGCGTCATTCAGGCCCTGGCCGCTGAGCGTGAGCTGCAGCTGGGGGCGGTCGTCGGCCGCACCCCGGCGCACGGGGGCCTGTAGGCTGTAGTCGGTTACGCGGTTGGCGTTGGTCAGCTCCAGGCTGCCGCTGGTCTGGCCCGCACTCACCCGCACGAAGAACGCCTGGCTGCTGCCCAGCAGCGGGTTGCCGAAGCCGTTGACGAAGCTGCGGTAGCCGCCGCCGTACTGGCTGGTGCTCTCATAGGTGTAGAACGCCGCATCCATGTTCGTGCGCTGGCTGGGCGCGATGGTGCTCAAATCCAGGGGCGAGGGGTAGGGGTTGCCCACCAGGTTCCAGCCCGCCTCAGCGGCCGTGGCCCCGCTGGCGCGGCTGAGCGGCGTGGTGCCGCCGATGTTGGCCACCGGGCCCGTGAAGCTGAGCGTGCTGGCCCCGGGCAGCTGCACCGTGAAGCCGCGGCCACCCAGGGGGGCAGCGTCGGTCAGGGCATCGGGCGACTGCCAGCCCTTGTCGAAGGCCGACAGGGTGGTAGCCGGTGAGGTCGCCAGGCGGGCCTGGTCGTAGAAGTACACAGTAGGGAAGGGCGCTACGGCCCCGGGGTTGGCGGCCGAGTTGTAGGCGCTGTTGACCACGGGCGTGGTGCCGCCCGAGCCGAAGCTGGCCACGGTGGCAGTAAACACCGGCGCCGCGAGGTGGCGGTAGCCCAGGCCGGGGTTCAGGCTGCCATCAATGTAGCGCTGCACGGTCACGTTGCCTGTGACAAGGCCCGTGCCCAGGTTGGCAATCAGGGCCGTGCCGCTGGCGTCGCTCAGCAGCGTCAGCGGCTGGCCGTTGGTGGTTAGGCTGCCGGCACTGGTTACGCTCAGCACCTGGCGCACGGCCACGGGCTGGGTCAGGGCGGCCGTGCCGCCGGCTTTGCTCACGCGCAGGTTGGGCACGGTGCCGCCGCTCACGCCCAGGGCCTGGGCCCCGGCGCCGCTGAGCTGCAGCGTGCCGGTGGTGCCGCTGAGCGTGGCGGCGCTGCTTACGTCGCCGGTCACGTTGAGCGTGCCGGCGGCCAGGTCCAAGTCCGAGGCGGCGGCGGCGCTCAGGTTGCCGGCCACGGTGGCCGTGCCGCCGGTGCGCAGCAGGGCCGCGCCGGTCTGGGCGTAGCCGCCGTTGACCTGCAGCGTGCCGCCGCTGTTCACGAACAGCGTGCCGCCGTTACTGGTCAGCACCGGGGCCGGGGTCTGGGCGTAGGCGGCCAGGGGGCCAACCACCAGCCCCAGCCTCAGGAGCCACTGGCGGCGCTGAAGATATGGAGAAGCTCTCATCAGAATATGAAGAAATGCATAGCAGGTGATAGGCGGCTTTTACCTCATCAGCCTTTGCGGACGACTCACTGCCTGGCCAGCGTTTTTGCTTTTCAGCCTTGGCCAAGAGAAACGTCGGCGACGAGTTGGAGGAGCGTACGGTGCGCTATGCGTGTATCAAATAGAATCCCTACTCTGTTTGGCGTCCGGTTTTCGGGTTCCCCGGTGTGCCTGGTGTGACCCAGGCGGCCTGTTCGGCAATCAGGAACGACGCCTTAGTTCAGCTTCACAATCGTCCACACCACGCTGCCGTCGTTTTTGAGAGTAGTGGAGACGTTGGAGTTTGGACTGAGGGCCCGGATGCGCAGGGCATCGTTGGCATTCAGCGTCAGCATGTACATGTTGCTGCCCACACCCCGAAGGCCAGCGGGCAGGTTGCTGCCGCCGCCGTTATTGATGGTGTATGATTGGTAAATGTTACTGGTCGAAATGGCGTTGCCGTTCACTTCCACGTAATTCCAGGTGCCAAGGGTGTTGGTACCGTTATCCACCGTGCTGTAGCGGAACGCAATCAGGTAGGTGCCGGCCGAGGGAGCGGTGTAGGTGCTCGTGCTGGCGTTGTAGGTGCCAAGCGTGGGGGCCGTTACCACATTGTTGAACGATACCACGTCGCCTTGATTCGAGCCAGGGGCCGTAGCGAGCGTTTGCGTGGCGTTGGTCTTGGAGACGACCAGTTCAGTAATCGCGCCGGCGCTGCCTGCCCAGCTAGTGCCGCCGCTGCCGTTGCTGACCACTACCTGCCCAGCATTGCCGCGCGAGGTGGGCAGCGTGTAGGCGCTGGTGCCGCCGTTGATGCTCACGCCGCTGCTGCTCCAGCTCAGGCCCGTGCTGGCCCCGGCCGTACCGTAGCCCAGGCGCCCACCGGTTTGGCCGCTGAGTACAGGCCCGTTGGTGGTGCTGTTGAATTGCAGGAAGTTGTTGCCGTCGGTGGCCGCCCGCAGACGCAGGGCGTTGTCGTTCAGGCCCAGCGCGCCGGTGCCCGAGAAGTTGAGATTAAAGCCGCCCAGGCCCACGCTGCGGTTGCCGCTCAGCGTGCCGTCGGTGGTATAGAGGTTGGACCCGCCGCCCGTAGCCGGCGTCACCCATCGGGTGTTATAGTCAGTACCGTCCACTTTGCTCAGCACCTGGCCGGCCGTGCCGCCGGTGGGCACACCCTGGCCGGCCGGGCCTTGTGGGCCGGTGGCACCGGCAGCACCCTGCGGGCCGGTAGCGCCGGCTACGCCGGTGGCGCCCGTATCCCCTTTGTCGCCTTTCGCGCCGGCCGGGCCCGTGGCCCCTGCGGCACCCGCCGCGCCCGTATCGCCTTTGTCACCCTTGGCACCCGCCGGGCCGGTCGGCCCCGCTACCCCCTGCGCACCGGCTGCACCAGTAGCGCCAGCCGGGCCAGTGGCTCCGGCCGGGCCGGTCAGGCCCTGCGGACCGATTGGGCCGGCCGCGCCGGTAGCACCCGTATCGCCTTTATCACCTTTTGCGCCCGCTGGGCCCGTAGCGCCGGCCGGACCGGCTATGCCCTGCGGCCCCGCCGCGCCCGTATCGCCTTTGGCCCCCGCCGGGCCCGTCAGGCCCTGCGGACCTATCGGACCAGCTACACCGGTAGCGCCGGTGTCGCCTTTATCACCTTTGGCACCTGCCGGGCCCGTAGCACCGGCCGGACCGGCCACGCCGGTAGCGCCCGTATCGCCTTTGTCACCTTTAGCACCCGCCGGGCCGGTAGCGCCGGCCGGGCCAGCTATGCCCTGCGGACCGATTGGGCCGGCTGGGCCTACGCTGCCGGCGCTGCCTACGCCTATCCAGGCCGAGCCGGTGTACACGTAGAAGCCGGGCGTGTTATCGGTTTGATACACGAGCAGACCGGTGGCGGGGCTGCCGATGGCGTCGCGCTGGGCCTGGCTCATGCGCGGGGCCAGCAGGCCCTTGCTGGTGCTGCTGGCATCCAGCACGGCCGAGGGGTGGGGCGAGGTGGTGCCCACGCCCACGTTGCCTTGGGCCAGGGCGGCGGTGGTGCCCAGGCCTAACAGACCCAGGGAGAGAAGGAAGCGGCGCGAGGCCACCGATACGTTGCGGAGATGTACCGACATAACGAGGAAAATAGGATGGAAAAAATTGTGGCATTTAGGATTCCACTCAGTAGGAATCCTGTTTGCAAAGCTGGCCTAGTGGTAAAGGGGCAACAACTTTGTTTTGTCCCTATTTCTGGGGACAAACACATGCCTTATTTTATTAAAAATTGTATCTTTTAAATAAAATGCGTTTTGTCCCCAGAAATAGGGACACGCGCCGTTACCATTTCCCGGTTTGGGCCGGCAAATTTTGTTCTGGCAGCCGCATTTCACGCCGCAGCCGAATGTTGCCTTTCCCCTAACCCAGTTTTCTCCCCGCCATGCCGTTTTCCGCTTTTCCCCCTGCCTCCTCGCCACTGGGCGGGGCCCGCTCAGCGGCTCCCACCGGCCCGTTGCGCTTGGCCATCGTCGAGGACGATGCCACCATCCGCGAGTTGCTGCACCGCTACCTGTGCGTGTGCCCCGAGTTCGACTGCATCGTGGTGGCTGACAGCATTGAAACCCTCTGGCGCGAGCTGACCCTGAGCTTGTCCCCCCAACTGCTGCTGTTGGATTTGAGTTTGCCTGGTGAAAGCGGCCTGGATGCGCTGCCGTCGCTGCTGGCGCAGTTTCCGGACCTACAAGTGCTGGTGCAGACCTCCAACGACGCAGCCGATACCATTTACGAGGCGCTGCGCCGGGGCGCGCGCGGCTTCGTGGTGAAAAGTGCCACGCCGCTGCCGGCCTACCGCCAGGCCCTGCTCGACGTGGCCGCTGGCGGGGCCGTAATGAGCCCGTCGGTGGCGCGCAAGATGCTGGAGTATTTCACCCCCGTGCCCTCGCAGGAAGACTACCTGCTCTCGGAACGGGAGCGGCAGGTGCTCGAAGGCCTGGTGGCCGGGCGCACCGAGAAGCAGGTGGCTGAGCAGTTGGGAATCGGCGCGGCCACGGTGCGCACCTACGTCGTGCGCCTCTACGACAAGCTGCGCGTGGCCAATAAGGCCGAGCTGCTGGCCCGCGCCGCCCGGGGTAGGCTGTAGAAGTTAATGTTTAGATATTCGTTGTCAGTTGTTTATGCGCAGTGAATCGGAAGTGTGAAGAAGGCCTGGTGAGGTTGCGTCGAGGCCTTTGTGGTGTTGATCGACAACAACAAACAACCGACACCCAGCAACTGACAACGAAAAACTACTTACTGCAACGGCCGGGGCACGCGCAGCCGCACGCGCCAGCCAGCGCCGGCCGCCGCGTCGGGGCCGGCGGTGAGTGTGCCGCCGAGCTGGTGGGCCCGGGTGTGCAGGTTGCGCAGGCCCTGCCCAGCCCGGGAGGTGGGCGCGGCCACTGGAGCCGGGCCACCCTGCTGCACGTCCAGCACCAGTTCCACAGACGTGACAGTGAGCGTGAGCGAGAGATCTGCTCCGGCTGGGGCGTGCTTAAGCGCATTGGTCAGCGCCTCCCGGCCAATCAGGTACACGTGCTGGCGCACGTCGGGGCGCAGGGTGGCGGCGGCCGGAAACGGCTCGGGGCTGCGGGTAAAGTTGGCCGGCCGCCCGGCGGCGGTGGCACTTTGGGTCAGCAGGTCCTGCAGGCGGTCGGAGAGGGCTCCGGCCGTGTCAGCGGCGGCGTCAACCGTCCAGATCAGGTCGCGCACGGTGGCGGCGGCGGCCCGGCTTTCGTGCAACAGCTCGTCGAGGAAGGCCGGCTCGGGTATTTCCCGGGCCAGCTCGGCGCGTAGCGTCACACGGGTGAGCAGGTTGCCCACCTCGTCGTGCAGGTCGGCCGCCAAGCGGGCGCGTAGCTGCTGTTCGGCCCGCACCCGGCCTGCCCGCAGACGCTGCCAGCCATACACGCCTCCACCCACGGCGGCGGCCAGCAGCAGCGTGCCCACAGCCCAGGTGGCGGGACGCCGCTGCCAGGGCTGCTCCACGGTTAGCGGCAGCGTGATGTGCCGGGTGGCGGGCTGGCCATCGGCGGTTTCGCCGCGCAACTGCAGGCTGTAGTCGCCGGGCGCCACCTGCTGCAGATGCAGCGTACCACGGCGGCCCAACCCCAGCCAGCGGGCCGAGTCCTGGCCCGCCGGCACCAGCCGGAAGGCGTAGCGGGGCTGCGCGTCGGGAGTGTAATCGGCCAGCGCCACCTGCACGTCCAGAAAGGCGTCGCCGGGGGCCATGGTCAGGGCTGGCAATTGACCTGGGGCTGGGTAGCGGGTATGGGTCAGGCCGGTGTTGGCAGAATGCTGGGCAAGCGCGGCCAGCAATAGCTGGGGCCGCGTCTGGCCCGGGGCACGGGCCACCTGCGCGGCGCGCACCCGGCTGGCTCCGCCCACGCCGCCCACCAGCAGCTCGCCCGTGGCCGCATCGTAGCCCACCGACTGGCGGTTGCACTCCTCGGCGGCCAGCCCGTCGGCGGCCGTCAGGTGCTGCAGGCGGCCGGTGCGGGGCACGTAGCGGACCAACCCCCGGTAGGTGCCCAGCCACAGCGCAAGCGGGTCGGTGGGCAGCCGGGTCAGAAAGGCCACCGACTCGCTGGGCAAGCCCTGAGCCGGCCCCAGCTGGCGCTGCAGCCCACGGCGGGGGTGCAGCAGCAGCAGGCCCTGGTCGAAGGTGCCCAGCCACAGGCTGTCGGGGTGGGTGAGGAGCAGGCTGCGCACGTCGGCAGTGGGTAGGCGGCGCGGGGCTGGCTCGTTGGGGCCGTAGCGCTGCAGCTGGCCGGTGGATACAGTCAGGTGGTAAAGGCCCTGGCTGGTAGCCACCCACAGCACGTCGGGCGGGCCCTCGACCAACGCCTCAATGCGGCACTGGTGCAGGCGGTAGCCTGCGTCGGCCTCGCGGTAGCGGCGCACCGTGCCCCGCTCAGTGTCAATCATAAACAGGCCCGCCACCGAACCGCCCCAGACGCGGCCGGCCCGGTCGCGCAGCAAGCACAGCCCGTTGGTTTCGCCCAGTGGCGGGTGTGGCCCCACCCAGGGCAGAGGGCGCTGCCGGCCCTGGTCCCACACGTCGAAGTGGCCCAGCTCGTTGGCGATAAGCAGACGCTTGCCCGGCAGCGGCAGGGTGGCAAACCACACGCCCGCCTGCAGGGTAGTGGCCAGCCGCCGCAGCGGGGCGGCGGCAGAGTCGGCGGGCTGCACCCACAGGCCCTCGTAGCTGCTCACAAAGCGGCAGCCGTCGGGCAGGCGACCCAGGGCGCGGGTGCTTATGGGCTGGGCTGGCCGGGTGGGCAGCGGCTCGGCGGCCAGCTCGGCCGGGGCCACGCGCACGGCCCCGGGGGCATCAAATCGGAAGCCCAGCAGCGCCCGGCCGTCGGGCAGCGGCACCAGTTCCATTTCGCGGCCGAACAGCAGCGGGGCCACCCGGCGGCGCACCACCGGCGGCTGCCCGCCGCGCAAGCCGCGCAGCGAGAGGCTGAACACCTGCTCGCCGGCCGACCAGAACCAGGTGCTGTCGAGCTGCACTACCCGCAGCACCCGGGCCATCTCATTGCTGGACCAGGTCCAGGTATCGGTCTGTTCGGCCGGCCGGCCCTGCACCACCCGGTAGAGGCCCGTGGCGCGCAGCTGCCACTGCCCACCCGTGCCGGGCACGACGAGCCGGGCCCCGGGCGGCAGCCAGGTGGGGGCGTGGCCGGGGCGTAGCAATTGGCCGTGGTAGAGGGCTGTCAGGCGCTGCACCTGCCAGCGGCCGGTGGGCGTCTGGGCCAGGGCTCGGCCCAGGCCCAGCACCCGCCAGCGGCCCAGCGAATCGGGGGCAAAGCCAGTCACCCAGCCCACGGGGTGGCGCAGTTCGGCGCGGGCCGGCTGGCGGGGCTGGCCGGGGACCAGGCTGAAGACGGAAAACGGGTCGGCGTCGCGGCCCACCCACAGGCGGCCCCGATACCAGCCCAGGGCCGTGACACCCAAGCGCTTGGCCGGGTAATCGGGTAGGGGCACAGGGCGCAGGCGGCCTTTGCCAGGGTCAAAGGCCCACAGACCAGCAGCTCCGCCCCACCAGAGGTGGCCTCCGGCGTCGCGCAGTACGGCCCGCATGGAGCCGGCGGGCAGCACCGGACCCTGCTGCACCAGCTCGCGCAGAGGTACCAGGCGCTGGCCGTCGTAGCGGTAGCCGCCACGGTCGGTGGCCAGCCAGAGCCAGCCGGCCGGGTCGGGCACGGCCTGCCAGATGACGAGGTTGCGCAGGGCCGGATCAGTGGACAGCTGCTGGGCCCAGGCCGGCTTTATCAGCACGGCCAAAGCAAGCAGCAGCCAACAACCGGCCTGCCGGCGTACCAAGCGGGAAAAAGGAGAGAAAAAAAGCACGTGGGAACGGTGGGGCAGCTAGTACCACCAAAGCTACCGCATTGTTTACTACGGTTGGGCTTGACGGTGGCCGTTTCGGCGGGTTTGTTACGAGGGCTGCTTTAACTCAGTTCCGCCGGGCAGAGCTACCATCGTCGGCTACGTTTGTGCTTCCTCTCAGCCATTTACCAAATTCAAAATGGAGTCTGGCCACTATGCCACAGGTTTGTTTAATTGCCGACACTCTGCCGCCCTAACTATCCGACGGCCACCCAGCAACAACTATCGCCGGGCACTGGCTGTACCCCGCATTCTGTCGCAGTGTAGTGTGGAGCAAGAGTAGCTGGAGGATGCTGCCCACCTGAGTTGAGTACTATGCCAGCAAGTCGCTGAATCGGCCACTGAAACTGCCCTGAGTATGGAAATCGACCACCTCTTTATCTTCTCCGATTCGCCACACGCCGCCGCCGAGGAGTTGCGGGCTCTGGGCCTGACTGAAGGCAGCGGCCGCGCGCATCCCGGGCAGGGCACCAGCAACCGGAAGTTCTACTTCGAAAACGGGTTTCTGGAGATTCTGTGGGTGCACGATGCCGCCGAAATCAACAGCCCGCTGCTGCGGCCCACCCAACTGGGCGAGCGGGCCCGCTACGCCACCACGGGAGCTTCGCCCTACGGCCTGTGCCTGGTGAATACGCCCGATACCGACCCGATTTTTGCGGCAGCCGTGGCCTATCAGCCGGTGTATTTCCCGGCGGGCCTGCCCATTGATGTGCTGCCCCACACCCATAATCCCAGCCTGCCCTGGACGTTTCGGCTACCCTTCAAAGGCCCCAAAGCTGCCACCACCGAGCCTACCCGGCACCCGGCGGGTCTGCGCCGCCTCACGCGCGCCGCTTTCGGGCTGGCGAAGTACGATGCCGCTGATTTGCTGCTGCTGCAGTTGGCAGGGCAGCCGCAACTGGCGTTTGGGCCAGCCGCCGCCAATTCCCTGGTGCTTACTTTCGATGAGCATCGCCAGGGCCAAACTGCGCATTTCTCTGATCTACATCTTACTATTGCCTATTAGGCACCAGGGCCGCGCCCAAACCCGCCGCTGCGTATTCTGATGGCCGCGCTGATTTCGAAATTGCTCATGAGCGCCAGGTTATTGAAGTTGCTGACTGCTGGACTGCTGCTGAGTATTTGCGGTTTACTCTACTTGCTACTCTGGCCGCGGCTACAGCCACCGGCCCCGCGCTTCCTTACTTACCGGGTTGACCTACGCCGTCAGGCCCTAAAACTCTACTGGCTGGATGAGCAGCGCCGGCCGCTGCGTAGCCTGGACCGGCTGCGCAGCTGGTTGGCCAGCCGCGGCGACACACTGCAGTTTGCTATGAACGGTGGCATGTTCCGGCCCGGCAACGCGCCGCTGGGGCTCTACATCGAAAACGAGCAGCAATTGATGCCCCTGGACACGCTGGCCGGGGCTGGCAACTTCTACCTGCAGCCCAACGGTGTCTTCTACATCACGCTCGATAACCGGGCTGGCGTGTGCCCTACGGCCGATTTCCGGCAGCTGAACCTCCGGCACCTCGTGCGCTACGCCACGCAGTCGGGGCCGATGCTGGTGCTGGATGGGCAGCTGCACCCGGCGTTCCGGGCCGGCTCCGCAAACCGGCAGATCCGCAACGGCGTGGGGGTGCTGCCCGATGGGCGGGTGCTGTGCGCACTGTCGCGGGAGCCGGTCAACTTCTACGTTTTCGCGCGGTTCTTTCAGCAGCAAGGTTGCCGCAACGCTTTGTATCTGGACGGCTTCGTATCCCGCGCCTACCTGCCGGCGCAGGGCTGGACGCAGACCGACGGCGACCTGGGCGTGCTCATCAGCGTAACCAGCCGATAAAGCCTGCTGACAGGCCCGTCCGGGCCGCTACCGGGCGACCGGTGCTTTTTCGGGCATAGAGCGGGTTGGCTGCAAAGACTTTTCGGCCGGAAACAGGCGCGCAGCCAGACGCTTATACAGCGCAGCGCAGCCCCAGGCCAACAAACTGCCCAGCACCGCGCCGGCCAGCACATCGGATGGGAAGTGTGCGGCCAGGTACATGCGGCTGTAGCTCACGACCAGCGCCCAGCCCAGCAGCAACCACTTGGCCACGCGGTAGCGCCGGGGCAGCACCAGGGCCATAAACACCGTGAGGGCAAAGGCGTTGGCCGCGTGCGACGACATAAACCCAAACTGCCCGCCGCAGCCGTTGATCAGGTTGAGCGTGGCCGACAGGTCGGGGTCGTGGCAGGGGCGGAGGCGGGCGAAGTAGGGCTTGAACAGGCGGCTGGAAATTATGTCGGCCAGGGCCACGCTGGCGCCCAGCAGCGGCAGCAGCAGCCAGGCCCGCCGCCCAAACAGGTAGGCCAGCATCACAAGCAGCACAAAATACGCCGGAAACCACACCAGCCGCTCCGTAAAGAACACCATAAGGGCGTCCAGCGTGGGCGTGCGGTGGGTGTTGGCGGCTACCAGCAGCCAGCGGTCAAAAGATTGTAATGCTTCTATCAATGTCAGTTTTCGGTTGTCAGTGGCTAGTGGTCAGTTGCTGGTCGGCAGCCCAATTCTTGCATTTGTCGACTGACAACTGACCACCACCAACTGACAACCAGTTAACGAGGGGCCAGCCAGTCGACTCCTTTGCGCAGCCACTGTTGGGTGGCGGCTTCGGGCGAGTCCGGCTCAATGGGAAAATTGTAGTGCCACTCGCATTGCGGCGGCAGACTCATGAGGATGCTTTCGGTGCGGCCGCCGGTTTCCAGGCCGAAGCGCGTGCCCCGGTCGAAGGCCAGGTTGAACTCGGCGTAGCGGCCGCGGCGCACCAGCTGCCACTGCTTTTCGCGCTCGGAGTAGGGGCGGTCGGCGTTCTGGCGCAGCAGCTCGCAGTAGGCTTCGCCAAACACCCGGCCCACGGCCTGCACGAAGGCAAACAGAGCGTCCCGGTCGCCGTCTTTGCCCACCGTGAGGCGGTCGAAGAAGATGCCGCCCACGCCGCGGGTTTCCTGGCGGTGGGGCAGGAAGAAGTAGTCGTCGGCCCAGGTTTTGAAGCGGGCGTAGTAGGTGGGGTCGTGGGGCGCGCAGGCGGCGGCAATCTGCTCATGAAACCAGCGGGCCTGGGCTTCGTCCACGTAAATCGGGGTCAGGTCGAGGCCGCCGCCAAACCAGGCTTCGCCGTTGCCGGCCTCGAAGTAGCGCACGTTCATGTGGGCGATGGGCACCTGCGGGCTGCGCGGGTGCTGCACCACGCTCACGCCGGTGGCAAAATACTCGGGGTTAGGCATGAGCAGCACGCGGGCGGCCTGCTCGCTCATAGTGCCCTGCACGCCCGAGAAGTTCACGCCGCCCTTCTCGATGATGGTGCCGTGGGTGAGCACCCGGCTGCGGCCGCCGCCGCCGCCGTGGTGCTGCCAGGCGTCTTCTTGGAAGCGGCCCGTGCCGTCGGCCTGCTCCAACTGCTGGCAGAGCCAGTCCTGAAACTGGCGCATCCAGTCGGCCACCGTTTCACGGAATTCGGCGGCGGGGCGGGGCGTGGGGAAGGAGGCAGTAGGGGCGGAAAGCATAGGATTCATAACGGCAGAGGCGTTGGTTCGGGGGCAAACTTCGGCCGCAAAAACACGCCACAACCTGACAAAAATCAGGTGAAGAGCTGCTTTTGTGCCGGCAAAGGTAGAAATTTCCCCGGCCGCCACGCGTCAGCCCACAGAGGCGCGCAATCGGAAATGGTTGCAGCACTTGGCCAGGCAGGGTTTGTTTTGAAGGAAATATTCAGGCTGATAAAGTAAACCGGTGGGCGCTGCGTCCTGTTAGCCAGCCGCTAGGTTTTCGCGGCCTGCACCTAATGAACATACTGGGTAAAAACCCTTCCCGAAACAGTCAAAGCCAATTTGTGGGGCTGGAAAACTACCACAACGGCCAGTTCCGCAACCCGGGCGACGTGCAATTTAGCCCCGCTGATGCCAAGCTGGGCCAGCTGCTGCGCGACTATTTGCGCCGTCCAGCCACCGTCACGCCCTCGCGCCCGATACCGTCGGTAACGACCGACCTGCGGCAGCTGCCCGCACAGGCCTCGCCCACGCTGGTGTGGTTCGGCCACTCGTCGTACCTGATCAAGGCGCAGGGCCTCACGGTGCTCGTGGATCCGGTGTTCAGCGGGGCTGCCTCGCCGGTGCCGTACTCGGTGCAGGCCTACGCGGGGGCCAACACCTACCAGGTCGCCGACCTGCCGCCCATCGACGTGCTACTCATTACCCACGACCACTACGACCACCTCGACTACGCCACCGTGCGCCAGCTCCGCGACAAAGTGGCGCGGGTGGTGGTGCCGCTGGGCGTGGGTAGCCACTTCCGGCACTGGGGCTTCGAGGCGGCGCGCATCACCGAGCTGAACTGGCACGATACCACCACGCTGCCGGGCGGGGCGCAGCTCACGGCCACGCCCGCCCAGCATATGTCGGGGCGCGGGGTGCGGGCGCGGCGCACGTTGTGGGCGTCGTACGTGCTGCAGCTGCCCGGCCACCGGCTGTTTCTGGGCGGCGACAGTGGCTACGGCCCGCACTTCCGGGCCATCGGCGCGCAATACGGCCCGTTTGATCTGGCGGTGCTGGAAAACGGGCAGTACAACGAGCTGTGGCACGCCGTGCACACGCTGCCCGCCGAAACGGCGCGGGCGGCGCAGGAGTTGGGCGCGCGCCTGCTGCTGCCGGTTCACTGGGCCAAGTTCACGCTTGGCTACCACCCGTGGAACGAGCCCATCCGCCTGCTGCTGCCCGCCGCCGCGGCTCTGGGCGTGCCCGTTACGGTGCCGCGCATCGGGGAACCTTACACGCTGGGCGAGCCAGTGAAACAGGCGGCGTGGTGGGATTTCGACTGACGTACAGCTCCGACGCTGCCAGCGTGAAGCTTTATAAAGCTACACCGCCTTACGCAGCAGCAGCAGCTCCAGCGGCTGCTTCGGGATGCTGGGGCTGGCGTGCACCGGAAACGGCAGGACCTCGCCGGTGCGTTGGAAGCCCAGCCGCTCGTACCAGGCAATCAACTCGGCGCGCACCGAAATGACGGAAATCAGCACGCTGCTGAAACCAGCCTGCCGGGCCTGGGTTTCGGTGGCGGCCAGCAGCTGCCGCCCGATTCCTGCCGCCTGCCGCGTGGGGTCCACGGACAGCATGCCCACGTACAGGTCGGGCGCCTGGGGCTTGGTATAGACGCTGCCCACCAGCTCGCCGGCCTCGGTGCAAGCCAACAGGAAGGTGGCGCCGGGCACGGCCGCGAGCTGGCGCAGGTCGGCTTCATCGGTGCGGGGCCCGTCGAGCAGGTGGGCTTCGGAGGTCCAGCCGCGCAGGCTGGCTTCGCCGCGGTAGGCGTTGTTGACGAGGCCGGCCAGGGCGGGCAGGTCGGCGGGAGTGGCGGCGGAAATGGCGAGCGGAACGAACATGGGCCCGAAGATACGGTTGGGTAGGGCAAGCGCTACGGCCAACTGCGGCCATTCCGGCCCGAACCCGTAATTTCGCCCCGAACCCAATCCCCGCCCATGTCCCTGCACGCTGCCCCCACTCTGGAAGCTGACTTCACTGCCGCCCCGCCCGCGCCCGAAACGCTGCGCCGGGTGTACCGCCTGATGCGGACCGCCGACGAGCTGGCCCGCCTCTACGAAGAAAACAAGGCCGTGACGGCCAAGTACGTGCACGCCACCGCCCGCGGCCACGAGGCCATTCAGCTGGCCGCCGCCTGCCAGCTGGGCCCCCAGGACTACGTGGCGCCCTACTACCGCGACGACGCCATGCTGCTGGGCATCGGCCTGCAGCCCTACGAGCTGATGCTGCAGCTCATGGCCAAGCGCGACGACCCGTTTTCGGGCGGCCGGACCTACTACAGCCACCCCTCGCTGCGGCGCGCCGGCTTCCCTACCATTCCGCACCAAAGCTCGGCCACCGGCATGCAGGCCATTCCGGCCACCGGCGTCGCCCACGGCATCAAGTACCTGGAAAGTCAGGGGCTGATGGGAATTAGTAATGAGCAATTAGTAATTAATAATTTGCCAATTGTTCCAGGTTCGGAAGAGGCTGAACAGCTAATTCTTAATTCTTCATTACTAATTACTAATTCAAAGGCGAAGCCGCTTGTGCTGTGCTCTATCGGGGATGGGGCCATGACCGAGGGCGAGGTGAGCGAGGCGCTGCAGATGGCCGTGCTGCACCAGCTGCCCATTATTTACCTGGTGCAGGACAACGAATGGGGCATTTCGGCCACGGGCCGCGAGATGCGGGCCATGGATGCCTACGAGTTTGCGGCCGGCTTCAAAGGCCTGCACCGCCTGCAGTTCGACGGGGCCGACTTCCTGGCCAGCTACGCCGGCATGCAGCAGGCCGCCGACTACGTGCGCGAGCGGCGCGGTCCGGTGCTGGTGCACGCCCGCTGCCCGCTGCTGGGCCACCACACCAGCGGCGTGCGCCGCGAGTGGTACCGCGGCGACAACCTCGCCCAGCACTCCCTGCAGGACCCGCTGCCGCGCTTCCACCAGCAGCTGCTGGAGCTGGGCTTCGCCGAAGACGAGCTGCAGCAGCTGGCCGCCGAGGCCCGCGCCACCGTGGAGGCCGACTACCAGCGCGCCCTGGCCGCCCCCAACCCCGACCCCGCTACCTTCGCCGACCACGAGTTTGCCCCACCGGCCGTGACCGAAGAAGCCGGCGAGCGGACCCCCGCCGGCGCCGACAAGGCCCTGATGGTGGACGCCGCCCTGCACGCCGTGGATGATATTCTGCGCGAGTTTCCGGAGGCCCTGTTCTACGGCCAGGACGTGGGCGGCGAGCTGGGCGGCGTGTTCCGCGAGGCCGCCCTGCTGGCCAAGAAGTACGGCGACGCCCGCGTGTTCAACACGCCTATTCAGGAAGCCTACATCGTGGGCAGCACGGCCGGCATGAGCGCCGTGGGCGCCAAGGCCATTGTGGAAGTGCAGTTTGCTGACTACATCTGGCCGGCCCTCAACCAGCTGGTGGAAGAGCTCAGCAAATCGTGCTACCTCTCCAACGGCCAGTTTCCGGTGCAGAGCCTCATCCGGGTGCCCATCGGGGCCTACGGCGGGGGCGGGCCCTACCACTCGGGCTCCATCGAAAGCACGCTGCTCACCATCCGCGGCATCAAGGTGGTGTATCCGAGCAACGCGGCCGACATGAAGGGCCTGATGCGCGCCGCCTACCTCGACCCCAACCCTGTGGTGATGCTGGAGCACAAAGGCCTCTACTGGAGCAAGGTGCCCGGCACCGAAGACGCCAAAACCGTTGAGCCCGCCACCGGCTACGTGGTGCCCCTCGGCAAAGCCGCCGTGGCCCAGCAGGCCGACGCCACGAAGCTGCAAAACGGCGAAACCTGCGTGGTGATTACCTACGGCATGGGCGTGCACTGGGCCAAAACCGCCAGCCGCCAGTTTGCCGGCCAGGTGGAAATCCTGGATCTGCGCACCCTCAACCCGCTCGACTACGAAGCCGTGGAAGCCGCCGTCCGCCGCCACGGTAAGGCCCTGGTGCTCACCGAGGAGCCGCTGCTGAACTCCTTCGCCGAGAGCCTGGCCGGCCGCATCCAGCGTACCTGCTTCCGCCAGCTCGACGCGCCCGTATTTACGCTCGGCGCCGCCAACCTGCCCGCCATTGCCCTCAACGTGGACCTGGAGCGCCAGATGCTGCCCAACCCCGACAAGGTAGCCGCCGCCCTGGCCGAGCTGCTGGGCTACTAGCAGAGCTTCATTCAGCACACACAAGAAAACCCCGGCTGCAGATGCGGCCGGGGTTTTCTTATGCATTCCAGAAGCATGCCAGATAGAAACTGGGTGAGCAACAAAAAGGGCTTCCGGATATCCGGAAGCCCTTTTCAGTGGCGTGCTGCTACGGCTTACTAGTTTTTGAGCAGCTTCACCAGGTAGCGCTGGCCTTGGCCGCTCACCCGGATCAGGTACGTGCCTTTGGCAAACTCCGCTACCGGCAGGACCACCTCGCGGCCGCCCGTGGTTTCAAAGCGCAGCATCCGGCGGCCATCAGCCCCCAGAACTTCCACCTGGTAGGTGGCCTGGCTCAGCGCCAGCAGGTCGAGGGTTGCCTTGTCCGTTGAGGGCGAAGGGTACACCGAAATCAGCGTAGCCGCGCCTTTGCCGTCAAAGCTTACTACCCGCACTTCCGTGGTCGACTCCTTGCCATCCACATCAACCTGGCGCAGGCGGTAGTAGCGCGTGCCGGCTACCGCGCCGGCGCCCTTGTCGGTGAAGGCGTAGTCGGTGCGGGTGCTGCGGGTGCCGTTGCCCCGTACCGAGCCCACTACCGCGAAGGTCACGCCATCAGCGGAGCGCTCTACGTCGAAACGGGCGTTGTCTTTCTCCGAAGCCGTAGCCCAGGTCAGCAGCGCGTCGCGGCCGGCAGCGCGGGCCTGGAAGCTGAGTAGCTCCACGGGCAGCGGTACGGCATTGGCGTTGGTACGGAAGGCCGCTTCGGTTGCCGTGTTCGAGCCCCGCGGCGCCGAAGAAGGCGTGCCGCCGTAGGCCGGATCGTAGAGGTCTACCAGACCATTGAAGTTGTCGTCGCGGTAGTACTCGTTATCTAGGTCGAGGAAGTTGGGAATCTTGTCGTTGTCGGCGTCCAGCAGGAAGGGCGAGTTCGTGACGCCGCTGGCTGGGCCAGAAACAGGGTAATAGTTGGCTTTGCTGGGGTTGTTGGTGGCAAAAAGACGCGCTTTAGCAATAATTTCTCCACCCGATACAGCGAAAGTAGGATTGGCAAAAGCTTCCGACCAGTCGGCCGTTTGCAGGTTGATGGCCAGGCCCGTCTTGCCGGCGTTGTCGTTGTCGGAGTCGATGTCGAAGATGTCGGCTACGTCGGTACCATCGGTGTTGACCACGCTGGTGATAGTAACACCCGCAACGCCCCCATTGCTGGCGTCGTAGGCATCGCGCAGGCCGTCCCGGTCGGCGTCAGTGTTGAAGTTGGCCTGGCCGCGGCGGGTGGTATAAACGGTCGTGCTCAGCGCCTCAATTTCATCGGTGATGCCGTCGTTGTCGGAGTCGATATCGAGGAAGTTGTAGGTGCGGGCCGTGCCGTTGAGGTTGCTGCGCACGTCGTTGTCGGTATCAACCAGATTGTATCTGCTGACGCCGTTCTCGGTCACGGTAACAGTTTCGTTGGAGCCGTTGCCGGTCTTGCTGTACGCTACCGAGCCTTCCACCGCATCGGGCAGGCCGTTGCCCCCTACGCCCGCGTAAATGCCGTTGATGGGCGCGGTGCCGGTAGCAGTAGTAACGTAGCGGCCTTCCGTGACGCTGTAAGCGCTCTGGTACGTGTAGGTGCGGGTGTTTTGACCACTTCCAACTACAAACGCGAAAGGGCCATACGTGAAGGTGGGCGTGACATTACCATTAGCCTCAAACGCATCCGTGAGCCCGTCGCCGTCGGCGTCCAGGTCAAAGTGGTTCGGAATGCCGTCGCGGTCCAGGTCGAACAGGTCGTTGACGCCGTCGTTGTTGGTGTCCACGAACGTGCCCAGCACGGGGTGCACGTACGCCGCGTCGAGGTAGCGGATGGGGGAGGTGGTGGTGGCGAAGGCGCCGGGGTCGGTGGCGGCCGTACCCGACATAGCTTCCACTACGTCGAGGACGCCGTCGTTGTCGTCGTCGATGTCGGTGGCATCGGCTACGCCGTCGTTGTCGTTGTCGCAGACGTCGGCATACACGAAGGTGCGGCTGCCGGTGAACACGGAGAAGCCGTAGGTCCAGGTGTTGACGGTGTAGCCGTCGCCGTCGTCGGTGGTAGCGCCCCAGCGGTGCACCCCGGTGCTGGAGTTCACGCCCGCCAGCTGGGTGCGGTCATTCGGAAACTCGGCCGTAGGCAGCAGCGAATCGTCCCAGTACAGCAGGTCGTAGGCTCCGGTGGAGGAGCGGGCGTTACGCACGCGGAAGCCGTCGGGGTTGCCTTCGGCATCAAACACGGGGAAATTGACCGGGGCACCGTTGCTGGTGAAGTTGAAAGTAACGGTCGAGCCGTTGGCTACCCGTACGCCGGTGCCATCCAGGCCGTCCCAGACCAGGGTGTTGGCTGTGCCGGCCGTTACGTTCAGTTCAAACAGCCTGTCGCGCGTGCCGGCTTGGTAGCCGGGCGTGCCGTTCAGGTCAATCAGAATCTCGAAGTCGCCGGTTTCGGCGGCGCGGGTGGTGAAGGCCACCTTCGTCACGCCGTCCTGGCAGAACGGCTGGGGTGTTATGCTCACCGTCGGCTCGGGCGCAGTGGGCCAGATGGCGGCATCGGGGTTGCTGATGAAGTTGGGATACTGCGTGTACGACGACTTGCTCAGCTGGCTGCGGCGCCGGGCGGCAAACGTAGACCCGAACGAGGGGTCGGAGCCGAATTCGTTGGACACGAAGAAGAATACGAGCGGGCGCAAACCGGCCAGCTCCACTTCCTTCACAAAGTATTTGCCCGGGGCCTGGCGGCTTTCCACCATCGGGTAGAGAATAAAGTTGGCCGACAGACGGTTAAGGAACTGGCTGGTGCCGGTAGGGCCTTCCGAAATACCGGCCGTGAAGGCCCAGTGGCGGCTGTAGAGGCGGCCAGGCTTCTCGGTGCCGCCGGCCGTACGGACCGTAAAGTCCCAGAGGTCGTAGTCGGAGCGGCGGTTTTCGGCCGTCATGGTTTCCTCGCCCACCTGCGTGAACTCCACATAGAATTCCTGGGCGGCGCCGGTGTTGTTGGTGTACGTCAGGGGCTGGTAGCCGCCGGCATTGGGGAGCGGACCCGCCTGGGCTTCGGCCGGCGTGGCAATCACGCCGGCTTGCGGCTGGCCGTTCACCGTGGTGAGCAGCGTGGCCTGGTTAGGGCTGGCTGCATCACGCTGCAGGGTGGTGGCCTGCACCACCGTGCCGACGCCGGCGCCGTAGCGCAGTGTCAGGGTCAGGTCGGCCTGCGTTTGCGCATTGGAAGAAACCGGCTGGCGGTGCACGCCATAATAGAGCGTTTCGCCGGGCTCCATGTGCACAAACATTCGGTAGTCGGGGCTGAAGGCCTGGCCGGCCGGGCCAACCCAGGTGCTGGGCTTCAGGAAGCCCAGCGACACGTCTTGCCCGCCGGTGGTGCCGCTCAGGTTCACGTCGTGCGTGAGGTAGCCGGCACGGGTGTTGGCCGGGTCGGTCAGGGCCACTGTCGAGTTGGTGTTGGGCGTGAGTTGCTTGGAGCCTTCTGCCAGGGCCGGGGTGGCCGCGGCACTCAGTAGCAGCGCGCATAACCCATGCCAGCGTTGTACGGATTTTCTCATAAGTAGAACGAGTGATGTAGATGCAAAGAATTGACTACCATGGCAGAAATCGGCCTGATAATCCAAGCAAAACTACGAATCGTTCGACAATGAGAACCATTTATGGAATGGTTTCCCAAAAAGAAATGAGCTCCGCTCCCAGCATTCGGTTCCCAAGGTCGGGTCGGCCTAACTGTTAGATGCGGAGCGTTGCTTATAAAAGGTGTCGCCTCAGAACGGATACCCGATACCCAGATTAAACGCCGTCTGGTCCTGGCTGCCGAATAGGCTGGCTTTGCGGATGGCCCATTTGTTGCCGGGCGCGGTGGGGTCGTAGACCTTAGTGGCTACGTCGAGGCGCAAAATCAGGAACGTGAAATCGAAGCGCAAACCGAAGCCGGAGCTGACGGCGAATTCGCGGTAAAAGCGCGTGGGGCTGAACTGCGCGCCCGGCCGCCGGTCGTCGGAGCGCAGGGCCCAGGTATTGCCGACATCCGTGAACAGCGCGCCGTTGATGAAGCTGAACAGCGGGAAGCGGTACTCCACGCTGCCTTCCAGCAGCAACTCGCCGGGCTGCTCTAAGTTGTAGTTGCGGATGCGGTTGCCGTTTTCGTCCAGAATAAACGTGCCGGTGGTGTCCTGCAGATACGACGTGAACGAGCCTGGTCCCAGGCGGCGCGGCTTCCAGGCCCGCAAACTGGTAGCGCCGCCGGCAAAGAAATACTTGTCGTAGGGCAGGCCGTTGGTGCTGGCCCGCAGTGGCTGCACCAGCCCGCCATTGAACCGGTACACCAGAAACGACTTCACGCCTACCTTGTGGTAGCGCCGGTAGTCGGCGTTGAGGCGGTAGAAATCGGCCACCCGGATACTGTCGCTGAGTAGATCCTGGTAGAGCGGCTTGGTGATGCCGCCTACCTCGGCATACAGCCGCAAATACTTTGCGTCCCGAGTCTGGTTGAAGTCGTTGGAGTTGTACAACGACGTAAAACTCAGGCTGGGCACGAATTGCCGGCTAAAAGTGAACCTGGCCGCTTCTTGGTTGGGAAACTGGTTGACGAGCTGCCGGAAAAAAGTGCGGTCCAGGCGGGCCGTGTTTACCAGGCTCAGGTCGATGGGGGTGAAAACGAATTGGTGATAGGTAGAGCGTTGCCAGATATAGTCGAAGGTACCCTCCAGATTGGTACGGGCATACTCGGGGCGGCTCACGTAGTTGTATCCCACATTGATGCGCGTGCGGGGATTGTACTTGGTAAGTAGGCCGTTGGAGCGCCACGGCACCAGAAACTGCGGCAGAATCAGGTTTAGGTTGGCGCCCAACTGGGTGGTGAGTACGCTGTTGAGCTGGCTCCGGTCGGCGCTGTTGGTGAATTCATACTGCCCTTCAAAGCCGCCCCGCAAACCCAGCTCCAGCACTTCAGCGCCCCCAAACGGGTTGCGGGCCTTCAGGCGCAGGTTGGCAAACGGCCCCACCAGATAAGCCACATAGGTGCCACCAAATTCCACGGTTTCTTGGTAGCGCTTGGCCGGCGAGGCCGCAATAACGGCGTCGAGCTGACGGCGGGTGCTGTCGGCGGCGGAGGTGGGGCGCACACGCACGTAGTTCACGTTCGTGAACCGGAATACGTCGAGCTGGCTGATCTGGCGCTGCGTGGTCTGGGTGTTGGTCAGGTTGTAGAACTGGCCCGGGTGCACGGCCACCTTGCGGTTGAGCAGCTGGGTGTTGATCTGGTGCTGGAAGGCCAGAAAATACGTGGAGTCCTGCCGGATGGTGTCGCGTTTCTGCCCAAAGCGCACGGTGCCCGCATCCGTAATGAAGCGCACCTGCCGGATGGTGTAGCGTGGGTGCGGCTGCCCCGAGGCCGGGTTGGCAATGAGCGTGCGCAGCCGCACGGTGGCGGGAGCGAAGCTGGTATCGGCCTCCAGCGTAACGTACTGCTGGCGGAAATCAAAGTAGCCGTCGTTTTTGAGCAGCGTTTCAAACCGCGCGCGCTCCTGGCCGATGATTTCCTCGTCGTACTGGTCGCCGGCGTGCAGCAGCGAGGCCGGCTGCGACGCCAGCACACGCCGGGCCACGGCCGTATCGGCGATGTCGTAGTCGAGCTGGGAGTAGTGGAAGGGGGCGTTTTCGGTGATGTTATACGTCACGACCACGCGGCGGCGGTGCAGGCTGTCGGAGCCGCCCAGCAGGCGGCCCAGCGAAAACCGACGGTCGGCCAGCGTGTCGGAATACTGCACGCGGCTGCGGAAAAAGCCCTTCGACTTCAGAAAAGTAGCAATCTGTTCGGCCGTCTGGCGGGTCAGGGCCGAGTCGTAAATCACAGGCGGCTCGCCCAGGCGCATGATGGCGTTGCCTTTGTCGAGGGCCAACTGCAGGCGCCGGGTTTGCCGCTCGCGCTTGGTGAGCAGCTTGCCCACCAGCGCCGAGTCGGGCCGGGCCGCCACAATCCGCTCGTTGTAGCGGGCACGGGTGGCGTCAAGCTTGCGCTGCAGCTTATCGGGGGTGTAGAAGGTGTTGCCTAGCTGATAGATTGCTAGTTTTGGGAGCGGAAAGCGGCTGTTGGGCTTCTGGCGGTACAGCGCCTGAATCCGTTCGGCATCGGCCTGCTTCACGCCTTTCAGCTCGATATGGCTGAGCAGCTGCTGGTTGGGGCCCAGCAGGCGGAGCGGCGAGCAGCCTACTGCCAGCCAGCTTCCCAGCAGGAGCAACCCGGCCGGCAACGCCCGGCTCCGTAGTTTATCGTTCACCTGAGGTCCCGTAGGGCGTCTGTTCAGCAAAGGGTATGGTTTCGAAAGCAGTGGCAAAATACGTACACGCGCTGCACCTGAAAAAGTATCGGCTCCGGCATGGGGCCTTTCTGGTGGAAGGCGGCAAAAGCGTACTGGAACTGCTAAGTTCCGGACTTCAAACGGAACGCGTGTTTACAACGGCCGAATTTGCCGGAAAATTACCCGCCGGCCTGGCGGCAGGCCTCGTAGACGTGCTCAGCGAAGACGAGCTGACCCGCCTCGGCACGCTGGCCAACAACAACACCGCTTTGGCCATTGCGCGCCTGCCTGCCGAGCTGCCGCTGACCCTCACGGCTACCTCCGGGCTGCTGCTGGCCCTCGACGAAGTGCGCGACCCCGGCAACCTGGGCACCCTTATCCGTCTCGCCGACTGGTACGGCCTGCCCGGCGTGGTGCTCAGCGAAACCTGCGCCGACCCGTGGGCGCCCAAAACCGTGGCCGCCACCATGGGCTCGTTCACGCGGGTGCCCATCTGGCAGCGCGACCTGCCCGCCTGGCTCGGCAGCCTGCCCGCCGGCCAGTCCGTATTCGGCGCCGACCTGCACGGCGACAACGTGCACCGGCTCAGGCTCCAGCCACAGGGCGTGCTGGTGATGGGCAGCGAAAGCCACGGCCTCACGCCGGCCGTGGAAGCCTGCCTCACCCAGCGCCTGCACATTCCCGGCCGCGGCCAGGCCGAAAGCCTCAACGTGGCTATTTCCGGGGCCATTCTGCTGGATAATTTCTTCCGGAACGGCTGAGTGGCAAGAACGTCATGCTGAGCTTACCGAAGCATCTCGCGTGCAACGGTGACCCAATTGTGCAATGGGTTTGATGTTAGCACGCTGGCGAGATGCTTCGCTGCGCCTCCGGCTGCGCTCTGCATGACGTTCCTGTAACCACCTCTACTGCCAGCCGGCACGGTACTCGCGCCGCACGAAGCGGTTGGCTTCGTCGAAGTTGGTGACGCGCAGCTGCTGGGCGTCCCAGAGCAGCTCGATGCCGCGGCCGGGGTAGTCCATGCCGCTGCCGGTGGCTTTGGGCCGCTGAATGTCGTAGCCGCGGATGGCGAGGTTAGCCATCAGCAGCGCCTCCGTCAGCGGGCCAGCTAGCTCGAAGGGCGAACTGACGGATTTGTTGCCGTAGCCGGCCAGGCAGGCTTCCACCCATTGGGCATAGTGGCCGTCGGCGCCGCCCGGCACGCGGGCCAACTTCTGCTTGATGTTTGCCTGCTGGGTGCGGCTGGTGGGCAGCAGGCGTGGGTCGGCGCCGTAGGTGCTGGCCATCATCTTGCCCTTGCTCCCGACGAAGAGCGTGCCGTTGCCGCCGTCGCCGAACAGCTCGTTGGCACCTAGCTCGTCGGGGCGCTCGGGCTGAATGCCGCCGTCCATCCAGTGCACGGTTACTTCTTGCTTGGTTTTGCTGGTTTTGGGGAACGTGAGCGTGACGTGGCTGGAGGGCGGGCAGCTTTCGGGGAAGTAGCCGCGCTTGAACTCGCCCACGTACACGCTGCCCACGCTGGCCTGCACGGCGTTGGCGTAGCCCAGGTCCAGCACCCGGAACGGCGCTTCCATCAGGTGGCAGCCCATGTCGCCGAGGGCGCCGGTGCCGTACTCCCACCAGCCGCGCCAGTTGAAGGGCACCAGGTTATCGACGTAGGGGCGGGCCGGCGCGGTGCCCAGCCACAGGTCCCAGTCGAGGCCGGCAGGCACGGGGGCGGGCGTGGTGGGCCAGGCAATGCCCTGGGGCCACACGGGCCGGTCAGTCCAGCAGTATACCTCGTGCACGTCGCCCAGCAGGCCGGCGTCGTACCATTCCTGCATCTGCCGCACCCCGTCGCCGGAAGCGCCCTGGTTACCCATTTGGGTCACCACTTTGTACCGCTTGGCGGCATCGGTGAGGGCGCGGGCCTCATAAATATCGTGGGTGAGAGGTTTCTGCACGTACACGTGCTTGCCGAGCTGCATGGCCGCCAGCGTCACGTTGGCGTGGTTGTGGTCGGGCGTGGCGATGGAAACGGCGTCGAAGTTCTTGCTTTCCTTGGCCAGCAGCTGCCGCCAGTCTTTGTAGTATTTGGCCTGTGGATAGGCCTTCACAGCGCCGGCAGCGCGGCGGTCGTCTACGTCGCAGAGGTAGGCGATGCGCACCTTGCCGGTTTTGGCGAACATGGCCAAGTCGCTGGCGCCTTTGCCACCCACGCCCACGCCGGCCACCACCAGCTGGTCGCTGGGGGCGGTGTAGCCCGGCCCGCCCAGCACAAAGCGCGGCACGATGAAGAAGGTGGCGGCAGCAGCGCTTTGCTCCAGAAATGTACGGCGCGACGGTAACTCGGGAAGCTCACTCATGGCAGGACTGGCTGAGGGTGGGAGGAAATTAAAACTAGCGCTTTTCTGCTAGGAAATGCCTCATGTTCAATCACTAACTGTCAGGTTATTCGCTGCCCGCCGGGTAACAGCCGAGATACGAAGCTGACGCTACGGCATATCTATCCTGAAACCGCGCTGCTGCCGATCAGGCGCTTCCAACAGCGCGGGCCTGCCACTGCGCGCGGTTTACGCCCTTCAGTAGCAGCCACAAACAAAATGACAGCTCGCCCACCAATGGCAGCAGCAGAATGGCGGGCAGGAGAACAGCCGCCAAGGCCGGGGCAAACAGCGCCGCCGTGCACGCTACGAGGTAGCCAGCCCCAGCCATCTGCAGCAGCACGCCCAGCACACGCGGGAAATAGCCCGACTGGAAGATCAGGTACCCATTCACCAGGCAGGTGCCGCCGAAAAACAGCAGAGCAATATTGAAGGCAATGTCATGAGACTTCAGCGCGAGGTTGGCCAGCAGCGCCAGCTGGCCGAAACCGGTGGGCGCCGGCAGGGCGGAAGTGCTGGCCAGGATGGGCAGCACCAGTAGCAGAAATACCTTGCTGACGGCTTCCACCGCCAGCGAAACTCCATTGAACAGCAACGAAAGCTGCGCCAGACTTTTGCTAACGGGCTGCAGCAGCCGGTACTCGATCCAGAGCAGCGGCACGGCGCAGAGCACCACCAGCACATTGGCGGCCACGCCGAGGCGCCAGAGCATGGGTGCGGCCAGGATGTTGTGCGCCGTCGCCACAGCATCACCCGACACTACCAGCCGATTCATCACCAAACCCTCCGCAAAGGCCCCGCACAGAATAATAACCAGATAAAGTGCTCCGCCAAGGCGGGCATAGCGCCAGGGCGAACTATCGGAGGTCGTGCTCATACGGAGGCTTCTACAGGTGATTTAGGTAACCGGCCTTGCTGAATAATCTCAACTCTGGCCAGGAACGAGCGGCGGGGGGATGTGGCCAAAACGTACAAATGGCTGGCCATTCAATTAGATATTGAGTAGCCAGCCATTTGGTCGCGCCGGGGCGCCAGATGTTAGTCGAAATCGGTGAGCGAGATGCCGAAGCTTAGCGTCTGGGCCTGGAAGCTGTTGGCGTCGTTTTTAAAGAAGTCGTTGAGGTTGTACTTAGCGAAGAGCGTGACGCTGCGCAGCCCCACCGTGCCCTGCAGGCCGTATTGGAAGTCGGTGAGGTTGAACGAGTCCCGGTCTTTGTCTTTGCGGGTATGCTCCCCGTCGTTGTACTTGATTTTGGTGTGGGAGCCCAGGCGGTAGCCGACGAAGCCACCGGCCCCAACGCGGAACACGCTCTTGCTTTTGGCATTGCGGAAGTTGAGCATCGCCATGACGGGCAGGTTGAGGGCAGTGGTAGCCAGCTTGCTTTTCTCTAGGTTAAGATCGGGCGCCGTGACGATCCGCGTGGTGCCGTTGACGGAAACCAAGCGCTGGCTTCCTTCCAGCATGTAGTTGTTGAACGACAATTCCGGCCCGGTGAGCAGATAGAGCGGGCTGCGCTGGCTGCCCAGGCGCTGCAAATAGTGCCAGTTGAGGCTGACGTAGCGCGAGGCGGCCGTGCGCAGGCTGGGGCTTAACTGGTTCTGCTGTACCGATTTGTTGGTTAGCGCGTTCAGACCCAGGTCGATGCCGAAGTCGCTGTGGCCGGAGCGGTTGGCCTTTTGGGCCCGCTTGGCGGCTTTCAGCGAGTCGCTTTCGGGCGTGCTGCCCATATGCACTGATACCCGGTCGCTGCCGTTGCCATCGGCGTTTTCCTCCACCTTCACTCCAAACAGGTTGCCCATACTCACTTCCACCTTGTCGCCGCGGCGGGGGGCGTTGTCTTCGCCGCGCATCGTGATACGGATCTGCTCGGGCAGCTGCTTGCCGGGCTGGTCTTTGGCGGGGTAGAACTCCATGGTCACCTGGTCTGACTTCGAGCTTTTACCGGCCGTTTCGGCTTGGGCAATGTAGTTGTCGAGCAGGATCATCAGCGAGTCGAGCTTGTAGGCCCGCAACTCGCGCAGCTGCTGGCGGTTCTTGACGAACAGCGTCATTACGGCCTGATTGGGCAGTTTCACCACAATCGTGTCGTCGAGGTGGGCGGGGAGGGCCGGGCGGGCAAAGCAAGGCGCGGCCAGGGCCAGCAGCAGCAAGGCAGCCAGCAGAGCGGAGAAGCGTTTCATGACAGGGGAGGGAAATTAGAGTTGAATCACTTTGGTAAGCGTGCGGCCGGCCACGTGGGCCTGTACCGTCACGGTTTCGGGCAGGCCGGCTTCCGCCAAACTCAGCCGTTCGCCACGCACCGCATTGCGGGCTTGGCGGAGCAATACGCCGCCCAGGCTGCGCTGCCGGGCCGGAGCTGCCTGGGCTGCCGTGGCCACGGCAGGGGCAGCGCTCCGGCGCACTTCCACTTCAATAGGGCCAGTAGTGGCCGGGGCCGGCGTGGCGGCCAGCGCCAGTGCCGGCAGTTGCGACGGTTGCGAAGCCGGTACTACGGGTTCCAGTGGCCGCTCCGGTTGCGGACTGGGAACCTGTGCTACCAGGGCTTGTGGGCTTGGCTGGCTAGCTGGCCGGGTGGCCGGCGCTACTACCCGGGAGCGGGTAACAGCAGCAGCCAGCTGCCGGGGGCTGGTGGCGGCTACCTGTGGCAGCTGTTTGCCGGGGGCGCGGCTGGCGGTGGTTTCTGAGGGGGTAGATGCGGGCCGTGCTGGGGTGGTTGCCTGAGGGGCGGCGGCTACTTCGTTTTTATTTTCAGCTGGCGTGGCAGGCTTGGTGGTGGCACGTAGTGGGCGCGGTGTGGGGCGGCTGCCAGTGGCTACGGCGCCGGAGCCGGCGGGACGCAGGCCGCTGTTTTGCAGCCATAGCACGCCACTTACCAAAAGCAATACCACGCTGGCGGCGGCGGCCCACATCCATAGCACGGGGCGCTTTTTGGCGGGCTGCAGCTCTTCTTCGAGCTGGTTCCAGAGGTAGGCCGGCGGGGTGGGGGCGTGCTCCGCGAGACGCTCGCGAAACAGCTTATCAATATCTTCCGGTTGCATAGAGTTCTTTAGGTGAGGAGGTGGAGGCGGGGCTGGCTTGCTGGTTGGCCGCCGCGAGGCGGCGCTGGAGCATGGCCCGCGCCTTGCTGAGCTGCGACTTGCTGGTGCCCTCCGAAATACCAAGCAGCTCGCCGATTTCGGGGTGGGTGTAGCCTTCCAAGGCGTACAGGTTGAAGACGGTGCGGTAGCCGGCCGGCAGCTCCGCGAGCAAACCCAGCAGGTCGGCAGCGTTGAGGTGGCTTTCGGCTTCGGCGGCCGTGGCCGGCACGTCGTAGGTAAGGTCGTCGATGGCCAGGTGCAGAGGCTCCTTGCGGCGCAACTGGCCTAGGGCCTCGTTCACCATAATCCGCCGGATCCAGCCTTCAAAGCTGCCTTCGTGCCGGTACTGGTCGAGGGCCCGGAACACCTTGGCAAACCCACCAAGCATGGCCTCTTCGGCATCTTCGCGGCGGCGCAGGTAGCGCAGGCATACCCCCAGCATCAGACCCGCAAACTGCTCGTAAAGCAGCTTCTGGGCCCGGCCACTGCCTTGGCGGCAGGCAGCAATGAGGTCGGCTTCAGTCACGGTTGGTTGGGTAGAGGTTAGGGCAATAGCGGGGTGTTTGGAAGGCTAGATGGCAAAGGTTGCATGAGCGTTGCCTGAGACACTAAAAAACTTTGTTGATTGAAGATACCAAAGTCCGGAGGCTGGCAGAAGCTGATACAAGAAAGCCCGTTTTTCTTCTCAATTAAGAAGAAAAACGGGCTTGTAGAGTTGTCGTAACGATGCACCTATCCAGCGCTTTGCCTGGCGGAAAATTACCTCACGCAGTTCAGAGGGCCAGCAGTAGGTCGTTGGCCTGGCCGTAGTGCTGGTAGGCGCCCCAGGTGGAGCCACGGTGCGCAATCAGGGCCCGGGCGTGGGCAATGGCGCGGCTCAGGGTGGGCGGCGGCTCCACTGCCCGGCGGCCATAGTTGGCGGGCTGGTACACTTCCTTGAAGCTAAGGCCTACCAGCGCCTGGGCATAGAATTCCTGGGCAAAGAGCTCGGCCAGCGCGTCGTTCACGGGCCAGCCGGTGCCTAGGTAGTTGCGCACGCCCCGCTCAAAGAAGGCTTCGGCAATGCCGGCCAGATTGCGGTTCAGCTCCTCGGCGGCAGAGTGCCGGTGCCGGGCCGTAACCTGGGTGGAAAAGCAGGCGTTGGCGAACACCAGCCGCGGCACCCGCCGGGCCTGAAATATCTCCCGCGCCGACAGAAAGATCTTTTTGCCGAACACCCAGCCGCCGTGGTCGGGGTGGGCGGCATCGAAGGTGCCGTGCCCGGCAAAGTGCACCACGTCGAAGTTGCCGTCGAGAATCAGCCCCAGAATTTCCAGCGGGTCGCAGTCTGTGTCCCCGATGCGCTCCACCACGTCCAGGTTCAGGGCCCAGTGCTGCTTGAGGTGGCTCAGGATCTGCACCACGGCGCGGCCTTCGCGCCGGGCGCCGGGCAGCTGCAGCTCCGGCTCGGCGGCGGGGTCGGCCACCACCAGCACGCGCAGGCCGTCGTTGCGCTGCGGGGGCTGGCCCGGCCGGGGCGTGAGCATGGACCGGAACTGCCGGGTAAGCTGCAGCTGCGGCCCGAAATACTGTAGCTCACGCCGCTGGCGGTGGGCAAAGCAGGCCATTTCCCAGGGCAGCCCGGCTGTGTCGCGGTCCAGAATAAACGTGAGGGGCTCGTTGAGGTGCTCCTGAAAATCCAGGGGAAACAGGGCCGTGGTGAGCAGCTGGCCGTAGGTTTCCTGCTCTTCCCGCGTCACCGATTCCATCAGCCGGCTGGAAAGGCTGCTCGGAAAGAAAGACTGGGCTTTCACCTCGCGCACCGGAATAACGGCCCCATCTACCAGCGCCGAAAACCGGAACTGGTTGTCGGTACGCTCAATGGTGATGCGCGGGCCGGCCTGAATGGGCGGCAGGTCGCGGGGGCGGTTTTCGTCGTCGGCTTCGGTGGCGTCGGCCGCGGTAGTGTCGGCGGGCGCGGCGGGCAGCAGGGTTTCGGGCAGGGCAGAGGGCTCGTAGCTGAGGCGAAGGCCCGTAACGGGCTGCTCCCGCACCAGCTCCGGCAGCAGCTTGGTGAGGCGGTGGTACTGCAGGCCGTTGTCGTAGGAGCGGGCCACCAGCACCAGCGTGGTGAGCTGGCGGCTGCGGGCCAGCGTGGTGCCGGTGGCCGTGTTCAGCACTTCCGCCAGGCCTTCGAGCATGCTCAGCAGCACCTGTTTTTCGCTCATGGTGCCGGCGCGGGTGCCCACCAGCACGCTGGCTACCTCGGCGCAGCCCAACATCAGCAGCGTGCGGGCCACGTTCGTGAACAGGTAGTGCAGGTCGTGGTGCGTGAAGCGGCCTTCCTCGCCCATGCCGGCCAGCAGCAGCGCCTGCACTCCCGCCTTGCCGCCCAGGGCCGGGGCCGGCACGATGGAAATGTGGCCCAGCTCGCCGCTGAGCATGGCATGGTCCTGGGCCTCGCTGATCCAGTAGTTGAGGGCCTTGTCCATCTCGCGCAGGCGGGTGGTAGGCGGCGCGCCCTGGTAGTGGCCCATCACCAGCACCGGGGCCGTCACCTGGGCAATCGGCTGATATTCCAGGCGCAGCAGCAGCTTATGGGGCTGGCCGGGGCCGGTGGTGCCGGTGGGCGGCCGGTGCAGGCTGCGGGCCGGCTGGTCGTCGCCGATGGCGGCGCGCAGCAGCGTCTGCTCCATGGAGGCCTGGTCGAGCAACTGGGCCGGGGCGGGTGCTGCGGCTGCTTTGGTGGCCTCCTGGTGGCTGCGGGCCAGCTTTTCCAGGGCGGTAGCCACCAGATCGTCGCCGATGGGGCGGTGCCAGTGGCTGTCGGGGGCAAGTGGGGCGCGCGTAATGACGGGGTGCGTTGGTAGCACCAGCGTGTGCCCGAAGGTCAGCAGCTCGTTCACGGCTTTCAGCACCAGCGGATTGGTGGGCAGGTTGCCGTGGTCCTCGTCCACAAAATAGGCCGGCACGCCCGGCAGCACCGCCAGCGCATTCGGCACCCGCCCGTCGCCGGCCAACGTCTCGAAGTAGCGAAATTCGCCGGGAGCCACAATTTCCAGGCGCGAAAGGGTGCGGTGGTTGCAGCCCACGATGCAGGCGGTGCGGGCCGGGTCCAGGGGCCGGACGCTGGCCAGCTGCTCCTGAAACAGGCGCCCCTGCTCCAGCAGCGCCGCCTGAATGGCCTCGTTGCGCCACGTGCCGGCATGATAGAGCGTCTGCAGCTCGCTGGGCAGCTGCGCCGGGGCCGGCAGCAGCTGGTAAGACGCCGGAAAGGTATTGAGGATGCGCAACACCTCGGGCAGGCTGTTTTTGAGGTCCAGCTTGGCCAGCCACCGCACCACTTTATCGGAGCCGGCCAGTAGGGGCACGGTGGCGTAGGTGCCCTGGTTGGGCGTGCCGAGCAGCACCAGGCGGCCGCCCAGGCCGTTGGCCCCCATGCCGGCCCACAGCGCGGCGTTGTCCTGAATGAAGCGCCGCGCCACCAGCCCGCCCACCGAGTGCGCCACCAGATGCACCGGCCGGCCATGTAGGTGCTGCCGGATATAGTCGGCCAGCCGCAGGGCGGCCTGGTTCAGGTCCTGCCGCCAGTCGTAGGGCCACGGCTCCACTGTGCCCACGGCTTCCAGCGCCAGCAACGTGCGGGCGTAGGAGCGGTAGTCGAGAGGGCCCACCTGTATGTTGGCAGCCGAGGCCCCGGCCGGGGTGAGGGCCAGTTCATCAATCCCATCAGCAATTCGGGCCGGACTCACCCACACCAGCTCCGCGGGCTGGCTGCGCTTTTTTTCCACCAGCACCGAGGCCATCATGCCTGGCAAAAACAGAATGTGCGGATGTTCTGCTGGCAGGGTGGCATTCTGGCGGGCCAGCTGGCTCAGCTCCTGCAGCTGCTCATCACCGAAATAAGTGCGCAGTGCCCGCACCTCGGCCGGCTCCTGCTCCGGTGTGGGCAGCAGCGTCGCCTGGGCCAGCAGGGCACGCAGGACCGGCCATGCCAGCAGGGCCGGCTGCAAAGCAGTGTGGGGCGCTTTGCCCGGCTTGGGTTGGCGAGAAGCCATTGTAAGGTGCTAAGTAGAGGCGTGAGGTCAGGCCTGATTTCGGGGAAGTAGCAACGCCCGGCCGGCCGCGGCAAAACGGTCCGGACGGGCGTGGGTGTAGCGCCTGACAGGCGCGGCTACCGGGTGCCCGCCGTGGCCCGGCGCCGGACCGGTGCGGCCAGCGGCTGGAGCAGGGGCAGGTTTTCTGCCGTGGGTGCGCAGTCCAGGGTGGGGTGCTGGGCGGGCGTGTGCCGGACGAAGGACCGCCGCAGCTGCTCCTGAAACTGGCTGTGCGTGATGCCGGTGGCCAGCTTGTCGAGCAGGCGCAGGGCCCGCACCGTGAAAGCGCCGCTGCCGTTGGCCTCGTACGCCACTTCCTCGGGCAGGCAGGCCGAGAAGTTCACCACCTTCATGGCAGTGCGGCCGGCATCGGCGGGGCGGCGGCTCTCCGCGGGCAGCGTAGCCCGGAACTCCCGGTGCAGCACGTTGAAATCCAGGTTGCGGGTGCGGGCCTGCATGAAACGGGCCCGCTGGCCGGCTGGGGCCGGAGCCGGGCCGCTGCCAAACAGCCGGGCAATGCTGCCCGAGTGGCAGCAGTCGGCAAAGAACGTGGCGTTGACGCCGGCCGGCACGTGGCGGAATACGGCCCGCAGGTCGTCGTCGAGCACGAAAGCACCTCGGGCATAATCATACGGGCACAGGGCTTCGTCTTTACGGTCGTCCTCCTCAGGGCTGAGGTCGTCGAGCTGGGTGCCGTGGCCGGAGAAGTGGAACACGAGCACGTCGCCGGCGCGGCTGGTTTTGAGCATGGCCCCGATGCCATCCAGGATGTTCTGGCGCGTGGCGTTGGCTTCCAGCAGCAGCTCCGTGGTAAATCCTTTCTTCTGCAGGGCTGCCGCCCAGGCCTGGGCATCGGCCACACAGCCCTGTAGCGGGGCATCGGGGTAGCTATTGATGCCGATGCACAATGCCCGGCGGCGCGGGTGGCCGTTGGAGCCCGCAGTGGCCACCGGTGGCGCACTCACCGGCAGGCGGGCAGGAGTGGCGCTTTCAGCCTGCAGCTGGGCCAGCATCACCACTTCCTCGGGCAACTCTACAGGCTCGTGCCACAGGTCAACCAGCTCGCGGGTTCTGGGGAAGGGCTCGATATCGTGGTGGCCGAGCACGCGCCGGGCCACGCTTTCCATGGTGGCCGCGTCGTCGTCGAAGCCGCCGTGGGTGGTGCTGGTGCTGGAGCTGCGCCCCGTGGCCTCGGTCGTGCTCGACCAAACCACTTCGGCGGGCCGCGCCGGGCCGGTACCGTTCAGGCCCAGCAGCCAGCTCACGTCCGCATCGGCCCGCAAACTGGTTTCCAGGCCCAGAATGGGGGTATCATGGTCAGCTTCGAGGGCGCGGTGCACCAGGTATAGCAGCGACTTGCGGTAGAACAGCGAGCAGGTGTCGGCCCGCTCCAGCTTGTCGCGCATCGTAAACAACGTCAGCTGCTCGATGCCGTGGCCCAGTAACCCGGCCAAGCGCTGCATGAAGGCATCTACCCGAATGGCCGGGGCCAGCAGGTGCAGCGTCCGGAAAGCCGGCACGCCCAGCTGCAGCGCGGTAGGCAGGAAGTGGGCGTGGAAGATAGAGCCTGCGCTGTGGCCCACGGCGTGCAGGCGCAAGGTGCCGTCGGCTACCTCGGCGCTGTGCGCGGCGCAGAATTCCTGGAGCTTTCCGGCCACGTAACGGGCGCCGCCGTCGGCTTCGCTGGCCCATTCGGCGCTGTCCTTCATGTTTTTCCAGATCTGCCCGCCCAGCGGCCCCACGACCCGCTCAATAAGCTTGTCGCTAAGGTCGGTGATTTCGCGGCCGATCTGACGGGCGCTGCTGCCCCTAATGAGGGCGCCCAGCGTGCCGGTCAGGCCTGTTTCCCACACAAAATACAGCGGGTAGATGTGGTTGGCTTTCCACCACGGAATGTAGCGCAGGGCACTGGCGAGGCCCGTTTTTTCGGACACCAAGCCGCCGTGGGCATACACCAGCAGCTGCAGGGGGCGCCGGGCAGCTTTGGCCTGCTGCAGCGCCTGCTCCAGGGCCTGGCTGAACAGCAGGTCCACGTCGGCCGCAGTGGTGGAAAAGGCGCCATCCGTGGAGAAACGCCCCTGGTCGAGGTTCACCACGTGGTTGCGCAGCAGTTGCCGCTGGGCCGTAGTCAGCTCGCCGGTGCCGCGGGCAGTGCGGATGCCGGCCGCGGCCCGCCGCCCGGTTTTGGGCAGGTCTTTGGGGGCCGATGTGAGCAGCAACAGCTGCTGGCGGCTCATGCCTTCCTCGGCGGGCTCGGCCAGGGCCTCGGCCTCCTGGCCCCGGGCCCGGCTCACAATAGAAGTGTAGCGCTGGGCCTGCAGCAGCTCGGTGGTCCGGTCGTCGGCGGGAACCGCGCCGGCGGCATCGCGCCGGCCCAGGGTGGCTTTTATCTTGCGCACTTCCTGCACCGTGGCCGCGTAGCTGATGCTGCTGCCGGGGCAGGTTTTGGTGGACATCTGGTTGTGGAAGTGCAGCGAGTCGTCGGGGAGCCCGAAGCGGTGCTGCACGTGCGCTACCACCTGCAGGGCCGTGTGGCGCTGGGCGCCCGCAAACGGGTCACGTCCCTTGTCGAAGTCGCCGATCATCTCAAACATAAACGGCCCGGCAATGCTGTTGCCGTTGTGCCCGGAGGCGCTGGCTGGCGCCAGGTTCCAGTTGCGCCCGGTCCAGATGGTGCCGTCCGGCGCAATGGTGATGTGCTGAGCAATATCCGACCAGCCGTTGTGCTGGGTATGATACTGCCACATCGCCTCGATGCTGGCTCGCCCCGCGTATTGGGCGTGGTTGGGCCGCCAGGTGTGGTGCATGTGCACCGCATTGATACGACGGGTGAAGTGGAACTGGTTGAGCACTGCTACAAACTCAGCCAGCGTCATCTGCTTAAAGCGACTAGCCATGGGATAGAGGTTTTAGTGACACCAATATGCCCGGAACCGCAGCGGGCTATTAAATATATAAAATAATGAACTTAATATATATTTTATTGAACTTAAAAGAGAACAAGCAGGCCGCTTTTATCAACAGCTCAAAAGGCGGGAACTTAGTTTAACTTTGTAAAGTGCCTGTTTAGTAAGGCTATATACAGCCGTTGGCGGCGGGCGGCCCCGAAAACCATGGTTTTCGGGGCCGCCCGCCGCCAACGGGTATCTGGGCTATTATTGGTTGTGGCCTAATACTGCCCCACCGACAGCATCACCAGGGTGCAGGCTTCTTCGGTCTGGATGCCGCGCTGCTGGGCCAGGCGCTCCAGCTCAGGGTTTTCGGTACCGGGGTTGAAGATGATGCGCTTGGGCTGCAGGTCCAGGATGTAGTCGTACCAGGCGGGCTGGTTCTGGGGGCCGACGTAGAGCGTCACGGTGTCCACGGCTTCGGCCTGCGGACGGTCGGTTTGGATGTCGAGGCCGCCCACCTGGCCTTTGCGGATGCCAACGGGCACCACTTCGTGGCCGTGGCGCTGCAGCCGGTGCACGGCTTGGTAGGAGTAGCGGGCCGGGTTATCGGAAGCACCAAGAACGAGGGTCTTTTTCATGGGAGAGGGGAAGTGCGGAGGAAATGAAAGCGGCCAGGCGACGTAATGGGCAAGCCAGTGACGAAGGCCCGGACTCTTGAAAAAACAACAGGCGCGCCACCTAAACGGACCGCCCACTGCTTTAAACGGTTATTTCGCACCAATGGCTGCCAGCGCCGCTTCGGCGCACCGCTCGCCGTCCATGGCCGCCGACACGATGCCGCCGGCGTAGCCCGCGCCTTCGCCGCACGGAAACAGGCCGCGCACCTCGGGGTGCTCCAGCGTGTCCCGGTCGCGGGGGATGCGGACGGGCGAGGAGGTGCGGCTTTCCACGCCCACAATCTGGGCGGCGTTGGTGGCGTAGCCCGGAATCTTGCGCCCGAAATCCTGGAAGCCCTGCCGCAGCCGCTCGGCCAGGCCCGCGCCCAGCACGTCGTCCATGGCTACGGGCACCAGGCCGGGCTGGTAGCTGGTTTCGAGCAGCTCCGCCGACAGTTTGCCTTTCAGGAAGTCGCCGAGGCGCTGGGCGGGGGCGCGCTGGGTGTTGCCGGCCACCTGGCAGGCGCGCTGCTCAATCTGCTGCTGCAGGCGCAGGCCGGCCAGGGCGCCGTACTGGCGCACGTCCATGTCTTCCAGCTCCACGGCCGCCACAATGCCGGAGTTGGCGAAGCGCGAGTCGCGGCGGCTGGGGCTCATGCCGTTCACCACCACCTCGCCGGGCGCCGTGGCCGCCGGCACAATGAAGCCGCCCGGGCACATGCAGAACGAAAACACGCCCCGCTGCCGGCCCTGCCACTGGGTCTGGTGCACCAGCGAGTAGGAGGCGGCTGGCAGCTCGCCCCGCTCACTGAGGCGGTACTGGGCCCGGTCAATCAGCTCCTGCTGGTGCTCCACGCGCACGCCCAGCGCAAACGGTTTGGCCTCGATGAGCACGCCGCGGCGGTGCAGCAGCTCGTAGATGTCGCGGGCCGAGTGGCCGGTGGCCAGAATCACGGCGTCGGCTTCCAGGGCTTCGCCGGTGGCCGTCACCACGCCGCGCAGGCGGTGGTGGTCCAGCACCAGGTCGTCTACCCGCGTATCGAAGCGCACCTCGCCGCCGGCGGCCAGCACACTGTCGCGCAGGGCCGCCACCACCGAGGGCAGCTTGTTGGTACCGATGTGGGGGTGGGCATCCACCAGAATGTCGGGGGTGGCGCCGTGCTGCACCAGGCAGCGAAGAATCCGGCCCACGTCGCCGCGCTTGGTGGCGCGGGTGTAGAGCTTGCCGTCGGAGTAGGTGCCGGCGCCGCCTTCCCCGAAGCAGTAGTTGGAATCGGGGTTGACGACGTGCTCCTTGTTGAGAGCGGCCAAGTCGCGGCGGCGGGTGCGCACGTCTTTGCCGCGCTCCAGCACAATCGGCTTCAGCCCCAGCTCAATGCAGCGCAGCGCCGCAAACAGGCCGGCCGGACCGGCGCCCACAATCAGCACCGTGCGCCGGGCCTGGCTGACATCGGGATACTGAAACCAGGGCCCAAACAGGCTGGGCGGCGGCGGCGTCTGGTAGATGTCGGCGCGCAGGCGCACCTGGGGGCTGCGGCCGCGCGCATCAATGGAGCGCTTGCGCAAATGCACGAAATCGGCCTGGCCGGGCTGCAGGCCGGCGGCGTGCAGCAGGGCCTCGTAGCGGGCAAACTCGTCGTAGGCTACGGCCGGCGGCAGCAGCACTTCAATCTCACGGAAGGGAGCAGACATGAAACAGGGGAAAGGTGGTTATCCTTTTATCCTTTAAGCCAAAGCCTATACAGGGCTGCAAAGGTACGCAGCGGCGCGGGTCCGCACCGGCCCAAAACGCAGCCGCCCCTCCGGCAGCTACCAGAGGGGCGGGCGCAACACAGGGCAGGACAAAATCAGGCGTTGTCCGACTGTTTGGGCATTTGGTTCTGCAGTGGCTTGCGGGGCCAAAACTTCTCCATAGCCTGGTTGAAGGCCTGCAGCGTCTGGGCCCGCACTTCGCCGGAATTGTGGCGCAGCAGCTGGCCCAGCATGTGGCGGTACATTTCGGTGGTGGTTTCCAGGCCTTTCGCGCTTACCAGGCCGTGGTGCAGCAGGTCGGAGTTGGCGGCCACGGAGTTCGACATCGATTCGGTGAGGTCTTCACGGGCTTGGTCGGCATCTTTAAATGATTGTTCCAATCGGGCGGTGATGTTATCATTCTGCTGCTGATCCATTGCCAAGAGAAGAAGTCGGGTTGCGGTTAGCTGCCCAAACCCCTGGCAGACGCCTAAAAGTTCAGACAAGGAGAATTGTAAAGTAGGGGAAACGGTAATTTTTCGCCGTGGGTTATAAGTTCCGGGAAGGTTTGCAAGACGACCGGACTGATTGCCGGAATCTTACACGGCGGCGGGCAGGATGCGCACCGGCCGCTTGTCGTGGTCGATGGCCACAAACGTGAACAGGCCCGAAACAGCCTTCACGCGCTCCTCGGAGTACATCTGCTCCACAAACAGCTCCACCCGCACCTTCAGGCTGGTGTTGCCTACGTGCTCGACGTTGCCAATCAGCTCCACGAGTGTGCCGCCGGGAATGGGGTGGGTGAAATCGACCTTGTCGGACGAGACGGTGACCATCTTGAGGCGCGAAAAGCGGGTGGCCGTGATGAAGGCCACTTCGTCCATCAGGTGCAGCGTGGTGCCCCCGAACAGGGTGTCGTAGTGGTTGGTGGTGTTAGGGAAAACGGCTTTGAAGATGCGCGTTTCGGCGGCGGCAATTTTGGCGGCAAGGTCCATGACAGTGGAGAAAGAGGGGAATAAGGAAGGAAACGAAGCCTGCCTGTCCGATTCCGCGAAACCCGCCCTGCGCTACGGTGTGCTACCGGCCACCCACACGCCGCCCCGGCCCGGCCGGCCGCAGCCGCCCGCCCGCCCGATGGCAGCGTACAAACACCCGATAAGACCCTTTTTCGCGAAGGCAGCCTCATCAATGCAGCGGAAGGCAGGTCTCCTGACTTGTCCCGTTTTCCCCGTCCTTCTCAGCCGGCATGGGCGCCGGCCAATGGACTTCAGGTGGAGAAAACTGCGCGGGACTTACAGTAGCGCGTCTGTCCGGGATTCGCACCCGGTTCCCTATTAATCCCGGTATTACCCCGGAACCTTCCGCCGTCTGACTGGAAATCGACCAGTGCACAGCGGGGCGAAGGTAGGGGAAGGGCCGGAATGTAGCGTGGGCGCGGGCGTGCTACACGCCGACACATGCTACTTTGCGATATGCAAACTTCTTTCGCGCCGGGCGGCCGCAGCATGGCCTCCCGCATCCGCTCCATCTTCAGCGGCTCCGTCGGCAACCTCGTGGAGTGGTACGACTGGTACGTGTACTCGGCGTTTGCCCTGTACTTCGCGCCCTCGTTTTTTCCGGAAGGCAGCCAGACGGCGCAGCTGCTCAACACGGCCGCCATCTTTGCGGTGGGCTTTCTGATGCGGCCGCTGGGCGGCTGGCTGCTGGGCCTGTACGCCGACCGCGCCGGGCGCAAGGCCGCCCTGATGGCTTCGGTGCTGCTCATGTGCGGCGGCTCGCTGCTGATTGCCCTCACGCCCACCTACGCCCAGATTGGGGTGGCGGCGCCGGTGCTGCTGGTGCTGGCGCGGCTGCTGCAGGGGCTGAGCGTGGGCGGCGAGTACGGCACCTCGGCCACCTACCTGAGCGAAATGGCCGACCAGCGCAACCGGGGCTTCTTTTCCAGCTTTCAGTACGTGACCCTGATTGCGGGGCAGCTGCTGGCGCTGCTGGTGCAGCTGGGGTTGCAGCAGGTGCTGAGCGCCGCCGAGCTGCAGGCCTGGGGCTGGCGCGTGCCGTTCGGGATTGGGGCCGCCGCGGCGGTGGTGGCGCTGTATCTGCGGCGCACCATGGAAGAAACCGACGCCTTCACGCACCAGACCCCTGCCGAAAGCGCCGGCGCCGCGCCGCCGCCCGGCAAGCTCCAACTGCTGCTGCGCTACCCGCGCGAAGTGCTGATGGTGGTGGGCCTCACGCTGGGCGGCACCGTGGTGTTTTACACCTTTACCACCTACACCCAGAAGTTTCTGGTGAACACCGCCAGCTTCAGCAAGGGCCAGGCCACGCTCGTCTCGTTTGGGGCGCTGGGCGTGGCCATGCTGCTGCAGCCGCTGCTGGGGGCGCTGTCGGATAGGGTGGGGCGGCGGCCGGTGCTGCTGTTTTTTGGGGTGGGCGCCACACTGGGCACTGTGCCCCTGATGACAGCACTGGGCGCGGCCGCCAGCCTCGGCGCAGCGTTCGGGCTGCTGGTGCTGGCCCTGGCTGTGGTGAGCGGCTACACCTCCATCAACGCCGTGGTGAAGGCCGAGCTGTTCCCGACTGAAATCCGGGCGCTGGGTGTGGGGCTGCCGTATGCTCTCACGGTGGCTATTTTCGGCGGCACGGCCGAGTACGTGGCGCTGCTGGCCAAAAGCCAGGGCGTGGAAAGCTGGTTTTACTGGTACGTGACGGCCTGCGCGGCCATTTCGCTGGTGGTGTACCTGCGCATGCCCGACACCCGCGACACCTCGCGCCTGAATTCGGCGGCCAACTAACCTTTTCGGGCAGGGACGGTTCTGAGGTGCCGCGCAACGTTGCGGCCGGAATTGCTACTTTTCTCCCACACTCACCTTTTCCCGTTTCTCATGAAAAAAATTCTCACCCTGCTGTTCGTGTTCTGCGGCCTGCTGCTGGCCGGCCAGACTATGGCCCAGGGCAAAATGCCCGAAGACAAAAGCAAGCGCCCCAGCCCGCCGGCCACCGTTACGGGCCCCAACTTCACCATCGACTACAGCCGCCCTTCGCTGAAAGGCCGCAAAGCCTTCGGGGGCCTGGAGCCCTACGGCAAAGTGTGGCGCACCGGCGCCAACGAGGCCACTACCTTCACTGCCACCAAAGCCGTGAAAATCAACGGTAAGGCGCTGGCTGCCGGCACCTACGCCCTGTTCACCATTCCCGGCGAGCAGGAGTGGACCATCATCTTCAACAAAACCGCCAAGCAGTGGGGCGCCTACGAGTACAAGCAGGCCGACGACGCCCTGCGCGTGCAGGCCAAGCCCACCAAAACCGCCGCTCCTGTGGAGCAGTTCACCATTTCGGCCGACAAAGCCGGCGTGGTAACGCTGATGTGGGACAACACGCAGGTGGCCTTCACGGTGAAGTAACTTCTTCATCAGGCTAGCTGCCGAACGCAAACCGGCCGCCGTTTCTGCTTTTCAAGGCAGAGGCGGCGGCCGGTTTATGTTCGGCAGTAGTGTAAAGCTATGGGCAAACCGCTTTCATGGAGCGCCGTGCCTGGCGGATTTGATCTGGCTCCAAGCCCCAGCGAAGGGCTTCATGCCAAGCGGCGCAGGCCCCGGGCCGGTCGCCTGCTTCTTGCTTGGATTGGGCCATGAACATATAGTAGCTGCCTTTTTCACGTGGCGCTACCAGCTGTAGGCCACGCTGCCAGTCGGCGTTAGCTGCCGCAGAGTCTTTGGCGGCTAAGTGCGCAAGCGCACGGTTAGAGTAAGCTGCCAGGTAGTGCGGATTGATTTGAACCGCCTGCGAATAGTCGTCCACGGCCATATCGTAGTGCTTCTGTTTGTAGCGCAGCCAGCCCCGGTTCAGGTAAGAAACCGAATCGTGTGGGTCTAATACCACGGCTCGGCTAAGGTAAACATTGGCCCGGGCTGTGTCCTGCTCCATATACCAATAGCCAAGCTTCTTGTTGGCAAAAGCATTATCGGCGTCTTGCTGCACTATTTGATGGTAGAGAGCAATAGCACCCCCATAGTCCCGCTTTGCTTCCTTGCCCATTGCCAGGCTGCCGTAGTAACGCACGATTCCTTTGTGGTCGATATCGTGCCGTTGGCCTAGCTCCACATAGTGTTCGGCCTGCTCAAGCTGTCCTTGCTGGCGCAGGTACGCGCTGAAGCCATAATACACGTCGGCGGCTGTGGAATCGAGCAGCCACGCCTGATTGAACCGCTTGATGGCCGTCGGTGCGTGACCGGTGGCCAGGTAGTGCCAGCCAAAGTTGACGTGGGCCTGCATAGCGGCCTGCGGACTGCCATATTTCGCCAACGACACGGCTACAAACTGCTCGTCGGCGGCCAGCTGCTCCGGAGTTTTGCGCAAGCCACCATAGCGTGGCAGCTCGTTGATGCGGTTGTCGGCGCGCAACGCATCGGTCTGGGCGTAGCGGCCAGTTTGGGCCGCGCCGGTTTGCGCCCAGCCGGTAACCGACAATAGGCTAAACACCAGAGTAATAAGTAGTGTTATAATTCGCATCGTAGCGCGGTAAATGTAAGTCAGGAAGACGTGGAGCGCTGTGTAAGTGCACTACCGAATCTGAAACTTGACGGGCACTTCCATCAGGGCGGCTACCGGCTGGCCGGCCAGCATGCCAGGCAGCCACTCAGCGGGCAGCTGCTGCACAGCCTCCAAAGCCTCCTCGTCGCAGCCCAAGCCGATGCCCGATTTCACGCGGTGCCCGCTGGCGCGGCCCTGCTCATCCACCAGAAACTCAATCACTACCTCGCCGCCGGTGCGGTTGCGCAACGCCTGCGGCGGATACTGCACGCTGGTTGCTACCGCCTGGTTCATGACCTGCTGGCCTCCGATATAGAGCGGTGGCCGGTCGAGAGTAACCTGGCGGGAGTTAGTGCCCTCCACAATGGTGTATTGCTTCCGTTGGTCGGCGGGCCGGATGCGGGCAAATTCCAGGATGCGGGTGGAGTGGTTGTAGCGCTGCTCCAGGGTGTCGCCGAAAGCATAGTAGCTCCAGACGCCGGTTTTCTGGTCGTTGCGGTACTGCCCGGTGCCCTGGAGCCGGCCGTTCCAGCCGTATTCCACCCAGGTGCTGTCGCGCTGCCCTTGCTTGTAAAAGCCTGCCAGAACAGGCATGGTACGTGGCCCCGTTCGTTCTTTAAGGTAAGGCCCGTGCTTGACTTTTTTGTCTTCTTGGAGCACATAGTAGGTTTCGTGGCTCCAGGGATTAGTCTGCTTTACCACCACTTTGGTGGTCTTTTGGGCAGTGGCCGCCAGCGGCAGCAGTGCGGCGGCCAGCAATAAGGTGTTGCGCATGATTATGTAAGTAGGGGATGAGGCAATGATTTAGAAAGAGGATGGCCGCTACGAGCTACTCAATCGTCAGCTGATAGACCACGAAATGCCGGATGCCGAACTTCTTGAACCACTCGGCGGGTGGCACTTTGCTCTGAGCTAGGTCGCAGTAGTACAGAAAGCCGTCCTTGACGTAGGGCAGCGTGTATACCAGCAGCGGAAACTTCCGGCCTACCGGCACGGTGGCTTTCTGCTTTTTGTAGGCCTGAATGTCGGCACGCAGACTGTAATCGGCGGCTACGGCGCCGGGCAATGGCTGAAACTGCTGCCGCTTGCCGATGGTGGGGAAGAAAAACCGCACCTCCAGCCGCGTGTCGGTGGCGGCGCGGGCGTAGACGTTGAACGCCACGCGGCCGGCCGAGTCCAGCTGAAACCGGTTCCGGTCTTTGCCCAGCAGGTCCTGCTCCGGCTGCGCCACGCCCTCCCGGAACTCCTGGTAGGTGAGGTGCAGCACCCGTCCGGCCAGCCGCGGGTCGGAGAGCTCGAAATGTTGCTTTTCCACGCCCAGCACACTGCCCATTTCTTTGGCCTCGGAGTTGGCATAGCCTTCCTGGTTGGTCAGGAGCGTGGTGGAGGCTTCGGGCGTCTGGGCGTAGGCCGGGGCCAGGAGCAGCCACAATAAAGCAGTCAGAACGACGCGCATACGGCAATAGTAGAGGGTAGAATAAGACACAATAGAGCCGTGAAAACGCAGCGGGCTGCGCTTTCACGGCTCTAGTATACAACCAATCTGCAATTATGCCCGCTCGGCTTCGCCCAGCACGCTTTCCACCCAGCCTTTGCCCCAGTCTTCGAGCTCCTGCGCGGTCCAGAGCTGGGGGTAGAAGATGCGGCGCTGGAACTTGGGAGGCAGGTACTTCTTCCAGTTGGTGCCGCCGGTGGCGGCCACGGCCGTGGGGTGCCGCTCCAGGTAGCGCACCGCCGACTTGAAGTGCATCAGCGGCCAGTTCACGTTCACGTTGATGTCGAGCTGCTTGAGCTGGCGCAGCAGGCGCGGGTGCTGCTGGTCTTCCAGAGGCAGGCGCTGCACCACGCTCCACACGTTGCGGTGCTGGTAGTGGGCGGCGTGGGCCGTGAGCTGCTGGGTGTACTTCTGCTCGAACTGAATGAGGGTAAGCGCTTTTGCGCCAGTGTCTTCTACGGTGGCGCCGGCCTTCCAGTAGATGCAGCCCATCAGCTCGTCGTGGGCGGCGGCCTCGCCCAGCAGGCGGCGCTTTTCCTTGTCGAGCAGGTTGCTCAGGTCGGTGCTGGCAATTTCGATCATGCGGTACTGCACGCTCTGGAAGCCCGAAGCCGGCATCAGCGACATACGGAACTGCAGAAACTGCTGCTTGTCCATGCCGTCCACCATCACGTCGAACGAGTCTATCAGGTTCTCAAAGTAGCGGTTGATGCGGCCCAGGCGCAGCACCAGCTCCTGCAGCGTAGGCGCCTGCAGCTCCCCGATCTGCTCGTACTCGCAGAGGCAGAGCTTGAAATACAGCTCCGTAATCTGGTGGTACATGATGAAGATGCGCTCATCGGGGATGCGCGTGAGCGGGCGCTGCAAACTCAGCAGCGTGTCCAGGCTGATGTAGTCCCAGTAGTTGACGTAATCGGCGTGGTAGAGGCCTTCGAGGTAGGCGGCCAGGTCCTGGTTGTCGGCGGCATACTTCTGCTGCAGCAGCCGCAGCTGCTCATAAACGGCGGGCGAAAACTCGTCCTCGGGGGTAGGCATGGGCGGGTGGGTGTGGAGGGAAACAGGGTGGGAATCCGGCTACAAGGAACGAAAAAGCCGCCGAAACTGCCGGGTGGGCGGGTGGTGGAGTGGCGTAGTGGTGGGTTGGTGGAGTAGCGCAGTGGTGTGGTAGAACGGCATGCAGAGCCGCTGGCAAAGCATCTTGCGCGCAGACGCTGTGTCACTTGCACAGGACCCGCAGGTACGAAACCGTCGGCATTCGCTTGGCCGGCACCATACAGTCTGCGCGAGGTGGCGAGGCGCGCTGCCGGGCGTTTCAATCCCGCAATGTGGTACCCTTCTAATTTGCCATTCTACAAATCCATCAATCCTTCTACCTTTGGCGCGATATGGCCGAGAAAAGCAGCATCTTCGACATGATTGGGCCGGTGATGATCGGGCCTAGCTCGTCGCACACCGCCGGCGTAGTGCGCATTGCCCGTGCCGCCATCCGCATTCTGGGCAGCGTGCCCACGCATGCCGTCATCACCTTCTACAACTCCTTTGCCCGCACCTACGAGGGCCACGGCTCCGACCGCGCCATCGTGGCGGGCCTGCTGGGCATGGCCACCGACGACGTGCGCATCCGCGAGGCCTTCGACCACGCCAAAGAAGCCGGCCTGCAATACTCGTTTCAGGGTGTCGGCAATGCCTCTACCATGCACCCCAACACCATCCGGCTGCAGCTGCGCGATGAGCGCACGGGTCACGCGGTGGAAGTCATCGGGCAGAGCCGGGGCGGCGGCGTCATCCGGATTGTGGAGGTCGATGGGTTTCCCTCGGACTTCTCGGGCAGCCTGCACACGCTCATCCTCGACGCCGACGACGCCAAGGGCTCCATTGCCTTCATCGCCTCGGTTATTGCCCACGACGACTGCAACATTGCCACCATGCTCGTGTCGCGGAAAGGCAAAAACGACGTGGCCCGCCAGTTCATCGAAATCGACTCCGGCATCAAGGACATCACGCTCGAATACCTGCGCCAGCTCAGCTGGGTGCACCGCGTCACCTACATTCCCACCATTGATTAGGGAGCAGGGATTGGGGATTAGGGAGTAGGCATCAAGCCCAGACCACCAGGCCCCAAGCCCCAGTCCCTAAGCACCAAGCACTACACTTCAGGCCCCAGGCCCTAAGCACTAAACTCGTCTATGAAAACACCTGCTACTCTGCCTCGTACGCTGGCGCTGGCCGGCTCGGCGGCGCTGCTGCTGGCTGCGGCTGGCCCCGGGCTGGCCCAGACTGCGCCGCCGGCCCAGCCCCCGGGCACGGCGCTGGCCCAGGCGCCGGCGGCGGCCGGCACGCCCTTCACGCTGCAGCAGGCCGTGGACTACGCCGTAAAAACAACCTCACCGTGCGCCAGAGCCAGCTCAATGCTGAGCTCAGCGACGTGACGCAGCGGGCCGGCCGCGGGGCGCTGCTGCCCACGGCCAACCTGAGCGGCAGCCAGACCTGGAACTACGGTACCGGCCTCGATCCGCTCACCAACGACTTCGTGAGCCAGACCATCCGGTCCAACAACTTCTCGGCCTTCTCGCAGATTACCCTGTTTGCGGGGTTTCAGCTGCGCAATACGGTCAAGCGCAACGCCCTGGACTATCAGGCTGCGCTGGTCGATATCGAGCAGGCCCGCAACGACTTGTCCTTGAACGTGGCCTCGGTGTACCTGCAGTACGTGCTGGCCGAGGAGCTGATCCGGGCCAACCAGACCCGCGTGAACAGCAGCCAGCAGCAGATTGAGCGCACCCAGAAGCTGCTTAAGGCCGGCGCCGTGGCCGAAAGCCAGCTGCTCGACAGCCGCGCCCAGCTAGCCTCCGACGAGTTGAACGTGGTGACGGCCCAGAACCAGCGCGACATTGCGCGTTTGCAGCTCATTCAGCTCCTCAACCTGGATGCCGCCGGTGCGGCTGCCTTCCGGATTGAAATTGCCCAAGTGCCTGACCCCGACGAAACCGCCAACTTCAACGACGACCCGGCCGCCATCTTCGAGACGGCGCAGGGCGTGATGCCCGAAATCCGGGCCGCCGACCTGCGGGTGCGTTCCAGCCAGCTGGGCATTGATGTGGCCCGCGGCGCCTACCTGCCGCGCCTCACGTTCGGGGCCGGCGTGTTCACCGGTTTCTCGTCGTCAAGGCTGGCGCGCGTGTTCAGCGGCGATTCTACGGCGGCCATTCCTATTCCGGTGGTGCAGTACGTGAACGGCCAGCCGGTACCCACTACGTTTGCGGTGCTGCAGCCACGGCAGGCTATTCCGGAGTTTCTGCCGGCCAAGTTCTCCAACCAGATCAAAGACAACATCGGCCGGCAGCTGCAGTTCAATCTCAACATTCCGATTCTCAACGGCTTCCAGGCCCGCACCAACGTGCAGCGGGCCCAGGTGGCCACCCGCCAGGCCGAGCTGCGCGCCGAGCAGACCCGCCTGACGCTGCGCCAGAACATCCAGCAGGCCGCCGCCGATGCGTTGGCTGCCCAGCGCAAGTTCACCTCGGCTAAGCGCCAGACCGAAGCCCTGACCACGGCCTACCGCAACGCCGAAATTCGCTTCAACAACGGCCTGCTCAACGGCACCGAGTTCAACATCGCCAAAAACAACCTCGCCGCCGCCGAATCGACCATGATTCAGGCCAAGTACGAGTACACGTTCCGCCGCAAGGTGCTGGACTTTTACCAGGGCCGCCCGCTGGCGCTCTAGCTGGTCGCCACGTTTTCAAGTCCTTCAGAATCTAAGACACAACTATGAAAAACAACCGCTTACTCTACATCCTCCTGGCCGTCGTGGTGGTGCTGATTGGGGGCTACGCCATCGGCAAAAAACAGGGCTGGGTGGGCAAGCCGGCCGGTACCGAGGTAACGGCCGCCAAGGCCGGCACCGTCAATATTGTGGAGCAGGTGAGTGCCTCGGGCAAGGTGCAGCCGGAAACGGAAGTGAAAATATCACCCGACGTATCGGGCGAAATCACGGAGCTGTATGTGCAGGAGGGCGACTCGGTGAAGAAAGGCCAGCTGCTGCTGCGCATCCGCCCCGACAACTACCAGGCTTTGGTGAACCAGCAGTCGGCCGTGGTGAATGCCCAGCGCGCCAACGTGGGCCAGACCCAGGCCCGCCTGCAGCAGCTGATTGCCAACGCCAAGCAAACCGAGCTGACCTACCGCCGCAATGCCTCGCTGTTCAAGCAGAAGGTGATTTCGCAGGCTGAGTACGAGGCTGCCAAAGCCGCCTACGACGCCTCGCAGGAAGAGCTGAACAGCGCCCGGGCCGGCATCCGCTCAGCGCAGAGCAGCGTGCAGAGCGCCCAGGCCGGCCTCGACGATGCCCGCCGTAACCTCAACAAAACCACCATCTACGCTCCTGTGAGCGGCACCATCAGCAAGCTTAACGTGGAGAAAGGCGAGCGGGTGGTAGGCACCTCGCAGATGTCGGGCACCGAAATCATGCGCATCGCCAACCTCAACTCCATGGAGGTGCGGGTGAACGTCAATGAAAACGACATCATCAACGTGCATCTCGGCGACTCGGTGGTGGTGGAAGTGGACTCGTATGCCAGCAAGGACGAGAAGTTCCGCGGCCTCGTGACCAGCATTGCCAACACCGCCAAAGATGCCCTCACGGCCGAAGCCGTGACGGAGTTTGAGGTGCGCATCCGGCTCTTGCCCGACTCGTACCGCCACCTGCTGCGCACCGTCAACGGCCGCACGGTGGTGCCGTTCCGCCCCGGCATGACGGCTTCCGTCGACATCATCACCGACCGCAAAACCGGCGTGCTGAGCGTGCCGCTGGCCGCCGTCACGACCCGCTCCGACAGTGCCATGACGGCCGCCGCCGATGCGGCTGGCAGCGCCGGCCCCCGCGTGCGGGTGGGCGGCGTAGGCGGGCGCGGCAAAAGTGGGGCTACTGAGGCCGCCAGCGCCAAGAAAACCACCGACGTGCAGGAAGTGGTATTCGTCATCCGCGACGGCCAGGCGATGATTACGCCCGTGAAAACCGGCATCAGCGACTTCCAGAACATCGAAATCCTGAGCGGCCTGAAAGCCGGCGACGAAGTGGTGAGTGGGCCGTTCCGGGCCGTGGCCAAAACCCTTAAGCCCGGCGAGCGTGTGGTGGTGAAGGACGCCAAAAGCCTCAACAAGGAAGCGCTGAAAGAAGGCCCTGAGGAAGCCAAATAGCCGCGAAACCGTATTTCGGGAGGAGCGGGGCCTAGTGGGCACTATTTGTTGTCCGCTGTCCGCCAACCTCCTAAAGCAGCCAGGCCCCTGTCGTTCGCGCGGCAGGGGCTTGTTTGTAAAGGAAACTTCGCACTTTTGAGGACAGGCAACCGTAAGGCCCCAATGGCGGCCCACGCCCAACCGGCTACGCTGCCCCACAGCAGGCCCAGCACCTGTTGCCTGTCACGATTCCCCTCATCACCACATCACCTGTTACCTAGTTGGAAAAAATAGCCATGCTCGGCGGCGGCTCCTGGGCCACTGCCCTCACCAAGATTCTGGCCGAAAACGGGTCCCGGGTGGGCTGGTGGCTGCGCTCCAAAGACGACGTGCAGCACCTGCGCACCACGCGCCACAACCCGCGCTACCTCTCCTCCGTGGCCCACGACCTCACGCGGGTGTTCCCCTCCACGGACCTGCAGGAGGTGGTAGCCGAGGCCGACTGGCTGGTGCTGGGCGTGCCGGCCGCCTTCGTGCAGGGCGTGCTCGACAAGCTGGACCGCGACTCGCTGAAGAACAAGCGCGTCATTTCGGCCATTAAGGGCATGATTCCGGGCAAGAACGTGCTGGTGACCGACTACGTGGCCGAGCGGTTTCGGCTGGCACCTACACGCCTGGGCGTGGTGGCGGGCCCGTGCCACGCCGAGGAAGTGGCCTTAGAAAAGCAGAGCTACCTCACCATTGGCTCGCCCGACCCCACGCTGGCCGAGGACTTCTGCCGCCTGCTGCGCAACCGCTACGTGAAGGCCAACCCCGCCCAGGACCTCGACGGCATCGAATACTTTGCTGTCATGAAAAACATCATTGCCCTGACCAGCGGCATTGCCCACGGCCTCGGCTACGGCGACAATTTCCAGGCGGTGCTAGTCAGCAACGCGGTGCAGGAGATGCGCCGCTTCGTGCACGCCCTCAACCCCACGCCCCGCGACCTGTCGGGCTCGGCCTACCTCGGCGACCTGCTCGTGACGGCCTACTCGCAGTTTTCGCGCAACCGTACCTTCGGCAACATGGTGGGCCGCGGCTACTCGGTGAAGTCGGCGCAGATGGAGATGAACATGGTGGCCGAGGGCTACTACGCCGTGAAAAGCATCTACGAAATAAATAAGCGCCTGCAGGTGCCCATGCCCATCACCTCGGCCGCCTACCACATTCTCTACGAGAAGATTTCGCCGGCCGTGGAAATCGAGCTGCTGAAGGAGAAGTTTCGGTAGGCGTCAACTTAACCTTCACGGCGACCAGTTATGGTATAGGTAAGCAAAAGGCTGATCGTCTAAGCCGTAAAGCTCTATGCTATGGCGAAGTTGGGCGTTAGATAGAGCCGCAGAAGTCAATTGGCATACCTGTAGTAAATCGGCCTTCGATTCTGCTTCTCCACGTAACAGAAACTCACATTTGGCTATCTGTTCAAAAGAAATGCGAGCCTCTTTTGGAGTCGTCAGTAGGAGGTATTCTTCACGTTCTTAATGGCTGGAGCTTCTTATTCGCGCCAAAACGCCGTTTCCTTCGCATATCTGCCGTAGTGCTGGAAAGTTCAGATTGCAGAGAAGCTAGCCATATGCCAGAAAACAGTCATTCATAAGCTCAAGTTAAAGACCCCAAATTGTATGAGCACCTGGGACTACCACAACTTCGACAACGACGCCGCCGCTGACCTCGGCGAGAGTTTCCGCGAAACGCCCAACGAGGCCGCGCTCTACGAGGCGCTGGCCACAGCAGCCGAGGAAGAAGGCTATCTGGAACTGGACGAAGCCAGCGAAGCGCTGGCCGCAGCCGAAATCGTGGCTGCCATCCTGGGCAAGCCCGCCGCCGACTTCCCGCCCGGCCTGCTTCCCGCCGTCGCCCACCTCGAGGCCGCCGACAGCGAAGACCTGCGCGAGCTGGCCGAAGACGCCGTAGCAGCCGTGCTGAAGAACTCGGAGCTGCAGGAAAAGTGGGCCGAGTCGGAGGACTACGCCAGCTGGCAGCAGCTGCAGCAGGACCTGCTGGCCCGCCTCCACGACGAGGACGGCGAAGCCGACGACGACGAAGCGTAGCGGCGAATGAATTGGCTTCTGCTGGCGGCCTGCGCCGCCGTGTGCATGGCGCTCTACAACCTGCTCATCAAGGCCTCGGCCGGGCAGGTGCACGAAATGGTGGGCGCTGTGGTGCTGCAGGTGGTGGCCGCCCTAGTGGGCGCGGGCCTGCTGCTGGTGCTGTACCTGCGCGGTGCCCTGCCGCCGGTGCTGGCCACCCCCGCGGCCTCACGCTGGCAGCGCTGGCCGGCGTGGGCATTGGCCTGGCCGAGATTCTGACATTTGCGGTGTACAGCCGCGGCGCGCCGGCCTCGGTTGGTACACCGCTGATCGTGGGCGGCTCGGTGCTGCTGACGGCCCTGCTGGGCGTGCTGGTGCTGCGCGAGGCGCTGGGCTGGCCCCAGGCGCTGGGCATGCTGCTCATTGTGGGCGGTATTGCGCTGCTGGCCCGCGGACATTAGGCGGCTCGGGGGGAGCAGCGTGCAGTATATAGGCCGCCCGTGCCGGATGATTGTTCGCAATAGTCTGGTGCGGGCGGCCGGTTTGTTATGGCGTTGTGGCTCGCCTGTAAATCACCACATATCTGTCCTGATAGGCTGGGGTGTAGAATGGCGGCTGAGTCCAGGCAGGAGAGTTTTTGGCGTCGCGTTCCAGCACCACAAAGTCGTAGGTCTGGTGCGGGTCGGCGCGGGTGACGAGTGCCGGCGGATGGCTTTGCTGCAGGGCGTAGTGGTGCATGAACAGCTCGTGCTGCGGCGAGGCCAGAAACACCCGCCGCGCCCCGTGGCCAACCAGCCACCGGTACGAAGCCTGCATGAGCTGCGCCTGGCGGTGCTCTGCCCGCCATGGCGGCAGCTGCCGCCGGAACTGGTACCCCTCGTAGCCGCCAATCAGCAGCAGAAACAGCGCCAGTTGCCAGCGAGTAGGCACCCGCAGCCAGTTGAGCAGCGCAGTAGCCGCTACGCCTGCCAGAATACTGCCGAAGCAGGCCACAAACAGCAACACCCGGGCCGGGGTAAGCACCTGCTGCAAGGCCATCAGCAGAAGCGGCACGGCCAGCAGCAGGCTACCTAGGGCCAGCAGGGGGCGTTGGCGTGGCACCCATTTCCACAGCAGCGGCCACGCTGCTAGCAGGCCGGCCGCTCCTAGCAAGCCAAGGCGGCCATTGCCAGCCAGCATGTCTGCCAGCCCGCGCAGGTGGCCGGCGTAGCGGGGCCAGAATACGGCGTTGCTCAGAGGCTCTACGTAGCGGTTGCCCAGCAGCCGCGGCAGCCCTGACACCGCTATGACCGGCGTGTACAGCAGGCTAGTAGCAGCTACAACGCTGGCACCCGCCAGGGCCAGCCTGCCCACTGCTTGCCACTGCTGCTGCCCGCCAAAGCGCAGCAGCAAGCCCAGGCCAAGGGCCGTCAGCGGATAAACAAACGTCGGGATGGTGTACAATCCTAGGATGCTGCCACCTACAAAGACCACCCAGGCCAGCCGCTGGCGCAGCGGGCGACGCCACAGCGCCATAGCCGCAAAAAACACCGCCAGCAGCAACACCAGCTGCAGAAAGTAACCCCGGCCCGCCACTGCGTAGTACAGCCCCAGCGGCGTGAAGCTGAAGAACCCCGTGCTGAGCGTGGCAGCCCGAAAGCCCATCTGGCGCGTTAGGAGCAGGTAGCAGGCGCTGGTGCCGGCGGTGGCAAGCAGCAGCGTCGGCAGCCGCATTACCACGCGCAGATCGGCACTCAGCCAGCTCAGCGGCCAGCATACAAAGTTGAACAGCAGGTGGTTGTTGGGAATAGGGTAGAAGCTGCTGATGGCCACCGGCCCCTCGTGAATGAAGTAGTCGAACGACGCAGCCTCGTCGGTGCTGATGGGGTAATAAACCAGGTACCACAACCGCACAAGCAGCAACACCAGTAGCAAGCTTCCAAATACAACCTGTTGCCCCCGCCCCAGTTGCTGCCAGGTGCGGCGCAGGCTTGCACCGAGTAGCCGGGCTTCGTGGCGTAGCTGCCGGGCTTCGCGGTGCAGCAGTTCTGGTTCCCGGCGGCGCAGCAGCCACAGGCCCCCCATGCTGAGCAGGATGGTGGCCAGCAGACCCCCACGCAAAGCCAGGTAGCGCGCTGGCGTCAGGGCCAGCCGCAGGTGCCGGTAGCTGCCTTCGTGGTACGTCACGTGGCCCAGTGCCTGCACTTTGGCGTAAGCAGTCGGTCCGAAAATCAGCAGCAGCCCCATGCTGCTGGCCAGTAAACACAGGAGCCCGACTGCCAGCAGGGCGCGGAACGGAACAGGTGCGAAAGCGCGCATGTGCGGGAATGAAGGCAGCCGAATAATAGGGCGTGGGAGGAGCTATTCAGCCAGCAGGCTGGTACCCGTCAGGCGCGTGAGTTCCTCCCAAACGCGGTGCACCGGCAGACCCATCACGTTGAAGTAGGAACCCTCCAGCCGGGTCACGGCCACCATGCCAATCCAGTCCTGGGCCCCGTAGGCACCAGCTTTATCCAGTGGTTGATACTGCCGGACGTAGTGCTCTATTTCCGAGAGAGATAATTCACGAAAAGTCACCCGTGTCTGGTCGGAGAAAACCACCTGCCGGCCGTCGCCGCCGAGCAGGCAGACGCCGGTGAAGACGTCGTGGGTGCGGCCCTGCAGGCGCTGCAGCATCCGGATGGCTTCGGCTTCGTCGGCGGGCTTGTTGAGTACGTCCTCGTCGAGGCAGACGATGGTATCGGCGGTGAGCACCACCTCATCGGGGGCCAGGCCGGCGCGGTAGGCGGCGGCTTTGTGGGCGGCCAGGTACTCGGCCACTTCGGTGCGGCGCAGGTGGTCCGGAAACGACTCGTCCACTTCCTGCAAACGCACGGTATAGGCCAGGCCCAGGTCGGAGAGCAGCTGCCGGCGCCGCGGCGAGTTAGAGGCCAGGATAAGCTTCATAGGAGGGTTGGTGGAGTGATGGGTTGGAGGGTTGTTGGGTTGGTGTTAATGGGATGGAGTTTTTGCGAGGGGATTTTTACCTGACTGAGTATTCATCTCCAATCCACCAATCCACTAACCCACCACTTCACCCCATAAACTCCTGCATAAATGGATGCTGGGTTTCGTCGGCGCGGATGCTGCTGAACAGAAAGCCGCCGATTGTTTTGGGGTAGAAGAATGTGGATTTGGGCGGCATCACGGCGCCGGAGTGGCACACGCGCTCCACCTCGTCCATGGTTACCTCGCTGGTAATGAAGGCGGCGCGGGCCTCGCCGTGGTCCACGCGCTGCAGGCACTCGGGGAAATTGCGCACGTAGGCCACGCCCGGCCACTGCCGCTGCGCATCGGGCCCCACAATGCCCAGCACCTTTTCCAGCACGAAGAAGTGCAGCACCGTCAAATCCAGCGCCTTCACCTCGGGCGTGGTGTCCCAGTCGAGCTGGGCGTGCACCTCGGGCCGCAGCCGGAGCTTGTAGGCCTGGCCCTCACCCAGATACAGCCCAAACGCCCAGGGCTTGCCGGCAATCAGCTCGGGCAGGTCGTAGGGGTCTTCCTTGGGCATCACCAGAAAATACGCTGCCAGCCGCGCCAGCAGCTTCTCGATGCTGAGGCCCGCGGGCAGCTCCAGCAGCAGCCGGTGCGTGGGCAGAATGCGCAGGTCGTCGGCGGCCGAGTTGGTGAGGTACATCAGGTGGAAGTTCCAGCCTTCCTGGCCGGTGGCGGCCGGCTCGGCGGCCTGGCGCGCCTGTCGGTACGCCAGCGAGCCTTCGTAGCGGTGGTGGCCGTCGGCCAGAATCACCTGCCGCGCCGCCAGCACCTGCTGAAACCGCTTGATAACGGCCGCATCCTGAATGACGGCCAGTACGTCGCGGGCGCCCTGGTAGTCTTCCTCGGTCTGGTAGAGCGGCGTCTGGATGGCCTCGTCGAGGTAGCGCTCCAGCTCGAAGTCGTCGTCGCGGTAGAGGCCGTGGGTGGCGCTGGTCTGGAACTCGGTGCGGGCCAGCAGCTCGGCCCGGTCGTTTACGGCCGCTGGCAGCGTGTTTTCGTGGCGCAGCACCACGTCCTCGGCCCAGTCGTAGGCCCGGATGTGGCACATGAAGCCCTTGCGGCAGTACTCGCGGGCGCTGCCCGGCAGCCGGAAATACTGGTAGTAGGCATAAATGCCCGGCAGCTCATCCTGGCGCAGTACGCTGGCCTGCTGCCACTCCTGCAGCCGCCGCAGGGCTTCGCCCGCGGCATCCTCGCCCCGCGGCACCGACAGATGGATGCTGTTGAGTGGGTTGCGGTAGAGCGCCTCCCGCTGCCGCGCCGACACTACATCAAACAGCGGCGAAACATAGTCATCAATGTTCTGGCTCAGCGTTGCATTGTAGCGCCAGCCACGGAGAGGTTGAATTTCAGCCAAATCGGTTTTGGTGATGAGGTGATGGGGTGAACCGTGATGAGGTGATGAGGTGAATGGAAATGGGTTTTGAGGTAAACAGTAGCCAAAGTAACCGGCGAAGCATCTGCTGTCCACCTGTCCCCATTTACTTCATCACCATTCACCCCATTACTTTAAATTAAGGTGCCAGGCGGCTTAGGCGCCAGGCGTCGCCTTCCAGCTCGTAGAGGATCCGGTCGTGGAGGCGGCTGGGGCGGCCCTGCCAGAACTCCACGCGGTGTGGGCGCAGGATATAGCCACCCCAGTGCTCGGGGCGCGGCAGCGGGTCCTGGGCGGCAAACTCGTCCAGCAAAGCGGCCTCGCGCTGCTCCAGCTGCTCGCGGCTTGCAATGGGCTGGCTTTGCGGCGAGGCCCAGGCCCCGATCTGGCTGGCCCGGGGGCGGCTCTGGAAGTATTCGTCGGACAGGCTGGCGGGCGCTTTTTCCACGCGGCCTTCCACGCGCACCTGCCGCTCCAGGCCCGGCCAGAAAAACGTGAGGGCCGCCTGTGGCCGCGCCGCCAGCTCCTGGCCCTTGCGCGACTCATAGTTGGTATAGAACAGGAAGCCGGCTTCGTCGGGCAGGCCTTTCAGCAGCACCACCCGCGCCGAGGGCTGGCCGGTTTCGCTCACGGTGGCCAAGGTCATGGCCGTGGGCTCGTCGAGCTGGGCGGCCAGGGCCTCGTCCAGCCAGCGCCGGAACTGCGGCACGGCCAGCGGCAGAACGTCGGATTCCGAAAGAGTGCGCTGAGCGTAGGTTTTGCGCAAATCGGCCAGTTGCGGGTCGAGCATGGCGGGCAGGGGGGAAGAAGGGAAAAAAGAAAGGGAACCGCTATTTCCGGCCCAAATCGGCCGCAAGGTAGCATAATGTGGGCTTGGCGGAACCTGATTCGGGGCGGCTGACGTACTGCAGGTAGTTTAGCAGGGCACCAACCGAAGCTGGCCGTCGGGTCGGCAACGGCCTGGGCGTTGTATTTGTTTGTCAGGATTTGTTGCCATGCCACGCCTTCGTCCCGGTAGTCTTCTGATTTCCCAGCCTTTTCTGGGCGACCCCAACTTCGAGCGGACCGTGGTGCTGCTCTGCCGCCACGACGACGAGGACGGCACGTTCGGGCTGGTGCTCAACCGCTCCACGGCGCTGCGCCTCGGCGACGTGCTGGAGCTGCCCGAGCCCGCCGAAACCGGCCCGCTGGCCGAGGCGCCGCTGCTGCTGGGCGGCCCCGTGCAGCCCGATACCCTGCATTTTCTGCACCAGCGCCCCGATATTGCCGGCGCGCAGCCCCTGGGCCACAACGTATACTGGGGCGGTGATTTCAGCGTTTTGCTGGGCCTTCTGCTCCGCGGCGAGCTGCTGCCCGAAACCGTGCGCTTCTACGCCGGTTACTCCGGCTGGACTGCCGGGCAGCTGGCGGCCGAAGTCAACGAAAATGTTTGGATTGTGCACCCGAATGATGCCGGGAAAGTCTTTACTTTGGACCATGATGCCTTCTGGCAGGCCATTCTGCGCGAGAAAGGTGGCCGCTACCGCGCCCTGTCCAACTACCCGCTGGACCCCCGCCTCAACTGACCTGTTTCTTCCTCCGTCGCCCGTGCCGTCGTTTGCCGACTGCCGGCCGGGCCTTTTTTTCTGAACTATGCTACCTGAAAACGATAACGCCACCCCCGCTGGCTCTGCCGCCGATTCCGAATCGCCGATGAGCATTCTGGAGCGCCGGCTGGCTGAAATCCGCTCCCAGCAGCCCGCCACGGATGCTTCTGCTGCCCCGGCCGACGCCCCGGTAGCCGCGGCCCCCGCTACGCCCGCCGCTGATGACGACATAACCGAGCGCCCCGCCACCGAAACGCACCCGCAGCCCGGCCAGCCCGAGGAAGCCGGCACGGCCGAGTCGCCGGCCGTGGTGCCCGCCACGCCGGTTTCGGTAGCGCCGCCCGCCCATAGCCCGTCCATTTCTGATACCCAGGCCCGCGCCGAAAGCCACTACGGCACCAGCAACCCCGGGGTGGTAAGTGCCCAGGCGCATGAAGCCGGCACCGCAGCATCGGCGCCCGGCCAGGTGGTGGCCGCGGAGGCCGTGCCAGTCACGCCCGAGCCCGAAGCCCTGACCGGCGACCCAACGGAAGCGCCAGCCGCGCCCGTTTCGCCCGAGCCGGAGGCCCTGACCGGCGCCGCCGAGCCGGCCACTACGCCCGATGCCGAGCTGCCCGTAGCCGATATTCACGCCGCTGCCGAGCTGGAATCGGCTCCGGAGGCCTTGGCTACGTTGCCAACCTCTTCGGAAACGCCGCCGCTGGAAACGGGTGCCGCCCACGAGGAGGAAGAGGAGTTCGTGCCCGAAACGCACGCCCCTGACTTCACCACCCTCGACCTGCCGGCCCAGACGACGCACCTGCTGAGCCTGCTGCGCCGCCCCGATGCCCGCCAGAACCGCAAGCAGATCACCGACCTCTACCGCCAGTACGACACCACCGTGCAGGCTGACCGCGCCACCGCCCGCCAGCGCTTCACCGAAGCTGGCAACGAAGGCGACGACTTCGCTTACGCGGGCCCCGAAGGCTACCAGGAACTCAGCAAGACCATGCAGGAGTTCCGCGAGAGCCGCGTGCGCGACGCTAAAGCCGAAGACGAGCAGCGCGCCCGCAACCTGCTGCACAAGCAGCACCTGCTGTCGCAGCTGCGGCTGCTGGTAGAGTCGGCCGAAACCAAGGATAGCTCGGCCCGCATAAAGGCGCTGCAGAACGACTGGAAAGCAACCGGCCCGGTGCCGCAGAAAGACACCCAGGAGCTGTGGAATTCCTACCACGCGCTGCTCGACATCTTCTACAACAACCGCGGCCTGTTCTTCGAGATGAAGGAGCTGGACCGCCGCCGCAACCTGGAGGCCAAGGAAGCCCTGATTGTGCGGGCTGAGGCCCTGGCCGGCCAGTCCAGCATCAACAAGGCCCTGACCGACCTGCGTCAGCTGCACGAGGAGTGGAAGCACATCGGGCCGGTGCCCAATGAGCAGCGCGAGCCGCTGTGGCAGCGTTTCCTGCAGGCTTCGGAGCTGGTGCACAACCGCAAAAAGGAGTTTCTGGATACCCGCTCGGCCCAGGAAAACGCCAACATGACCCGCAAAGCCGCCCTGCTGGAGCAGCTGCGTCCGTTCGGCGACTTCCAGACGGAGCGCGTGAACGAGTGGCGCGCCAAAACCGACGAGCTGCAGAAGCTCAAGGAGGAGTGGGATGCCGCCGGCCTCGTGCCTCGCGACAAAGCCGAGAGCATGAACAAGCAGTTCTGGGGGGCCTACAAAGGCTTCTTCCAGCGCAAAAACCAGTTCTTCAAGGCCCTCGACGAAGAGAAGAACGGCAACCTCAAGCGCAAGCTGGAGCTGATTGAGCAGGCCGAAGCCGCCCTGGCTAACCCCGACTGGGAGCAGGGCCGTGAGGTGGTCATCCGGCTGCAGAAAGACTGGAAAACCATCGGCCGCGTGCCCGAGAAGCAGTCCGACAAAGTGTGGAACCGGTTCCGCACCGCCTGCGACTCGTTCTTCGACCGCAAAAACCAGGAGCAGAAGCAGCGCCAGGAGCGGGTGCAGCAGCTCAGCCAGGAGCAAAGCGCCTACCTCGACCAGCTGGCCGCCAGCACCGCCGCCCTATCGGCCGACCAGCCGGGCAGCCTGGAGCGTTTCCGCCAGCACGTGCAGGAGTGGCAGGCCTTCGGGGCCGACAGCCGCGCCGACGAGCGATTCCAGGGCGTGATGGGCAAGTACCTCGATACGGTACCGGGCCTGGCCTACGACGAGCGCACCGATCTGCTGTTCAACCTGCAGGTCGAGCGCCTCAAGTCCAGCCCTGATGCCCAGCAGCAGCTCTACAAGAAAGAGCAGACACTGCGCCGGGAAATCAACGAGCTGGAAAACGACATTTCCACGCTGAAAACGAATCTGGAATTCTTCGCCCGCTCTAAAAATGCGGCCCAGCTACGCGAAGAATATCAGGGCCGGATTGATGAGGCGCAGCGCCGCATCGAAGGGCTGAAAAAGCAGCTGCGTGTAGTGCGGAGCTAATCCTGGCTGCGCAAAAGCGCCATAAAAAAGGGCGGCCCCGGTAAATTTCCGGGGCCGCCCTTTTTTGCGGCATTTGCAGCCCAAATACCCGCTGAGTCTGATAGATTAGCCGCGCCAACCGGCAAATGATGCCGGCGCACTACGCTAATTAGCGAAGCTGGCTTAGCGGGTTGTCTGCGTTGCCGGACTCTGTTTCCTGCTTGGCCGCCGGTAATTCGGAAGACGCTATACGGCCCGGAAAATTGCCTATAAAAAAGCCCCGCCGAAGCGAGGCTTTTTTTATAGGCAGCTAAAACAGGTAGTGCCCACAGACAATTGCTATTCAGCAGCTGGCACGGGGTTCTTAGGCTTGCGGCCACGCTTGGCGCCACCCGGCGTTACGGTGCGGGGCTTGCGCTCCTTGGCTACCGGCTGGTAATCGTCGGCCAGAATAGCATCCATATCTTCCACGGCCTGGTTGAGCGTGCGGATTGCGGCCGAAACACCACGGAGTGCCTTGCGCAGATCCTTCTTTACGATGTCGCTGTTTTTAGCGTTTTTAATTACTTCTTCAAGCTGGCTGATGTCGAGGGCCATGGGGTACGTATGTTAAATGTGAAAAGCGTGTAAAAGGACTTAGTAGTACAAACCTACCAGAATAATTTTCAATACGCTAAATTCAGAAAGTGAGCTGTGAAATTCAATAATTAATTCGTGCGCTGTAAATAAGCCGGGGTTGCAGATAATTTGGATAGAACCTGAATTTAACTTCCCTGGCTGTTTAGGTTGTTGCTATTTGCTAAGGCTTCATTATAAGGGCGTTGATTGACAAGAAAGCATCGAGCACAAACACTAAAGCACAGATTAGCCGGCCAAGGATGCCGGCGCTTGCAATTCAGTGTAGCAGTAATTCGCTGATTTTTTATTCTTCACCTTGCCCTAGCGCGGAGAAATAATAGTGCACTGCTTACCTATTTGCTGAAACTGAAACCGGTGCCTATATCCTGTATAGGCACCGGTTTGCAGAAAGCCGTATGGCAGATAAATAGTCGTTGGCGTCTGAGCTAGCCCAGACGGCTCGCTTGTTCTTTTAGGCGCTGAAGAACTTATCCGGCGTGAGCGGCAGGGAGCGGAGGCGGCGGCCGGTGGCGTGAAACAGCGCGTTGGTAATAGCGGCCGGCGTGCCTACGCAGCCGATTTCGCCGATGCCGCGGGCCCCCAGCTCGCTGATGTGCGGGTCGGGGATGTTGAGCCACTCCACCTGAATGTCGGGCGTGTCGGCCATGCTGGGCACGTGGTAGTCGGCGAAGTTGCGCACCACGGCGGCGCCGCTGCGCGGGTCGTAGGAGGTTTCCTCCATCAGCGTGGCGCCCAGGCCCATGGTCATGCCCCCGATGATCTGGGAGTGCGCGGTTTTGGGGTTCATCAGCCGGCCCACGTCGTAGACGCCGCACAAACGGGCCACCCGAATGGTGCCGCTGGCCTCATCGACCCGCACCTGCGCAAACACCGCCCCAAACGAGTAGAACGAGTATTGCTCGCGCTCCGCGCCGGGCTGCGCCTCGTCGATGCCACTCACCGAAGGCAAGTTGGCCCGCTTCAGGATGGCGGCGTAGGTTTCGCCGGTTGCGGGCGTGGCCTTCAGCTGCAGGCGGCCAGCGCGGGCCTCCACGGCCTCCGGCGCCGCCCCGTACAGCGGCGACTTTGCGTCGCGGGTGGCAAGCTGCTGCAGGGCGCGCACGGCGGCCCGGCTTGCCTGCAGCACGGCCGGCCCCACGGTGGCCGTCGTGACGGAGCCGCCCGAGGTGGGCGTGGGGGGCAGGGCGGAGTCGCCGAGCTCAAACCGCACCTGCTCGACCGGCAAGCCCAGGCCATCGGCCCCGATCTGGCGGAAGATGGTGTAGGCGCCGTTGCCCAGCTCGTGGGTGGCGCTTTGCACCAGCGCGCGGCCGTCGGCGAAGATGGTGGCTTTGGCGGCGGCCTTGCGGCGGCCGGCCGGGTACATGGTGGTGGCCATGCCGTAGCCGATCAGCTCGCGGCCTTCCCGCATGGAGCGGGGCTTGGGGTTGCGGGCGTCCCAGCCGATGAGGGCCTTGCCGCGGGCGTAGCACTCGCGCAGGTGCTTGCTCGACCAGGGCTTGCCGGTTTCGGGGTTTTTGTCGGCGTAGTTGCGCAGGCGCAGCTCCACCGGGTCCAGGTTCAGCTCGGTAGCCAGCTCATCGAGGGCGCACTCCAGGGCCCAGCCGCCCACGGTTTCGCCGGGGCCGCGCATGGGGCACGGCGAGGGCATATTCAGGTGGGCCAGCTGGTGCGAGAAACCCAGGTTGGGCACGGCGTACATCATCCGCGACACCCGGGCGCAGGGCTCCGTAAACCCACTGGAAAGCGAGGAATGGGTGTGCGTGTCGTGCTGCAGGGCTGTGAGGCGGCCGTCGCTGGTGGCGCCCAGGGCCAGGGTCTGGCGGGTGGCGGCGCGCTGGCCGGCCACCGTAAACATCTCCTGCCGCCGCCATTCCAGCTTCACCGGCTTCTGCACTACCCGCGCCGCCATGGCTGCCAGCAGCATCGGGGCAAACAGCCAGCCCTTCGCCCCGAAGGCCCCGCCCACAAACGGGCAGATGACGTGCACCTGCTCCTTGGGCAGCCCCAGCGACAGCGCCGCCACGGCCTGGGCATTCCCGAGGCCGCGGGTGGTGTCGTAGAGCGTCAGGAAGTCGGTGCCGCCGCGCTGCTGCCAGTGCGCAATGGTGGCCAGCTGCTCGATGGGGCTATGGTGGGTGATGCCGGACTCGTACACCTGCTGAATCTTCACCGGAGCAGCGGCCAGTGCGGATTTAGTGTCGCCGATGGAGACCTGCAGCTTTTCTTCCTTGCTGCCGAGAAAGGTTTCCGGCTTGGTCTGCCGGGCCGCGGTCTGCCGGTCGAGCTGCGGAGGGCGTTCGTCGTAGGTCACGCGCAGGAGCGTGGCGGCGTGGCGGGCCTGCTCGTGGGTGGCGGCCACCACCATTGCAATGGGCTGGCCGGCATATTCCACGGTGGCATCCTGCAGAGGCTGGCGCGTTTCCGTGATGCCGCCTTCGCCCCGAAACAGCGTTTCGCCTACCTTTTCGGGCATGGGCTGCAGGCGGGGGGCGTTTTCGTGGGTGAGCACGGCCAGTACGCCCGGAGCCCGCAGTGCGGCGGCCGTGTCCAGGGTGCGTATGGTGCCGTGGGCAATGGTGCTCACGGCTACGGCCCCGTACACCAGGCCCGGCACGTCCCATTCTGCGGTGTAGCGGGCCGCGCCCGTCACCTTCAGCTGGCCATCCACCCGGTCGAGGGGCTGGCCGGTGGCTTCCGTCATTGTCATAGTAGTCCTGAGAAATTAGCGGGGAGAAGAAACGAGGCCGCCCATGCCGCCCACGCTGGCGGCGAAGGCCGTGCCGGCCGGGCCGGCCAGCGGCTGCAGGCCGCTGGTTTCCAGCAGGGCCCGCACCAGCAGGTTGCGGCCCATCGGGACTTTGTAGCCGTTGTGCTCCAGCGGCTTGGCCTCGGCGAAGGCGCGCTCGGCGGCGGCCAGAAACAGCTTTTCGGTGGGTTTCTGGCCGGCCAGCAGGGCTTCGGCGGCGGGCACCCGCCAGGGCTTGTGGGCCACGCCGCCCAGCGCAATCCGGGCCCGCCGGATGCGCGTGCCGTCCAGTTCCAGCGCCACCGCGCACGACACCAACGCGTATGCGTAGGAGGCCCGGTCGCGCACCTTGAGGTAGTGCGAGCGGCCAGAGAAGGCCGGCAGGTCGATGGCCGTTATCAGTTCGCCATGCTCCAGCACCGTATCCAGGTGCGGGGTGCTGCCGGGCAGGCGGTGCAGGTCGGGGAAGGGAATGGTGCGGCTGCCGCCGGGGCCGGTGGTTTGCACCTGCGCATCGAGGGCGGCCAAGGCCACGGCCAGGTCGCTGGGCTGGGTGGCCACGCAGCTGGACGAGGCCCCGAACAGGGCGTGCATGCGGTTGAGGCCGCCGAGGGCCGCGCAGCCGCTGCCGGGCACGCGCTTGTTGCAGGGCTGGCCGGGGTCGCGGAAATACGGGCAGCGGGTGCGCTGCAGCGGGTTGCCGGCCATGGTGGCCACGTTGCGGATCTGGGTGGAGGCGCCCGCCAGCAGGGCTTCGCTCACAGCCGTGTAGCGCTGCCGGATTTCGGGGTGGGCGGCGGCGGCGCTGTTGCTCACGCTGGCGCCCAGGCGCAGCCCGCCGTTCAGGGGGGCGATGGTGCCGGGCGGCAAACCCGCGAGGTCTACCAGCCGGGTGGGCTGATGCACGCCTTCCTTCAGCAGATCGACTTCCGACGTGCCGCCGGCAATAAACGTGGCGGCCGGTTCCCGGGCCACCAGGGCCACCGCCTCGGCGGCGCTGCCGGCGCGCTGATAGTGAAAAGGATTCATAAGCGGGGGTTATGCGCGCTGGGCGTCTTCGATGGCGGCAATGATGTTGGGGTAGGCGGCGCAGCGGCACAGGTTGCCGCTCATGGCCTCCCTGATTTCCACGGCGGAGCGCTGCTGCTTGTCCTGCAGCAGGGCGGTGGCGGCCATAATCTGGCCCGGCGTGCAGTAACCGCACTGGAAGGCATCGTGCTTCACGAAAGCCGTCTGCATGGGGTGCAGCGTGTCGCCGGTGGCCAGGCCCTCGATGGTGGTGATTTCCTGGCCCTGGCTCATGACGGCCAGGCGCAGGCAGGAGAGGGCACTCTGGCCGTCGAGGTGCACGGTGCAGGCGCCGCACTGGCCATGGTCGCAGCCCTTTTTGGTGCCCGTGAGGTGCAGGTTTTCGCGCAGCGCGTCCAGCAGCGCCACGCGGGGCTCCAGCTGCAGGCGGTGCGTTTTGCCATTGATGCGCAGCGTAACGGGGACAGTATCGGCGGGAGCCGCCGGCGCGTCGGATGCGTCGGCGGGCGCTGGCGTGGCGGCGGCCATGTCGGTGCCGGGCAGCAGCAGCAGGGCCACGGTGGCCAGCAGCGCCGTCACGAACGTGCGCCGCGACACGCCGCCGGCCGCCTCGGCCGGAACCGTGGGGGCCGCTGCCGCCGGGGCTTTCAGGGTTTCCAGCGCGGCCAGCACCTGGCCGGCCCGGATGGTGGTGCCGGCCTCCACGACTGCCGACCAGCGGATCAGGCCCTGCTCATCGAGCAGAAACAGCGCCCGCTGGCCACTCACGCCAAACTGCCCGGCCAGCGTGCCGCGCCAGTCCAGCGAGTGCCAGCCCTCGGCGGCCGTATCGACGAAGGCTATTTCTTCGCCGAACTCCTGCAGCAGCTGGGCAAACAGGGCGCTCTGATGCGCGTGGCCGGGGTTCCAGTCGTCGGGCGCGAAGGCCAGCACTACGGGCCGGCCCCGCAGTGCGGAAAGGGGCGAGCCACCGGGCAGCAGGCCGTCGGGGGCAGTGTCGCTGGGTTGGAGGGGTAGGATGGAGGGCAGCTTCATGCAGGCGGAAATAGATGGCAGGTAGCAGCAAATACGCAGTTGCCCGCGCAGCGTTGGCGCGGGCGCGCCGGCTGGGCCGAGGTGGCGGCGCGCGGGCCAACTCCCAAAAGGGTACCTTTGTGCTTCCGCTCTCTGCTACACACCTTTGCTTTATCCCGTCTGATGCTGTACCGCTCGCTCAGTTTGCCCGTCTGGGGGCTGCTGGGGCTGCTCACCGTGGCCTCCTGCTCTACCACCCAGGACCCGACTCCCGCCTCGCCGCCCGTTACGCCTGCCCCGCCCGTGCAGCCGCTGCCCGAGCACCTGACGCTCGGCAACCCCAGCGGCGCTACCGCCGATCCGGCGCAGCCCACCAACTACTTGCTCAGCAAACCGCAGTACGCGCTCAGCTACCACCGGGAGCGGGGCATCCCCAACTGGGTGAGCTGGCACCTCGACCTGAGCTGGCGCGGATCGGCGGCCCGGCAGGATGATTTCCGCGCCGACGCCACGCTGCCAGCCGGCTGGTATCAGGTGCAGGCCACCAGCTACTCCGGGTCGGGCTTCGACCGGGGCCACAACTGCCCCAGCGCCGACCGCACCAACACGGTGCCCGACAACTCGGCCACGTTCCTGATGACCAACATGATTCCGCAGGCCCCGCGCAACAACCAGCAAACCTGGGCCAATCTGGAAGACTACACCCGCTCCCTGTTGGGTTCCGGCAACGAGCTCTACGTTATTATGGGGCAATACGGGACGGGGGGCGTGGGCTCGTCGGGGGCCAGAACCACCCTCGACCAGGGCCGCGTAACGGTGCCGGCCCGCATCTGGAAGGTGGTGGTGGTGCTGCCGGTGGGCGAGTCGGACGCCACCCGCGTTACGGCGGGCACCCGCGTCATTGCCATCGACACGCCCAACGACAACAGCCTGAGCACCAACTGGGGCCAGTACCGCACCAGCGTTGATGCCATTGAGGCGGCCACCGGCCTCGACCTGCTCTCTGCCGTACCTTCCGCCGTGCAGCAGGTGCTGGAAGCCGGCATCGATAACGGGCCGGTACAGTAACAGGCTGTTTCAGGGCCAAGGACGCCTGTTTGGGCTACGCTGATGGATAGTATTTCCTTCAATCCGGCCATGCTGGCCGCCGTGCTGGCCGGTCGCAAAACCGTCACCCGCCGCCGGCTGGCGCCCACGCTGCAGCTGCGCCAGGACCCCGGGCGCTACGGCCTGCGGGCCCTGACGGCGGCCGGCGCGCTGTTTGCCGACCGCCACGCGCCAGATGACCTGCTGCCACCCGTGCCGTGCCCTTTCGGGCCGGCCGGTACCGTGCTGCATGTGCAGGAAGCCCCGGACTGCCGGTTGCGGGTGGTCAGTATTCAGCTGGAGCAGGTGCGTGGCATCACCGAAGCCCAGGCCCGGCAAGAGGGCCTGGGCTTTCGGCTGCAGCAGGGCAGCGAGCAATGGGGCGGCGTCGAGCCCGCCGCTCGTGCTGCCGATGGCTTCCGCTGGTACGATAGCGCCGTACGGGCATTCCAGGGCCTGTTTGATTCCATCTACCCCGACGCGTGGGCCCGCAACGAATGGGTGTGGGTGGTGGAGTTTGCGCGGGTGCCTTGACACGATTTTCGTCGTCCTACACAACGCCTGCAGTCGTTATAAACGAATAAAGCTCGTTGCAAATCAGTGATTTGCAACGAGCTTTATTCGAATGAGCCTCCTGTCGGGGCTCACTCTCTAAAATCCGACGCACTCTAAAGCACGCATCTTCAATTACTTACCCCGCTACCAAAAGCAGGGCGTTTTCAACTGTGGCTTAATTTGAGGCGCCTTCTTCCAGACGTCGCCGGATGTCCCCTTTATCGAAGCCCAGCGTCTCAATTATCTCCCAGAGCCGTTCCGCCGTCACATCGGGGGCCGAGGGCAGGAACGTGCTGATGTAGCCCCGCACGCGCCACAGCTCCGTGATGTCCGCCGTATCCATCGGGTAGGGCCGCCGGTGCGGATTATCCGAGAACAGCAATACTTCCTCGTCCAGGGTGGAAATCCGGTTGCGAATCCGCTTCAGCATCACCGACTCCGACGTTACCACCACGTAGATGTCATCCGGAATCAGGAGCCGCCAGTTATCCACGTAGCTGCACACCACAATGTCGTTGTGGTTCAGCGTGGGCGTCATCGAATCCCCGGCCACCTCGAAGGCCCGGAACTTGCCCCGCTCAAACAGCGGCAGCCGGTAGCGCGGCAAATCCTGCACGAACACGGCTTCGTTGTGCTGCAGCGTGTAGCCTGCCTGAGCCGATACCGGCACCAGCTCCACGTTGTCGGTGCCCTCCCGGTCCACCGTCACCACCAGCACGCCGCCGCTGTTTACCACCGACCGGCCGCTGACGGCCGGCCGCTGCACCGCCACGACTCCCGCAGCGCCGCTTTCACCGCGCAGCATCGGGCCCTGACCCAGCATCAGCCACTCCGGCGACAAATCCGGCCACTGCCGCAGAAAGTCCACCAAAGTAGGGTAGCTCGGTTCCGAGCCTTTCAGGATGTTATAGAGCTTGCTGGTTGTGCTGTAGCCCAGTTTCTGCGTGGCGCTGCTGGCGTTCAGACCGAAGTGCGTGAGTATCTGCTGAATGCGCTGCACTACTTCAGGCTTTTTTTCTGACTGGCTATCAGGCTTTTGCATTTTATTTCCTGTTTTGATGTATTATTGCTTTGTGGTGTATTTATAATTGCATCACAAAGCAATAATGCTTGCTTAAGCAATATACAAAATTACAGGAAAAAGTATGGAACAGAAGGAGAAAAAGCCGGGAGTTTTGCAGCAGGTGCTACAAAAGCTCGGCCGCCGGCACAGCGTTATTGCCGATACGCTCACCCGCCTGCAGGACCGCGGCATCAAGCTCAGCCAGTCGCGCCTCTACCAGATTATCGCCGACGACGGGGCCCGCAAGGAGGTAGCCGATACTTTCCTGGAGGTGGCCGAAGAGGAGTTTGCCCGCCGCCGCCAGGTGCAGGAACGCGCCCGCCAGCTCATAGACGAAGCGTAGCCATGCAAGCCGTTGTCATTATCCCCGAACAGGAGTGGCGGCAGCTTGTCGGCCGCCTCGACAAGCTGGAGCAGGCCACCCAGGCTGCCACGGCGGCCACTGATGCCGCCGCCGAGGAAATCCTGAACGTGCGCCAGGCCGCCGCCTTCCTGGGCATGCAGCCCGATGGGCTGCGCAAGGCCCGCCGCGCCAAACGCATTACCGGCGTGCGCATCAACGAGAAGGAGTGGGGCTTCCGCCGCGCCGAGCTCACGCGCTACCAGAACCGCTACAACCGCCACCCGCTGTCGGCCACCGCATGAGCACGGCCGTTATTTCCCTGTTCGACCACTCCGGCCGCTTCACGGCACCCTGGGCGGCCGCCGGCTACACATGCTACTGCGTCGACGTGCAGCACCCGCCCGGCGAAACGTGGCAGGGCAACGTCTGCCTGGTCGGCGGCGACGTGCGCCGCTTCGTGCCCCCGCCCGGCCCCGTGGCCTTCGTGGCCGCCTTCCCGCCCTGCACCGACCTGAGCAACGCCGGCGCCCACCTGTTCCGGGTAAAAGGTATCCGGGCCCTGGCCGCCGCCCTCGACCTGGTGGGCGCCGCCGCCGACCTCTGCCACCGCCTGGGCGCGCCCTACTTCCTGGAAAACCCCCGCGGCCAGCTCCGCCACTACTGGCGCGAGCCCGACTACCAGTTCGACCCCTGCGAATACGCCGGCTGGCTCCCCGACCCCGAAGCCGAGGCTTACACCAAGCGCACCTGCCTCTGGACCGGCCACGGCTTCCGGATGCCGGAAAAGCGCCCCGTCTTTCCGGTGCAGGGCTCCCTGGTCGACAAGGTATCCGGCTCGAAGAACCGCGCCAACCTGCGCAGCCTCACGCCCCGCGGCTTTTCGGCCGCCGTCTTTCACGCCCACCATCCCGCTTCCCAACCGGTATGAACCAGCAACTCGCCCCCATCGTCGGCCCCGAGGCCGTCATGTCCCTCATCCGCATCCAGAAAGCGAAAATTAAGGACTACCAGCTGCTCTGCGAATTCACCGAGCAGCGCGACCCGGAGGCCCCGGCCCGCGCCTTCACGCTCACCAGCCCGGAGCTGATCCACCCCGACCTGCAGCACCGCTTCGCCCGCCTCATCCCGCACCTGTGCCTGCTCTGCGAGCAGCTGACCGAAACGCCCGACTTCTGGCCCGACGACGAGGCCGAGGAGCTGCCCGCGCACTTCGACAGCTTCACCGTTACGGGCCTGAGCCTGGGCCGCGGCGGGGGAGGGGTCACGCTCATCGGCCAGCGCCGCCTGTCCGGCAACCGGGTGCTTAACCTCACCAGTCCCTACGTGGCCTACGACGACGAAACCGGCTCCGAATACGCCTACGCCGGCCTGCTGGAAACCGCTGTGCAGGAGGCCCTGACGGAAGTGGAAGCCGCCCTGCGCGGCAAGCACCGTGACGCCGGCAAGCAACTGGAACTGTTCGCTCCGGCCGGTGGCTTCACGGCTATTGACGAGCCCTTCATTCCCCTCAGCGCGGCCCATGCATGAACTACGTACAGCACACCCGCGCCGCCCACGAGCGCCTGAGCGCCCGCCCCGAGGCTCGGCCCCACCACGTCAGCCTCTACTGGGCCCTGTTCTACCAGTGGAACGCCGCCCGCTTCCCCTACGAGTTGCCCCTCAACCGGGCTGAGGTGATGACCGCCGCTCACATCGGCAACCGGGGAACCTACCTCAGCACCCTGCAGGACCTCCACGCCTGGGGCATGATTGTCTACCTCCCGAGCCACAGCGGCGGCAGCGCGGTACGGCTTCAGGTAACGGGAGAGGTTGTACCAGAAGTGGGACAACCAAAGCCCGCCGGTTGTACCAGAAGTGGTACGACTGGACCTGCTGAGGTTGTACCAGAAGTGGGACAACGGTTGTACCAGAAGTGGGCCGACCAATCGGGGGAGGTTGTACCAGAAGTGGGCCAACCCTCCTTATATGGTAAAACAGGTTGTAGTGTAAACGGTGTAAACGGCGCCGCCGCCCCGCACCAAAAAAAATAGCGGTGCTGGAAGGGGAAGGGCTTTCAGGCGCGGAACTGCTCGACGACATCACCCCGCCTGACGGTGCAGGCTCGTCCCCAGGCGCAGCCCCCAAAGAAAAAGTTGCGCAAAAAAGAAGGGGGTAAAGCAGGCCGCCATTCGCGCAGCTGCCACCGGCCAAGCCAGCCACCCCGACCGCCCGGCCCGGCGGGGCCGGCAGCAGCTTCCCGAAGTACCCTTTGCCGAGTCCGAGCTGGCCGACGTGGAGAAGTTCATTCAGGCCTTCGACGGTACCGACTACCAGCTGGCTGACTTACGCTTCTACCACGCCAGGATTCAGGCCTGGCGCGACCGGAAGACCGGAGAGCCGCCCCGGCGCCGCGACTGGAAAGCCTGCGCCACGCAATTCTTCCTCAACGATGCCCATGAAAACCGCCTCAAACTCGCTCCGAACGTCCAGCGCCGCCCCGATGGCACCCTCCACCAGCAACCGGCCGGAAGCGGCCTTGCTGGCACTGGCTACGTCTCCAAGTGGGATAGGTGAGCTGGCCAGAACCTCCAACCCCGCCGCCCGCCTGATGCTGGCCGAGGTGTCGGTGGGCCTCACGCCCACCCAGGCCGCCGCCGCCCCCAAGCTGTTCCAGCTGAAGCGGACGTTAGGGGAGGAGGTGGTGGTGCGACTGCTGGTGGTCATCCTGCGCGCCTTCGTCGACAGCGTGCGCGTGGCCGACAAGCCCGACGCCGCCGACATCCTGGAGCTGGCCGACACGCTGGCCCAGACCTACACCCACGACAGCGTCAAGGACCTCATTCTGGCCCTGAAACAGGCCCGCACCACCGGCACCAGATTCTTCAACGCCCTCGACCCGGCCACCATCTACGGCCTCATCAGCCAGTATTTTGACAAGAAGGCCCGGCATCTGGAAAACGGCCACCTCGACCGGAAAACCCAAGCCATCAGCCAGGAGGCCGTCACCCTCCACCAGCTGCAGCAGGCCGCCCCCGCGCTGGTGCAGTCCGTGGCCCTGATGATTCCCGCCAGCCACCCCAACGCCCAACACCTGCGCGACAAGCTCACCCTCATCAAGCAGAAATACCGCCGCGGCCTGCTGAGTATGGAACAAGCCACCCAGCAACGCCAGGAAGTGCAGCAGGCCATCCACCGCCACCCCCGGCCCGACTGGCAGCCCTCCGAAGCCGCTCAACAGCAGATTATCCGCCGCCACCAGCAGGCCACCCGCCGCTTCGCTGAGAAGTGGGGGATTGAGCACTCAAAGCATCTCGGTGCATGATTAGAATCTTAGATAGCTTGAAAAACACTGCGGCTTGGCAGAAGATAATCTATCTTCTGCCAAGCCGCAGTGTTTTACCGTAAATTCAATTTCTATTCAGTGGCAGGCTGATCGTCCTGCTCCGTCTGCTCATACTTGATATTGTCCCGTAGGCTTTCCCCCAATGACTGCAGGTTCAGTGCCGGCAGCAGGATAGTTTCGTAGCCCGACAGCGCTGTCAGCGAGGCAATGTAGGAGCGCACGAACGGAAACAGCATGGCTGGCGCGTTTATCACGAAGAAATTGGTAAGCACCTTCTCCTCAATATCCCTATCGAATACGAAGTTGCCTACCTGATGAATTCGAGCCTCAAAGCTTTCCTGCTCATCAGATACCCGCACCCGCAGGTGCAGTTGAAAAGTGCGGGTGGCTTCGTTTACAATTCCCTCAACTTCTGTATCCACGGCAAAGTCTTGGCCAGAGGCCTCGGCCGACTGCGTAAAGTAGCTTTCTTTTACTTGAATGCCTTGCAGCGAAAACCGGGCAATGGGCTGATCCATGGAGAATAGGGGGAGAAGGTAGATAGGTAAACGGACTGCAATGATACGAAGCCCTGCTAAAAACAAAACTCCTCCCGGTTGGGGAGGAGTTCGGTTTGTTCTTGTTCAACGTGTTTCTCAGGGGGCAGCACCGGATAAAACAGCGTGCCGAGGCGTAATACTTCCGAGAGCGTGGGGCCTTCCTTACCGATGTCTTCGACGGAGGCCCACTCAGCGGCCAACTCCTGGGGGGAAGTGGTGCGCAAGTACTCGCGCAGCAGCTCCACGGGGTTGAGGGCGGCTTGCATAAGGCAGAATGGAAAAATGGTTGGTGTCGTAATAACGACCGAATTATACGTAATGTTCCGGGAAAACAATACGTACGTTCTGCAAAGTTGCGGCAGATTTATGGAACACACAAATCTGGACGCGTGGGTTTAGGTCGATAAGGTTGTCAGAACCATTGTCTGGCTGCCTGCGTCGGACAAATCGGTGTTGGGTCGGCTTGGGGTGGTCCTGCCCTCGCACCGAGTCGTAGGGAAACAATGCCGCCTGACTCTTGCTGGCCCGTAGCCGCAACAGCGCAAGTATCGTACCCAGCGGTGGGTCTTGGTTGCTGGCGCGCCACGTCGGGTCTTCCTGGCGCATCACGTTCACCATATCCCGCATGAATTTCTGGTGCTCCGGGTCACCTACCAAATCCAGCATACGGGCCAGCGTCAGCTCCGCCCGCAGAATTACATAATCCACGCCTTCTCGCTGTTTGTACGCTCCCTTACCCCACTGGTGGGCACGCTCCAGGTCCTTTTCCCAGAAGTAGTAGCCCTCCGACAACCAGGCATCCGACCTGGTGCATTTGAAGGGGGCGTCTCGCTCAATCTTATCTGGGTCTTCGGTATCCCGAACGGTATGGTAGCCGTGGGTTATGTGCATAGCAGGTAGTGAATAGGCGAAGGAGGGCGGGAATAAATGATGGCCTGGAAAAGCAAATGTAAAGCCCTGTCCCAACATATCCCGTGTCTCATGAAAGCAGTTGTTCTCAAAAAAAGCTTGGCAAAGCCTATAGCTTGGTTAGTTTCAGGATGGGGGCTGTTATGTTTGTAGACCGGGCAATCTGCTACCCAATCACCGGCTTTCGCTGCTTATCCTCTCTATGACCTCCATTGAAAAACTGGAAAAGCGCCTCTGGAACGGTGCCGACCAGCTCCGGGCCAATTCGGGCCTGACCTCCACCCAATACTCCATGCCCGTACTCGGGCTGATTTTCCTGCGCCACGCCAGCAACCGCTTCCAGCAGGTGAAGCCGGAAATTGAGAAAGAGCTGCCCAGCCGCGGCGGTCAGAAACGGGCGCTGACCAAGGACGACTTTACCCGCAAGGGCGCGCTGTACCTGCGGCCGGAGGCCCAGTACGACCACCTGCTGAGCTTGCCCGACGGGCAGGATGTGGCCCAGGCCATCATCGACGCCATGGACGCCATTGAGGCCGACTACCCCGAGATGCTGGCCGGCGAGCTGCCCAAGGACTACCAGATTTTCGACACGGACCTGCTGCGCAGCCTGCTCAAGACCTTCAACGACGAAGGTTTGCGCGAGGCGGGTGGCGACGTGCTGGGGCGCATCTATGAGTTCTTCCTGATGAAGTTTGCCATGGTGGGCGCCCAGGACAACGGCGAGTTCTTCACGCCGCCCTCCCTGGTGCAAACCATCGTGAACTTCATCGAGCCCAACCACGGGGTGGTGCTGGACCCGGCCTGCGGCTCGGGCGGCATGTTCGTGCAGACGGCCCACTTCCTGGAAGAAAGCGGCACCACGGCCAGCAAGGCCGGGGTGGTGTTCCGGGGGCAGGAGAAAACCGAGCTGACCATCCGGCTGGCCAAGATGAACCTGGCCGTGCACGGGCTGGAGGGCAAGATTGCTGAAGGCAACACCTTCTACGAGGACCAGCACGAGCTGCTGGGCAAGGCCGATTTCGTGATGGCCAACCCGCCCTTCAACGTGGACGAGGTGGACGCCGAGAAGGTGAAAGCCGATAAGCGCCTGCCCTTCGGGCTGCCGGGCGTGAATGCCAAGAAGAAGGTGAGCAACGGCAACTACCTGTGGGTGTCGTACTTCTACAGCTACCTCAAGCCCCAGGGCCGGGCGGGCTTCGTGATGAGCAGCCAGACCAGCAGCGCCGGCCACGGCGAGCGGGACGTGCGCCGCAAGCTGGTGGAAAGCGGGGCCGTGGACGCCATGGTGGCCATCCGCTCCAACTTCTTCTACACCCGCACCGTGCCCTGCGAGCTGTGGTTTCTGGACCGGGGCAAGCCCGCGGACCGGCAGGATAAGGTGCTGATGCTGGACGCCCGCAACGTGTACCGCAAGGTGACGCGCAAGGTGTACGACTTCACGCCCGAGCAGGAAAAGAACCTGACGGCCATCATGTGGCTGTACCGGGGCCAGACCGCCCGCTACCTGGGCCTGGTGCGCGAGTACCTGCACCAGCTCACGCAGGAGGGCGAATTGGTGCCGGCCGCCCTGGCCCCCGCCGAAGACAGCCTGACTACCTTGCTGGACACGGCCCGCGAGTTCCTCGACGGGCTGGGCGCCGCCGCCGAGGGCCTCGACACCCTGACCACGGCCGTGGAAGAGTGGGAAGTGGCCTGGCGCGGCTACCAGCACGACCGCGCGGCCCTGACCGCCGCCCTCAAGACCTACGCCGCCACCTGGGCCCACGTAACGGCTCCGTCCACGGCGGCCCCGGCTGCCGCTACCGGCCAGACCAGCCTGTTTGCGCCGCCGGCCGCCGCGGCTGCACCGGCGGAAGACGCCGCGCAGGTAAACGCCCGGCAGCAGCAGGCCCGGCAGGCCTTTGAGCCGCTGGCCGCCCAGTGCAAGGGCCTGAGCAAGCAGCTGGATTTGCTGGCCAAGCTGGCCGCCCGCACCTACGAGCTGGCCGAAGGCCCGGCCCTGAACGCCAAAGCTGCTACCAGCTGGGACACCCGCGCCCTCAACAAGACCCGCAAGGCCCTGGACGAGCAGCGCCACGCCGCCGCCGAGCAGCTGCAACAGGCCACCTACTTCTACCGGCAGGCCGCCTGGCTGCAAACCCGCTTCCCCGACGCCGAGCTGGTACCCGTGCCGGGGCTGGTGAAGGTGGTGGACCAAACCGAGTTGGCTGCCGCTGACTGGAGCCTGACGCCCGGCCGCTACGTGGGCGTGGCCCCGGTGGAAGCCGATGAAGATTTTGACTTCGAGGCCGAGCTACGCGACCTGCACCTGGAACTGGCTGGCCTCAACGAAGAAGCCGGCGAGTTGGCGCGGACTATTCAAACGAATTTTGAGGAGTTGGTATGAGTTGGGAAAGAATGAAGCTTGGAAAGGCTATTACCCTGAAAAGGGGCTACGACCTTCCTAACCAAGCTAGAATTGTAGGAAACGTCCCTGTTATTTCATCATCCGGTGTCACTGACTACCATAACGAGGCTATGCGAAGTGGCCCCGGCGTTGTAACAGGCCGATATGGAACGCTAGGACAGGTTTTCTATGTAAATGAGCCATACTGGCCGTTGAATACGACACTGTATGTTTCAGATTTTAAGGGTAACGATGCGCGATTCGTTAGCTATTTTCTCAGAACCCTAAATCTAAGCGGGCAGAATAGTGCTGGGGCAGTTCCGGGGCTAAATAGGAATATTCTTCACGAACTGGATATCCGCTTTCCCCCGCTTCCTGTTCAGCAGCGCATAGCCGCCATCCTCTCCGCCTACGACGACCTCATCGACAACAACCGCAAGCGCATTGCCCTGCTGGAAAAGGCGGCGCGGCTGCTGTATGAGGAGTGGTTTGTGCGCCTGCAGTTTCCGGGGCACGAGCATACGCCCGTGGTGGAGGGCGTGCCGCAGGGGTGGGCGAAAAGTAAAGTAGAGGACATTGGTGAAATAATTACTGGCAAGACCCCTGATACGACAAGGGCCAGCTATTATGGAGAAGATGTGCCATTCATAAAAACGCCTGATATGCACGGAAACGTGTATGTAATTGAAACAGAATCAAGTTTATCGAAAGAAGGAGCTGATATCCAGCCGAAAAAGTATTTGCCGAAAAATGCCATTCTAGTTGCCTGTATTGGCGCTAAACTTGGCGTCGTCTCCTTATCGCCGGGCGTTTCTCAGACTAATCAGCAGATCAACGCGGTAATTACGCATGATGAAACGGCCACCTATTTTGCCTTCTTCACTTTGAGGGCGTTAAAGCCAAGATTGGAAGCAGTAGGCGGTGGTGCAACAATGCCTAATGTTAATAAGAGTAAGTTTGGTAGCCTTGAACTTCTACTTCCAAACAAAGCATTGCTACAAGCTTTCGAAGGCTTTTGCAAGCCCGTTTTTGCTCAGATTTTAATTTTGCAACAGCAAACTCAAAAGCTTCAACAAGCCCGTGACCTATTACTGCCTCGCCTGATGAGCGGGGAACTAGCCGTATGAACAAGATGAGCGAGGACCAGCTGGTCCAGAAAACCATGGCCGACCACCTGCGCGACCAGCTGGGCTGGCACTCGGTGTACGCCCAGGACCAGGAAGTGCTGGCCTCCCCCGCGCCCCTGGGCTACGACCCCGCCACCCGGCAGCTCAACCTGGGCCGCAGCAGCCAGCGCGAGGTGTACCTGACGGCCTACCTGCGCCAGGCCCTGGAGCAACTGAACCCCGCGCTGCCGGCGGCAGCCTACGAAACGGCCATCCGCCACCTCACCGAAACCAGCTTCCAGCGCCACGACGTGGCCCTGAACCGCACCCGCTACCAGCAGTTCCGGGAGGGCGTGCTGGTGGAGTACCGCACGCCCGAGGGCCAGCTGGAGAAAACCCGCCTGCGGGTGTTCGACTTCGACGAGCCCGCCCACAACCACTTCCTAGCCGTGCGCGAGCTGTGGGTGCAGGGCCCCACGTACCGCCGCCGCCCCGACATCATCGGCTTCGTGAACGGGGTGCCGTTGCTGCTGGTGGAACTCAAGAACGTGAACCGCCCCCTGCGGGCGGCCTACGAGGAGAACATCCGCGACTACAAGGACACCATCCCGCACCTGTTCGACGCCAACGCCCTGGTGCTGCTCTCCAACGGCGACAAGGCCCGCATCGGGAGCATGAGCAGTAAGTTCGGGCACTTCCACGAGTGGAAGCGCCTGCACGAGCAGGACGCCGGCGCCGTGGACCTGGAAACCCTGCTCAACGGGGTATGCCAGCGGGCCAACTTCATGGACCTGTTCGAGAACTTCATTCTGTTCGACGACAGCGCCGGCAAGCTGGTGAAGATTGTGGCCCGCAACCACCAGTTCCTGGGCGTGAACCGGGCCGTGGAGGTGGTGCGCCGCCGCCACGAGCAGCCCGCCGAGCGAGCCGGGCAGCTGGGGGTGTTCTGGCACACCCAGGGCTCGGGCAAGAGCTACAGCATGGTGCTGTTTGCGGAGAAAGTGCGGCGCAAGCTGCCTGGCAACTTCACCTTCCTGGTGGTAACGGACCGCACCGACCTCAACAACCAGATTTACAAAACCTTCGCCGGCTGCGGGGTGGTGAACAACGACGCCAACCCCTGCCGCCCGGCCTCGGGCCGCGACCTGAAGCGTATGTTTCAGGAGGATAAGCCCTACCTGTTCTCGCTCATCAACCTGTTCAACCAGACCGTCACGGCCGAGGACCCCTACACCCGCCGCCCGGACGTGGTAGTGATGAGCGACGAGGCCCACCGCAGCCAGAACGGCCGCCTGGCCATCAACATGCGCCAAGCCCTGCCCCAGGCCCAGTACATCGGCTTCACGGGCACGCCGCTGTTCAAGGAGGACGAGCTGACGCGCCGCATCTTCGGCGACTACATCTCCACCTACAACTTCCAGCGGGCCGTGGAGGACGGGGCCACCGTGCCGCTGTACTACGACAGCCGCGGCGAGAAGCTCCAGCTCAACAACACGGAGGTGAACACCGAGCTGGCCGCCGCCATCGAGCGGCTGGAAGACGCCCACGACCTGACTGCCGACCAGCGCAGCCAGCTGGAAAAAGCCCTGGCCCGCGCCTATCCCATCCTCACGGCCACCTCGCGCCTGGAGCCCATTGCCCGCGACTTCGTGGAGCATTACAGCACGGCTTGGGAGAGCGGCAAGGCCATGTTCGTGGCCCTGGATAAGGTGACCACCGTGCGCATGTTCGAGATGGTGCAGCGCTTCTGGCAGGAAAAGGAAGTGGCCCTGGCCCAGCAAATCAGCAAGTGCGACGACGACCAGGAGCTGCCTCAGCTCCAGCGCAAGCTGGCCTGGATGCAGCAGACCCGCATGGCCGTGGTGATTTCGGAGGAGCAGAACGAGGTGGCCACCTTCCAGCGCTGGGACATCGAGATTGAGCCCCACCGCGCGCTGCTCAAGCAGGGCTTCGAGCTGGCCGACGGCAAGCGCGTGGACGTGGAAACGGCCTTCAAGGACGACCAGCACCCGTTCCGGGTGGCCTTCGTATGCGCCATGTGGCTGACGGGCTTCGACGTGCCCAGCCTGGGCACCCTCTACCTCGACAAGCCCCTGAAAGCCCACACCCTGATGCAGGCCATTGCCCGCGCCAACCGCGTGTACCAGGACAAAACCAACGGGCTGGTGGTGGACTACAGCGGTATTCTGAAAAGCCTGCGCGAAGCTTTGGCCACCTTCGGGGGCGGTACCCCAGATGGTCCGGGGGGAGGTGGCGACGATGGCGGTGATATAGGCGACCCACCCCGCGACTCGCCCATTAAGCCGGATGCGGAATTGCTGGCGGAGCTGGCCCAGAGCCTGCAGGCCGCCCGTCAGCACCTGCTCACCCACGGCTTCGAGCTGAACGACCTGCTGACTGCTACCGGTTTCGGGGTGAATGCGGCCATTGTGCGGGCCGCCGAGCTGCTGAACGCTAAAGAGGAAACCCGCAAGCACTACCAGGCCCTGAACCGCGAGGCCGAACTGCGGCTGAAAGCCTGCGTGAACGTGGCCGGCGTACACGCCTACCTGACGGAGTACGACGCGCTGCGCATCATCAGCAAGAAGCTGGACGAAGACCGGGAACGGGCCGATATCACCGCCCTGCTGCGCGAGATGCAGAACGTGGTAGACAAGGCCGTGACGGCCGTAGCTGAGCCGCTGGCAGGCTACCAGAAGCTCTACGACATGAGCAAAATCAACTTCGAGCGCCTGCGCCAGGAGTTTGCCAAGTCGGAGAAAAAGAACACCCTCACCCAGCAGCTCAAGCAGGAAGTAGAGGACCAGCTGCACCAGATGGTGGCCCAGAACCCGGCCCGCATCGACTTCAACGCCAAGTATCAGGAAATCATTGCCGACTACAACCACGAGAAGGAGCGGCAAACGATAGAGGACACCTTCGAGCAGCTGCTGACCTTCGCCCAGAGCCTGAGCCAGGAGCAGCAGCGCGCCGTGGCCGAAGGCCTCAGCGAGCCGGAGCTGGCCCTCTACGACCAGCTGCGCAAGCCCAACCTGAAACCCGCCGAGTACGAGAAGCTGAAGAAGGTAGCCCACGAGCTGCTGGAGGCCCTGCAGCGCGAGAAGCTAAAGCAGCACTGGCGCGATACCGAGGCCACCAAAGCCGAGGTGCGCACCTTCATTTTCGACTTTCTGTACAACGAGGAGCAGGGCCTGCCCGAGTCCTACTCCCCGGAGGAAGTAGAGGAGAAGAGCACCGTCCTATTTGAGTTCTTCTACCAGCAGGAGAGCCGGATGGCGGCCTGATGCCGCCACCTCAATAAGTCCACGGCCCCGTTCTGCTGGAATTAACATCCTGGCAAAACGGGGCCGTTGCCCACCCGGTCGCTGCTATTCCCCAACGGTCAGCAAGCTTACAATCTGGTTTTCTGACAAGGGTGAGAGGTGGCTTATTTCATTCCGGCATTCCAACAGGGTTTCCAGCTTCCGGTGCAGTTTAGTGCTCTTTAGATAAGTTGTGGCACCCTCTCTCGGTCTATGTCGCCGTTGTAAAACGTAAAGCATTTGCGCTGGCTCCAGCCGGTCAGGATCCGATACTTTAACGACGCGCATGTTGGGCTCTTCGCCAAATTTTTTCTCATAAGGAGTTTCCTGCAGTTGGGTCCGCAGGTAGTGCCGCAGTTCGGTATTGTGCAGCAATTGCCATCGTTGCTGCTCTATCCATGGCAATAATACCCGCACTTGGGCCAGCCATTGTGCTTGCCGCACACACGCGGCCAGCGAGGCCACAGCCGGCGCGCAGATGTGCCGGATGGGCCTACTATCCACATAACAATCTACACCCCGAGACCATGCGTCGTCTGAGTTGGTAGCTGGTAGTTCGGTGGTGGAACACCAGCTACGTTCTCGTTGCCGGGCTTCCAGAAACTCCGTTATCTGCTCGGGAGTTAAGGGCATTTCCTGAAGGAGGGCCAAGGCACATTCGGCATCTGCGGGAAACAGCGCCGCAACTGTGTGAATATATAATTCCCTCTCAATGGCACTGTCTGCTTTCGGAGCCACCCTGCTCAAAAACAAGAGCATATCCAGCTGGGTAAGTTGCTGTTGATAGCGGTGAAAGGCGAGTTGCGGTTGGTTACGCCGGGGCAGCTGGGTCAGGCCGAATGAATCCTCCACAACCACAAGCAGCACATTGCGGTGCAGCCGGCTTACTTGCTGGAGTGCTTGCTGGTAATTCTGCAAAAACTTCAGCCATTCAGCAGGTGCGCAGCCGGATACGTCGGGCAGCTCCCAGATGCCACCGGCGCGGTCAAACGGCTTGGCCAGCAATTGCGCCGTCGTCATGTGGGGCGGGCATGCCTCTCCCTCAGTCCCATGCCATTGCTCCCACAACCAGGTTAGCCACGGTTGCCCTGGTAGCGGGGGAGTGGGGAGGCTGTACCAGTCGCGGGAAATTCGGGCCAGATCGGCTGCCTTGGCCAAGGCCTGCCGGAATTCTGTGGGAGCGTATTCCGGCAGGCCTACCACCACGCATTGGCCGCTTTCTAAATCATCCAATACTTGCTGTATCAGGGTCGCGGGACCGGGCATCTGCCACCATTCAAGTGCCATGAGCCAGAACCTTAGCTACCACCGGGTCAAACTGATAACGTCCCTCGGGGCGCGGTTGGATAAGCCGCAGGAGTTCCGCCCAGCGCAGTTCCCGTTGTAAATCATCCAGGGACAGAGCGTCACTATTAGCAACCTCAGCTTCCTCCAGACCGAAGGGTTCTAGCTGCCAGCTACGGGCCAGTTCCCGCAAAAAGGGCCACATGGATGATACGTGGAATAACTCCCGATACTGGGTCGATTCTACATTCTCGCTGATGCGGCGCAAATGGGTCTCCGGCTGTTGGCTCTCCTTTTCCAGTTGATAGAAATCGTGCAGCAGTAGATGCCAGCCCCCCGTTACCGAGACGACTTTTTCCAGTGGCTGTCCGCTATCATTTCCTTGTGCTGCCAATCCTTCACCGCTGCCGGCTCCCACGGAGTCAGCGGAATAATTTCTACCCCTGCCGTCTGCAGTCGCTCCAGTGTAATGTCCGCTGACAGAAAGCGCCGTACGGTATCCGGGTCCATTTCAAACACCACGTGCACAGGTCGTTTTGCCTTATGCTTTTTGCTGGGGAGCACGGCTTTTAGGGTTTGCTCGATCAGCTTACCGGTGCAGTTGCCTTTTACCAGCACCACCTGTACCGTTTGGGCAGTTTTATCCGTCAGGTATTTTTCCAGGCAGGTTTCCAGCTGGGCAAACTGCGTAGTTGAGTTTTCTACCAACTCATACCGCCCCTTAAACCGGCGAGACAGAAATTCTTCTACCAGCTCCAGGCCCGCTGCTCTGGTTCCGCACACGATGCTTACGCCCGCTTCTCCGTCCAGTCGACGAACAGTTTCAACCGTGAGAGGGCCGCGGAAATTATGATGCGCAGACTTCGCGCCTGGAAAGTCAGCATGTACTATGCTGGGCATATAGCCAGCATTCGGTAACTCGGTTTCAAACTTGCTCAGCACATGGCGGATTTCCTCCGGAGTGCCCAGCAGAGCCCTTACGTTGGCGGTACGCAGCCGATAATGACGGCTTTCCTGCCCTGTGGTGCTCTTTTCTAGTACACCCAGTTCCACCATCTCGTCGAGTAGGGCCTTAAAATAGCTCTCCTCATGGCGGATCTTCCAGCCGGCCGGCCAGTATTCCAGGGCCCACTCACGCACCTCACCCGGCAACAGTCCCCGCAGCGTTGCCACGGGACCAGCCGCCTGCGTGGTAAAATCCGCAATGATGTAGGCCAGCAGCCGGTAGCGCGGGTTCAGGTCCAGCGTTAGGTTGAAACGGTTCTTGATTTCGTCGCGGGCATCCTGTGAAGCTCGCTGCACATCATCTTCAGTGATTTGCGTAAGCAGCGCCTGCTGTCGTTGTTGACGCTTATACAGCCCTTCCAGCAGCCGATGGCAGAAAATCTGAATCAAGCTGGGATAGTAATTGGTTTCAACCGCAATCTGGTCAATGAGCGCATCCGTTGCCTGATAGGTACCGGTATCGTCGATTTGGCCGAAGCAAAACCCCATGCTTTCCAGCGGCGTGCGCACTAAGTCAATGCCCTGCTCAGGCGCCAGCGGGCCAATGTTCATAGGCTTGCCCAGTTGCACCAGCGGCTGATTGGGAAGATTAAGGGTTCGCTGTACGTTGTGCAGACCTGAGAAAACGACTTTCAGGCGCAACTCGGTCTTCTGCATGGCATTACGAAACTCACTAACCACCGCAAAGTCATTCGCGGCATCCTGTTCGAGCAATTCGTCTGCCTCATCCAGCAGAATCAGCAGCCGGCGGGAATTTTCGCTCAGCACCCAATCGGTCAGGTGATCCAAAAACCGCCGCAGGGTTAAATTCTCCCGCCAAGTAGTCGGCCAGGTCCCGATTTTTTGAGCCTTGCACAGTTGCATCAGTTCGTAGCCGATACGGCTGACTTCTTTAATATCTCGGCCTAGCTGGTAAATGTCCAGAAACACGACGTAATGCTCCTCCGTCGGTCGGTGGTTTTCACGCACGGCTTGGTGTAGCAGCATCGTTTTACCAAGCTGTCGGCCACCGTATATGATGATGGCCCCGTCCGTTTGATGGCTTACTAGCCGCCGTTTTTCATCCTCACGGCCGTAAAACATTTCCGAAGGAATCTTACCACTGACCAGGTAGGGATTGTACTGGATAAAGGGTAGTTGCAGGCGGAAAAACAGCCCCAGCCGCTGGGTGGGCTCTGCATAAGTGAGCAGGTAGAGTAGGAACAACTCGTCGAACACCAGAAAAGTATGCCCCTCGCGCCGACAGTATAAACCCAGTTCTTCGCGCTTCCGCCAGGGCAGCGGGGCAAATAAAAAGACCAGCACGGCACTGTCCCGGTTCGAGCATTTGCCAACCAATCGGCTCAGTTCAACCGGTTCAGGTGCCGTCCATAGGCACAGAACCCGGTAGTGGCCTTTCGCTTCGGAGCCAAAGCGCCCAATGGGTGATTGCTGCCGTTCGTGTAGAATGCTGGTATGCAGGTCCAGATACTGATGGCTGGTCCGGTCAAGCCCCGTTGGTTTACTCACGTTTTCCACCTCAAAGCCCACATATTCCAGCAAGTGTCGGAAGCTGCTTCTGCTCACTTCCCCCTGTAGAGTGCGCGTCTGCTTTACCTCAATCCAGTGAGCGTAAGCCGATGCCCCGCCTGGTGATGTTGTGAGTGGTAAACCGTCCGGCAACAGGGGCTCCTGTTGCAGTTGGCGTTCTATAGCTACTGGTTTTTGTTGCTGGAGCTCCTGCAGCTGCTGCACGCGCAGCCGCAACTGTGCCATGCAGGGTATGGACGGGGTTGCGTCATGCGGTACTAGGTCCCGGCCGTCTCTTAACTGGGCTAGGTAATCGTCTGCTAACGCCAGTCGGCCCTGCTGGAGTGCCACCCGTACCTTTGACTGGTCCTCATCGCTGGGGGGCGTCAGTAATTCCTGCAACTGCTGTTCTACTGAGGCTGTCCGTGTTACGATAGCCTGCTCGCGCATATCACGCAGATGCTCCTGTAGCATCCGCACTGCCTGATGGTGGGAACGATAGTCAAAGATAAAATCCTCCTCCAGCTCGCTTTGGGTTTGGCTGATCTGGCGCAGTCTTTCTATTTCTTGGCGCGCGTTTTCCTCCACTACCTCATTCAGGTAGCCATAGCGTCTGCCCCGCACCAATTCGCGTTCTGCTCCGGCAATAGCTCGTTGTAAGTCCCGGGACTGCTGTCGTAAGTCTGCGGTGCGGTTGCTGCGCAATTCCTGCAGATCCTGTCCCAAGTCAACCGGATGACCAAAAGAAGGACTCATAGCAGCCTCTGCCAGTGCCAGCAGACGCGCCGTTGCGAGGTGGTTTGCCCCTCGTTGCTCCTGCGTTTCGTGAATAGCATCCTGGTACACTTTAGCCCAATCAGTTCGATCCGGCTGGGCTGTCAGTTCCCACAGCTGTACACCGAGGGCATCATCGTATTGTGCAGGTTCCCAGTCGACGTCTAACATGAGAGTGGGCAGCCGTAACAACGCTTGGCCCAGCCAGTATTTAGAAGGCATTTCCTCCACAGCAGTTTCAGGATGCTGAAGCCAGCCATGCAGATGGGTTAACGTCTGCTCGCACACCATTAGGGCTACTCGCCAAGGCTGGTTTGCATCTGGGTCTTCGGCTAGGCGCACTTTTTCTCTGTCCAACTCCTGCAGCACCAAGGGAAGCTGCTTATGCAAGTAGGTAACCAGCTCTTGGTCATCGTAGCGTGAATCTTTGTAGCGGCTATTAGCCGGCTGACGATGCCACAATTCCTGGTGCTGCCGAACAAGGTCCGCCAACGTTTGCACACGCTCATCGAGCCAACGCTGGGCGTCCGTGTTGTTTTGAATGTGGGCCGAATAATCAATCTTGGACCGCTTGACCTCATCCCGCAATCCGCTCCGCTCACGCAGAACTGCTAAACTGTCCAGCAGCGCGGAGTGATCAGGCGTCTCCGAGGCAAGTCCTGCCAACACAATGGCTACTGGCCGCCCCTCCTGCCAGCAGGACTTCCAGAACTGCACAATATCATTGGAGATGCTTTGCCGAAATTTCGCTTGTTCCTGCTGCCGCTCCCACTCCTGCAGCGAATCCTGCCACTCACGTAACTGCTCCTCCCATTGTTGCTGCGTCTGAATCGTGCCCAGCAACACCTCGTCGAGCGGGGCAATACTTTGACGTTGCGCAATGCGGTTGGCAAGTTCGCTTAGGTCTGGTAATCTTGGTACGCCTCCCAGACTCAACCAGTAACCTAACGTTGTAGCAGGTGCTGCCAGGGCGGGCCGCAAAGCCGCTGCCCACGCCAGTAGGTGGCGGGCTCCTGTTTGCTCGTTGGCCGTTTCCTGTAAAGCAGTTTCCTCAAACCGGATTCCGTCATCTGTCAGAAGGGAAGCCAGCCGGCCATACGCTAACCGAACGTGGGGGCCAAGCAGAACGCTGCGCAGCAGCCAGCTCGGCAGGATGGTAGTCGCATTACCTCGTTGATCCTCCATGTACCGGGCCAACTGAAACGCCAGTGAGGTATCACCCCGCTCAATCATTGCCCATTGCCGCCGGGTTACCTCATCAGCATCAGGTAGGGTAGAAGTGGCACGAACGGTTGTTCTCACTGAGCGTGAGGGACGTGAAAGTTCAGCCGGCACCTGTTCGTCCTGTTCCTCAACAGAATTGCCTTCTAGCTCAATTTTGCTAGCGGATGAGTGTACTGGCAGTCTGGTTTCCGCCGCCTCCGTAGGAGCTATGGACTGCTCTTCAACGGGCAGTACGGGTGCATCGGCAATGGTGTCAGCTGGTTCCGGACTGTTCCATTGTTCATCCTGTGGGCTACCAGCAATGTCTTCCTGTGCTGCATCAGCACCGGATTCTTTTTCGGTGTCCGTGGCGGGGGGGAACTGTTCCGATAGTGGAATATCTGCCAAGGGAGCAGAAGCTGGCTGCTGAGCGTCGGGCGTACGTTCGATCAGATTACCTCTTGACCAGGCTGATGTTAAGGCTCTACCGCCCAGTCCGTCAAGGAAATCCTGTGCTTGGTGCAACTGCTCATCTTCCTCACCTAACTGACTGTAGCCATCTTGGTGGCGAATCAGGTGCAGAAAGTGCGCCAACGGGTGTGCCTGAGTCGTTAATTCTTCCTGCTCACTTATCGGGGCCAGTACGTCAGCGGCAATAATCTGAGCGGCCAACGTCGCGGCCTGCTGGTGTAGGGCTGGCAATGCCCCGAATGAGTCTATCGTTTTATGCTGTATGCACTGAATGGCCGTTAGTATCTCCAAGGCCGCATGGCGTTGAGCCTGGGCAGAATGCTGCTGCTGCTGAATATTCTCCCAGGCCACTTGACGCTGCTGTATGTGCGTACGAATAGCCGTTAATGAAGCGGGGGGAGATAGGTTGTCTACTTCTTGTTGTAATCCAATCAGAGCACTCAGCCCCAGAGTGTCTGCCCGGAGTTCAACTGCCGAATGAACAATGCTGTCTAAAACGGGCCACTCTCCACGCCTCAGGAGAAGGGCCGCTTCCTCGACTTGTTCGGCCAATGTGGCCATCCGCGTAGTGATATGCTGCGCCTGTGTATCCCAGTCCTTATCCCAGGCGGGCGTTAAGCCATCTTCTGCCTTAAGTGGAACTGTCACTAGTACATCGCTTCCCGCTACAGGTGTTGGGGCTATTGGTTGGTGGGATAACAGAGCGTCCGTAGTTACCTCATCGAGTGGCTGTTCTTCAACTGGCTCCTGCTTGGATGTATCAGGCTCGGGCTCGGATACAGACCACCCGAGTAGATAAGCCATTAGGGTAGAATGTTCGGGTGTGTCACTCTGGACTCCACTTGGAGCAAAGTAGCTTTGGTCTTCCTTTGCCTTGACATCAGCCGCTCTCAAAGTTTGAAGGGTCATGTCACTGCCCTGATTTTTAAAGTCGGGCACTACTGGCTCATAACCGGCTAAGACAAGTGCGTCCCATACGCTTTGCTTCAGCTTGGTATTCCGTGTAAACCAAATCTGCAGAATTTTACGGCATACACTAGGATCAAAACAGGCGAAGTCCGCCAGCATTTTCCCTTTGTCTACCAAGGATTTGGACCCCCAGGCTTTGTATAACCCATTTTTGCGCAGCAATGCCTCAAATCCAGCTTTATCATGTGATAATGCTTGCTGACTTATCTGTAAACGTATTTTGGGTAGAATCCGGCCTAGTACCGTTTGGGGAGCAGTAAACGACATACAGTTAAATAAATCTTAGCCCAGAGGGTTCAGGGCTTTAGAAAAGCGGAAGCTCTTTGCTGAGTAAGTGAGAGAAAGGTTATAAGTCCCAGTTATTCTCTCATAAGGCGTCGACAACCACAGGCTGACGGCAGTAAAACTCCTGGGGGGTATGGCGGGAATGTTGGAATTTCAGCCGATGACCCAGCGGTTCGCGCAATCGGATAAGAGTCCAAAGATGCTCTCGTTGGTATTTTGCAACCAAAAAAGATTTGGTGATGAGCGCCTTTACAGACTCTAAATCAGTGCTAATAGAGTATGCATAGCTCAATGTGATAAAGGTTGAAAATGACTGTATGAAAGCCAGGATTGATACAGGTTTATGTTCTATGTTATTGACAATGAGTGGAAAATAATGTCAACGCTATTGGTTGATTTCATCAATTGTCGACGACAGGTAGGCTTGACGTGCCAATATATGCTTCTTTCTGTCGTCATAAATATGAGGTGGTCTAGTTGACGTGGACAGAGTTCGGACGTACTTTTCCTTTACTATGGCAAGTACGTTGCACATTCAGCTGAGGTGGTCTAGAGAAGGCGGACAGAAGAAGGACGTATATTTCTTCTGTTATGGCAGCAAAAACCAGCGGGTCGTCGCCCGACAAACGGCGTAAATACGACGAGGCGTTCAAGGTCGAGGCCCTGCGCTTGGCGTCCGAGAGCCGCAGTACGCAAGCCGCAGCCCGCGAGTTGGGCATCAGCCCCAAGCTGCTCTACCGCTGGCAGCAGGCCCAAGTGGTGGCCGAGGTCGGCAGCGTCGAAGTGGCCCGTGACCCGGAGGTGCGTGCTCTGCGCGCCGCCAACAAGCGGCTGGCGCAGGAGCTGGATATTTTAAAAAAAGCCTTGGTCATCTTCGGCCAGCCGACCCCGTGAGTACGTACCGATACATCGCCCAGTGCCAGGTGCGGGTGCCCGTACGCCAGCTCTGCCGCGTGTTGCACATCGCGCCCAGCGCATACTACGCCTGGCACCGGCAGCAGGGCCAACCTGTACCCGAGCCGGCCTGGCAAGTAGCCGTACGCCAAGCATTTGTACGCCACAGCCAGCGCTACGGTACGCGCCGGCTGCGGGCCGAGGTGCAGGCCGAAGGCCATGGCGTGGGCCGTTGGCGCATTCGGCGCGTGCTCAAAGCGCACGGCTTGCGCGCCCAGCAGCCCCGCTCGTTCGTGCCCCGCACCACCGATTCCGACCCGGCCGTGCGCGCCGCCCCCAACCGCTTACTCGGCCAACCGGCCCCCACCGCCCCGAACCGGGTCTGGGTGGGCGACATCACGTACTTGCCCCGCCAGGGCGGCGGCTGGCTGTACTTAGCCATCTGGCTCGACCGCTGCTCGCGCAAAATCGTGGGCTGGGACGTGCGCGATACCATGCCCGAGGACTTGGTCAGCGAGGCCTTGCGCCGGGCCCTGGTCGTGCGCCGGCCCGCGGCTGGACTGGTCGTGCACTCCGACCAGGGCAGCCAGTACACGGCTACCCGCTTCAAAGCCCTGGTCGCCCAACACGGCGCACTGCAAAGCATGAGCCGGCGCGGCAACTGCTACGACAACGCCCACGCCGAATCGTTTTGGAGCCGCTTCAAGGCTGAACTGCTCGACGGCGGCAGCTTCCCCGGCCTGGCCGAAGCCAAGCTCGAAATCAGCCACCATATTGCCTATTACAACGCCGAACGCCGACATTCTGCTCTCGGCTATCACTCGCCCAACCACTTCGAAACCCAACTTCAAACAACGTCCCAATTGTGTTCGGCTTAGCTAGACCACCTCAATTCCTTCTCAATATAATCGTGGTTGTTACCGCTTTGATATAAATAAGACAGCCTCGGCCAGGCCAGTCGAGGCTATTTGCTTTGAGCTTAGCATTCCTACAGTGAAACCGCGTCCCCTCACCCCACACAATGTCCCGCATCTCTGCCACCATCCGCTCGTCGGCCTGACCTAGCGGCGCATCCGGTTCCACCACTACTGAAGATACCGCCGCAGACCCGCCCAGAACCAAATAGGGCAGGGTAGGAGAGGCTATCAGCACAGCGCATAAGCCATAGAACGTGCTGCAAAGCTCACCCCACCATCCCCCGCGTAAACGTCACCAGCTCCACATCTCGCAGTTGCTCCAGCCACTGCCGCGCCGCTTCCGGCGTCTGCATCTGAGCCGCCGGCAGCGGCAGCAGGGGCGCGACGGTGCTGCCCGCCGAAAGCTGCACCTGCAGCAGGCATGTCCCCTCAAAAAGCTCCGGCATCACCTCGAACCGCAGCCCCCTGGCCATATAGGCCCCGAAAACTTCCCGGAGCAGTTCCTGATCTGGCACGAATTGCTTTATACTGCTTTTGCTATTTATGTTAGTGTAAGTTTGTAAGCCAATCGGGTAAGCAGGCAAACGGCTGCCGGTAGCTGCCTGGCGGTATTCTGTAGTTATACAGCAGTTTGCCAACGTATGCTCTGCCATCGAAGAGTCGGGTGCCGGCGGAAGCTCGGCGCTAGTATACAAACAAGCTACTAATTATTTTAGTATACTTGCTGTGCCCGATATAGCTAACCACCCTGCATGACGACCATTGAACTCATTGAAGTCGGCGAGCCGACCACCACGCTGTGGCTGCCCGTCTTTGCCTCTCTGGTGCCCGCCGGCTTCCCGTCGCCGGCCTCCGACGAGCTGGAGGAGCTCTTCGACCTGAACCGCATCCTGTTCCGCCACCCCGAAGCTACCTACCTCATCCGGGTGTCGGGCGAGAGCATGCAGGGCGCGGAAATCCACGCCGGCGACCTGCTGGCCGTCGACAAGCACCTCGAAGCCGACCACAACCACATTGTGGTTGCCGTGCTGGAAGGGGAGTGCACCGTCAAGCGCCTGGTGCGCCGCGGCACCGCCTGGTGGCTGCAGGCCGAAAACCCCGCTTACCCCGACTACTGCATCACCGAGCCCGACAACCTGCGCATCTGGGGCGTGGTCACCCATGTCGTGCACGAGCTCATCCCCGGCAAGCTCACCGCCCTGCTCCGTAGCCGGGATTAGAGAGCCTGCACCAGAACGTCATGCTCTGAACGTCATGCTGAGCTTGCCGAAGCATCTCTACCGCTTCGTTGCGCCCAAGCACTAAGCCCCAAGCCCTAAGCCCCAAGCACTAAGCCCCAAGCACTAAGCCCCAAGCCCTAAGCCCCAAGCACTAAGCCCCAAGCCCTAAGCCCAAGCACTAAGCCCCAAGCACTAAGCCCCAAGCACTAAGCCCCAAGCCCTAAGCCCCAAGCACTAAGCCCCAAGCCCTAAGCCCCAAGCACTAAGCCCCAAGCCCTAAGCCCCAAGCCCTAAGCCCCAAGCACTAAGCCCCAAGCCCTAAGCCCTAAGCCCTAAGCCCTAAGCCCTAAGCCCTAAGCACTAACAACTACCCATGTACGGCCTCGTCGACTGCAACAATTTCTATGTCAGCTGCGAGCGGGTTTTTCAGCCCCGGCTCGATAATCGCCCCGTGGTGGTGCTCAGCAACAACGACGGCGCGGTGGTGAGCCGCTCCCCCGAGGCCAAGCAGCTGGGCATTACCATGGGCGCCCCGTTCTTCGAAGTGCGCGAGCTGCTGCAGCAGCACCAGGGCCACGCCCTGAGCTCCAACTACGCCCTCTACGGCGACATGAGCCGCCGCGTCATGGCCCGGCTGGCGGCCCACGTCCCCGCGGTGGAAGTGTACAGCATCGACGAGGCATTCCTCGACCTGCACGGCCTCACCACTTGGTGCGGCACGCTCGACTCCCGCGTCCAGTCCCTGCGCCGCGACGTGCTGGCCTGCACCGGCATCCCCACCTGCGTAGGCGTGGCCCCCACCAAAACGCTGGCCAAGGTGGCCAACCGTCTGGCCAAGAAGCACCCCGAGCTGCACGGTATCCTGCGCCTCGATACCGCCAGCCGCCGCGAGCGGGCCCTGCGCGCCCTGCCCGTGGCCGACGTCTGGGGCATCGGCTACCAGTACGCCGGCCGGCTTGCCGCCCATGGCATCCACACGGCCTGGCAGCTAAGTCAGGCGTCCGAGGCCTGGGCCCGCAAGCATCTCGGGGGAGTGGTGGGCTGGCGGCTGGTGCAGGAGCTGCTGGGCCAGCCCTGCCACGGCCTGCTGCCCTCCGAAGACGGCACCCTGTCCCGGAAAAGCATCAGCTGTTCCCGCTCCTTCGGCCAGCGCCTGGCCACCTTCGCCGATCTGTGGGGCGCCGTCGCCACCTACCTGAGCCGCGCCGCCGAAAAGCTGCGCATCCAGGGCGACCAGGCCCACATCCTCACCGTCTACCTCAGCCAGGACCGCTACGATACCCGCGTACCGCCGCCCTACACCCGCTCCACCACGCTCACCCTGCCCGGCGGCCCCACCTCCGACACGCTCCAGCTGCTGGCCTACGCCCGCCGGATGCTGGAGCGACTTTACGAGCCCGGCCGCGTCTACGCCAAGGCCGGCGTAGTGCTCGACGGCCTCGAGCCGCCCGGCCGCGGTCAACAGCTGAGCCTGTTCGCCCCCGCTTCGTCACCAGCTGCCAACTCCCTGTCCGACGTGCGCGCCCAACAGCTCATGCACACCCTCGACGCCCTCAACCGCCAGTTCGGCCGCGGCACCGTGCGCCCCGCCGCCACGGTCACCCCGGCCGGCCAGCCCGCCCCCTGGCAGGGCAACGCCCGATACCGCAGCCCGGCTTTCACCACCCGGCTGGAGGATTTGATGGTGGTTTCGTAAGCAGCACTCAACTACCTGATGCCTAACGGCCCGATAAAAGAGCCCTATAGCCCTACCATCTTCATTCTGGCCTACTGGGGGATTTAGCTGCTGTTTGGCCCCTCTACGAACCTGATAACGTGACCACGCTCATTTCACCGGAGAAGAGAAGATAACAGCTGTTTGCCCAGCAGAAAGAGTTAACGGGTAATTTGATAGGCACTATATGGTAGTGAGGGAAGAGAAGGTTGCTACTTTCGTCCTCGATGAAAAAACTATTCTGTGCTATGAGCTGCCTGCTGGTGCTGAGCAGTTCACCCTCGTGGGCTGTTGGAGAGGACCCATCTGTAATCATTGTGCGCAGCCTCGAAAGGAGTGGGGCGAATAGCCGCCTGATTATCTATCGTAGCAAGGATAGTGTAGAGGAAATCGAATACCAGAGTGGGTTGAACGACAAGGGTATCCGCTCCACGGCCGCCGCTTATCAGCAGGTGGTGATGAAGCTCATGGGTGAAGGCTACGTGCTGCAAACGATGACCCACTCCGATCTGGAAGCTTCCTCCACCTTCATTTTTGTTAAAGCTCCCAAGCCCTGACCCTGCTCATGAAAAAACGATTCTATCTTCTGGGCTGCCTGCTGCTGTTGGGCAGCGCACCCGTACTGGCGCAGACCACCGGAGCAGAGGTGGTTGTGATACGTACTTACGAAGCTGCCGCCGGATCAGCGCGCATAGTGGTAAGCCGTGGCAAACAACAGTCAACTATTCTGGATGTGGCGACCGGGGTTAATGACAAGAATCTGGTAAGCGCGGCGGAAACGTACCAGCAGCTTATAACCAGCCTCTATCAGGAAGGCTACGTACTGCAGGGCACCCTGAATACGGCCGCGTATCTCAATACCCTGATCTTCATCAAGGCGCCGAAGCCGTAACCTCTGTCGGTCCCGGCCTGCGCTGTAAAAACAAAATAGTGCTGTAGGGAACGGGCTGACTACCGCCTCGGACTACTTGTGGGGCAACAGCAACAGCACTACCCACAGCACGAAGAGCAGGAAGCCGGCCAGCAGCAGCACAGCTATGATGCCCGGTAGGCTGGCCAGGCGGGGCCAGACGAGGAGCCGGGTGGCAAAGGCGCCAGCCACTAAGAGCAGGAACACCGCCACTACCAGCAGGAAGGCGTTTAATAGCCAGGCACTGGCAACCTCGGCGTCTGACCCGCCCGCCCAGCTGATAAGCGGCCAGCCGCAGCAGGCCAGCCCAAGCAGTATTCTGGTAACTAGAGGGGCTTTCGCAAGCATACCAACAGGATAGAGTGGGGGCCAAACCACCGCAAGGTAGCCCGATACGCGTTGGTGACAGCTACCTTTAACCCTAACTGTCGTTTATTCATCCGCTCCTTCTTGGTGTCGTATGCGTTTAGAGAATCAACAATCTACCAGCGGGTGGCGGGTGGCAGGGCTGCTGATGGGAGCTGTCGCCCTGGGGCTGGCTTTCGCCACCGGCGGGGCTGCTTTCCTACCGGCCGTGCTGCTGCTCGTACTGGGGGCGCACTATGCCGGGCGCACCCAGGTAGAAGTCGTTGTCCTGTCCGAGCACTTCCGCACCCTGACGGTTAGCTACAGCCGCTGGTTCGGTTCCTCCACCCGCACTTTCCCCTTGGAAAGCCTCACTGCTCGCTACCAGGCGCGCGGCGGTCTGCGCAGTGCCAAATACTACGCTTTGGCGCTTCACTACCGCGGCAGATCGGTCGCGGTATTAGACCCGAAAGCCGGTTACGACCAGGCTCAACTTGACCATTTACACGCCGCCCTCCTCACTTCGCCAGCCCGAGGTGCAGGAAGCGTCACGGCAACTGCCCCTGCTAGCTCCTAGCACCACAGGCCCTTGTGCAGGCCAGGGAAGCAAGCCCATTTCTCGCGCAGGGCCTGCTCACTTTCCCCGCCGCTCCGCGGGCCGCTATTCCACGTACTCCTTGCCGAAGCAGTCAAGCCAGACCACTTTCCCCTGAGTGGTGGCAGTGGTAATGCCCCGGAAAAAGGGCTGCACGTCGGTGTACTTGAACGGCGTGAGCAGCTTGCCCTGATAATCCAGAACCGCGTAAGCAGTGCCGTTGAACACCCAGACCACCCCGTTGCTGGCGGGCCCCACCTGGGTTACGCCAGCGGGCAGCAGCTGCTGGCCTTGCTCGTTCACGAGCAGCAGCCCCCGGGCGTTGGTGGTCAATGGGGTTGGCGGCAGCGGCGCAGTTGCCGGTTGGGTCCGCCAATGCAGCAGCGCCAGGCCCGGGGCCGGCACTTCCAGCTTGTACACTAACTTTCCCTGGGCCCTGTAGTCGGGTAGGATGGTTCGCACGCGGCCCTGGCGACCCAGCACCAGCTGGCCGTCAGGCTTCGTGCCAAGGAAGGTGCGGCCCGGACCATCGTAAATACGGCTGTACTCGATCGGCACCACCACCTCGCCCGTAGCCGTTATCAGGCCTTCCAGCTTGTTTTTCCTAACGTAGAACAGCGAATCGGGCTGGTGAGGCAGCACCTCGTCATACGCCGCGTTAAGGGGCACGGCCCAGCGGCCGGTCGTATCCAGCAGCCCCGCTTTGGTGGCCGTGCGCACCTGGTAGTAGCGCCCGCCGTACGCGCTTGAAACCCCCGTAATCTCTTCGTTGAAGGGCTTCTGGCCGTTGGCCAGTATCAGCTGGGGCCGCGTCTCGTAGGAGCTCTGGTAAGAGAAGATATCATGGCCGAGGTATGCCGGGGCCTGCAGGGAAACAACAGCCATGCCGGTGCGCCCCTGCGGCCCGTAGCACACGTACTGGGACGTAGCTTGCTGGGTTACCGGGTCGCGGCCGACTTCCAGCGCCAAAGCATAGCGCCCGTCACCGGTGGTGTACACCTGCGGATGGCGGGCCGGTATCACCAGCTGGCCCTGGTAGAGCGCGCCGCGCTGCGGTATCTGGTCGGGCCCCAGCGGAGGCATCTCTACCACCGTCCAGCGGCCGTGCTGCGTGAGGCTTTCGTAGAGCGGCGGCGTGATTTCCCGGAATGTGGTATCAAGCAGGCCCCAGCGCGCCACCCATTTCGCATTGGGCGCCGTGCCCACCCGGGCGCGCTGCATCACGGCAATGTAGGGGTCCGATTGGCGGCGTGTAATCTCCTGGTACTTGCCGAAAGGCACCACCACCCGGTCGTGCACGTCCACGGCTCCCACCTGCTGCCGGCCCCTGGTACGGCCCAGCCAGAATCCTCCTAAATAGGCCAGAGAAAGGGTATCGGTGTGGGCCGGGCTGAGCCAGCTTGTCTGCCCCCGGCGGTTGATGACGCCCTGGCGCCGGCCGGCAGTGGCCACCGGCGCGTAGCCCTGCCAGAACGCCCCAACCTCGGTAAAGGTGGGCGTAAGCACTTTCTGACCGTTACCATTCATGAGGCCCAGCAGACCCGGCAGATAATAGACGTCATCCCGTTGGGCGTACCGCGTTCCGCTCGGGGGCTTGCTGGTCAGCACCGAATCGGGCAGCTTCACCACCGCCAGGTCGTGGTGCCACGCTTCGATGGACGCATACGGCGTAACGCGCACCACGTGGCCGACGGAGTCGAAGAGGGTAATGGTGCGCCGGCCGGTAGCAGCCACCAGTCCGTTGGGCAGCGGCGTGAAGGTCTTGAAATGCCCCAGCTCCTGGCCTTGCTCGCTTAGCAGGACTACGGGTAGCGGGCCCGCCTGGGTGGTGTACCAGAGGTAGGGCGCGCGGAAGTAGCGCTTGATGGGGTTGGGATAGCGCGGCGCTAGGAGCACCTGGCCCTGCGGCGTCATCAGGCCCGTGAGCCCGCCGCGCTGAAACGGAATGGAAGCCGCCGTGACGCGCTGCGCGTAGCTGACCGGCCGGGGCAGCAGTTGGGCCTGGATGGGCAGGGCCAACAACAAAGCCCCCGGACCGCTAAGTGCGAGCAGGGCTCGCCGGAGTTGAGAATAGCACATAGAAAGGTATTGCCTGGGCCCACCCCACCGGGCGGGATAAAAAGCGGGGGATACTAGCAGCTACGTTCTTGGTTTCTCTTAATTCCTCGGTTCCCTGCGGGACGCCAGCACGTTTTCGCCTTAGCCCTGCCGAGGTGCCAGCCAGCGTCGTGCGGCGGCTGCCGCGCGCCGGCCAGCAAGCACCTGAGGCAACAGCGGGCCGCCAGCTCAGCTACTTCGCTTTGGCCGGAGCCGGGGTAGCCGCGGGCGGGAAGGGCACTTCCACGCGCATCTTCAGGGCCACGGGCTGCCCGTTCTGCTGGGCCGGGGTGCAGGGGCCAATCCGGGTGATGGCCTCGAGCACGGCCTGGTCGCAGCTCACGCACAGGCCCCGCGTGATGCGCGGCTGGCGTATCAACCCGTTGGCGTCAATGATGTACTCGGCGTAGACCCGGCCGCTGATGCTTTCGCGCTGCACGGCGTCGGGCATACGTACGGCCTGCTGGATGGCGTCGGCAAAGGCGTTGCTGCCGTCAAGCAGCGTGGGCATTTCCGTGGCGTAGCTGTCCAGGTTGGCCGGCTCCGCAAATGGCGTGCTGGGGTCGGGCAGCGGCATGGGGATGTCGACGTGCTGCCGGGTGGCGATGGGCTGGTCGGCGCTGCTGCGGGCGGGCTTCCAGGCCGGAAAGTTGCGCACCAGGCGCAGGGCCTCGGCGTCGCAACTGGCGCAGAGGTGGTTTTTCAGCTCCACGGCATCCAACTTCCCATCGGGCCGCACCACAAACTCCACGCGCAGGCGGCCCTGCAGCTTCTCGGTCGCAACCACGGCGGGTACCTTCATGTTGCGCTTCAGGTAGTCGTAGAGCGACGGGCCCCCGTACCGGGCCCGCATCCCCGACATGTTGGCCGGGTACACGTGCTCAGGCGACACTACCTCCAGTGGCACGCGCATGAACACTGACACCGGCTGGCCGTTTTGCCGGCCGGGCACAAACTTCAGTTGGCGCGCGGCGGCCAGCACGGCCTCGTCGCAGGGCCCGCACAGCCCCTGCACCATTTTGGGGTCGCGCACGGTGCCTCGGGCGTCCACGGAAAACGCGACCTGCACGGTGCCTTCATACTTGCCGCTGCGCACTTCAGCTGGCGCTACCATGTTTTTCAGGATGGCGGCGGGCACTCTGGCCTTCTCGTAGGGTGGGGCCAGGGTGGGCATCTGCTCCACGTAGGCGTACACCGGGGCCCCGTCGAGAGTAGTGGGGGCGTCGGCGTTGCTCCGGTTGTAGCCCGAATGGGTGCCGGGTTGCTGGGCGCCGGTGTTCGGGGCGCCGGCCGCGGCCGGGAAGCTCACGGCGGCGGTCATTCTCACCGACACGGCGCGGCCGTTCTGTTTGCCGGGCGTCATCCGCGGCAGCTGGCTCACGGCAGCCAGGGCGGCTTCGTCGCAGCCTCCACCGATGCCTTTGACGAGCTTGAGGTCCTTGATCTGGCCATCAGCGCCGACCACATACGAGACGAACACGCGGCCCTGGAGGTTTTGGCGGCGCGCCTGCTCCGGGTACACCGCCCGCTCCTGAATGGCCGCCATGATGCTCTGGGTGTTGTTTTCGCCGGGCATGGTGGGCATCTGCTCCACGTAGGTGTAGACCTTGTCGCCGACTATCTCTTCCATTTGCTGGGCCGCCGCAGGCGGCACCAGGCCGGGCAGCGGCAGCAGCAGGAAAGCAAGCGAAACCACCGGGGCCGAACAGGCAGAGCAGATACCGTATTTCATGCTGCAATCTACGGCTGGATTTCCTTATCACCGCCCCAAATCACTGGCCCGATGCGGAGCAAATCGGAGGGGGTGATACCTTTGCCCATACCCGTTACCCGCCGCGCCGTTCGCCCATGAAAATTCCTGCCTTTTCGTTTGTGCTACTGGCGCTGCTGCTGGGCGCTGCGGCCCCCGCCACCTGGGACTCAGCCCTGAACACCGACCCCGTGTACGGCGTCCGCCGCCAGGATCTGTACCGCCAGCGCCGCGTGAAGGAAGTGTTCATGGACCAGGAGGGCTTTTACAGCGGCCGGCTGACCACCGAGCGCCACCTGAACGAATATCAACTGCTTGACCGCCAGGGGCGCCCCGTTGCGCAGGAGCGGGCCTACAACCGCGCCATTGCCTACCGCAGCGAGTGGGAATATAACGCCGCCGGTACGCTCGTCGCCGGCACTTCCTTCAGCCGGCTTGGTGCGCGCCCCGACACCGGCCGCGCCGACCTGGCCTGGGTACCCGCGGAGCACACCCGCTACGTGGCCGAGGGCACCGAGGCCGCCGGCAAAACCCGCTGGAACGTGAACACCGGCCTCTGGGAGCCCCAAACCCGGGGGCGCACCTGGGTCAGCCACGACACCACCTACACTGAAACCCGCAACGAGAAAGGGGTGCGCATCGAACTGGAGCGGCACTTTTCCCTCGGCAAAGGCATCATCCGGGCCGACTACCTGCATTTTTCGGAGCGGGGCCCGAGCGAGCCCAAATACTACTACTACCGCGTCGAAAAGGGGCGCACCGTAGAATCGGGCAAGGTCACCTTCGAGCAGGAAATTCAGCAGTACGTGGAGAAACACCCCGAAGCCATGCGCTACGTGCTGGGTTCCCAGTATGCCTTTCATACCCTCCACGATTACGTGGCCCGGCGCACTGCGGGCACGCTGGAGCCCACCACCAAGGCAGTATACAACCGCCAGGGCCAGCTGCTGATGGAAACCAGCTACGGCACCCGCACCGCCTACCAGCGCGACGACGCGGGCCGGGCCATTACCAGCACCGTAGCGCAGGAACTGGGCGGTGGCGGCGTGGTCACGGCGTATTTCTACCGCCCGGACGGCTTGTTGGCCCGCGAGGTGGTGACCCGGCCCGACGGCACCCCCGACGAAAACCGCTACTACCGCTACCGCTTTTACTAAGCCCCGTAAGGATGGAAGGCCTATTCTTCGTTCTTTTCTGGCTCTTCGCCCTGCTCTTTATCGTGGCCCTGGGACTGGTGCAGTACGTGCTCATTCCCTGGGGCCTGCTGCGGGCCTTTTTTCGCAGTGAGTGGGCCCCGCCAGTCTTAAAGCAAGTCGTGGGCTGGGCGTTGGGGGGGCTGGTGCTGCTGGTCGTTGGGTTCCTGGGCTGGAGCTGGCACCGGCAGGGGCAGGCGCGGCAGGCCGCACTGCTCGAGCGCCAAAGGCCGCCCATACGCCTTACGGCCCACCAACCCGGCTTGCTGCCGTTCCCGCTGGGCCGGGGCCGCATCGAAGAAGCCCGCTATAACCAAGCCCCGCTGCTGGTAATATCGGGCGACCTGGTGGTGGAAGGCCGGCTGCGGGCTTGGTTCACCGCCAGCCCGGGCTTGAAGTTCCCCAACCAGACCAACACCGTGCGGGTGCGTACCGACCAGGGAGACGCCCTCCAGGCCACCGGGCAGTCGGTGTACGACCCGGATAGTCGTACCGTAAGCGGCTCGTTTCACTGCGTGTTGCCCTCCGGCAAGCAACTCACCATTTCGTTTCCGCCCACCCCAATTGCCCATCGGTAAGTAACCGGAAATACTTGTCCGCTAAGGCTGGGCTGGCCGGATCTATTATTAGCGCGAGGAACCCCAAAAGATGGTGTTTACACAAGAAAACCCAGCCTTGTGGGCTGGGTTTCCGGTGCAACAGGTGTGGTATAGCCAGCAACTGAGTTACCCGCCTTTGCAGCCCGCACACACTTCACGGGACTGCAGCCCAAATATAGCAACGGCCACCAGACAGGTGGCCGTTATCGTTTATACGCCGACTAGGTAGGCATCCATGCCGCGCCTTGGGGCCCGTTCACAGGTGAGTGCATAGTTGTGGGCGCGCCAGTTGCCAGGTGGATGCACAGGGTAGGAGAGAAGGTTACAACGAAGCCGCGTCCTCACGCTCCATGATTTCCCGCACCTCAGCTGCCGCGCCTCCATCCGCCCGCGCCGGCACCGCATCCGGCTCCACCGCCACCGACGACACGGCCGCGGCCACCGAGCCGGCCAACACCAGGTAGCCGCCCAGCGCCACTACGGCCGCCGGCAGCGCCACCGGCGCCGTGGCAATGACGCCGCCCACGGCCGCCAGCGCGGCCCCAATCGTGCGCACCTTCCGAAAGAACCGGGGCGTAGGCAGCGTTACCCGGTCCAGTACTGTGAGTTTCTTGTCCATGTGAGTAGTTGTTAGTTGCTCGTTGTCAGCTGTTAGTACCGGTCAGGAAGGCAGCCACTGACAACGGACAACTACCCCCTGACAACTCATTTCTCATCCAGCCGCGCCAGAATCCGGTCGGCCCACTTATTCCGCGAATCCTGCTCCTTGCTGGCCTCAGTGAGCACCTTGGTTCGCTCCTCCACCAGGGCCATGGTCTTGTCGATGTTGGCTAGCCGCTCCGTCAGCTTCAGCACCAGGTCGGTCATTTCCTTGCGCAGCTCGGCCCGCTGCTGCAGGCTCTCCACCCGCACCTGCTCGGCCTGCAGCTTCATTTCCTCGCGCAGCTTGGCTTCCCGCGCCACCGCCGATACATGGTAGTCGTCCACCTTCAGCGCCAGGGCCGACTGCTGCTGCTCCTGCTTCTGGCAGGCCACCTTCAGCTCCTCCACCGCCCGCCAGTTCTTCACGAAGTACAGCAGCACGGCCACGCCACCGCCCACCACCGACGTCACCACGTCCCAGTGCTCCAGAATCGGGCTATCCACGTCCATCACCTCCTTTCCCAGCCGGCCCCGCCGGCAGCAGCACCTCGAAGTGCGGCCGGTCCTTGAAGCCGGCCCAGTCGCCGCCCCACACCACCCGCGCGTCGGCCGCCTTCATCAGCCGCGCAAACTTGGAGAGCAGCAGCCCCGACCACGACACCGACCCGTCGGCCAGCAGAAACGCCACGTCCAGCGCCGGAGTAGGAGAGAGGTTGTGCTTCGACTCGCTCCCGCGCTTATAGGTCACGATAAGCCCCGGCCGCGTACGCCCCTGCGCGTACAGCTCGTTCTGCCGCTCCGGACTCCGGTAGCATTCCGTAATGATGGGCCGCCCCGCCAGCCGCAGCACCGGGTCACCCAGCCACCGATTCAGCGCCTGCGAGTAAGCCGCCGCCAGATGCAGCACGGCCTGACCCAGCCGGGCGGCCTGCACGGTGGCTTGTTTCGAACTCAGCGTCGGCGGCCGACGGGGCAACGTGAGGTTGGCGACAGGCATTGCGTGGTTTGGTGTACGTGACGCTGGTAAATTTCAGATAATTACATCAAAATGCAAAACAGGGTTTTCTGTTTCAGGTCTTTGTGAAATTGTACTATGGTGGGCGCTGCCTTCGGCCCCGGCTGTCTAGGGCTCCGCTTCGCTCCGGTGCTCCGCACCCGGCCGGGGCTCCGATACCCGACGATACCAGCAGCGGCAACCGTAGCCACCGATACGGCCCCGCCCGGCCCTTCCCATCCGTAGCGCATGCTGCCTGATTCTGCCTGATTCGAGGGGTACGGTTGTCGTTCCACGCTCCGGCCCACCTCCCGCACTCCTGCGTCACTTGGTCGGCCGGCCTCCGCTACCGAAGCCCCCGCCCGGCCCGCCTCCCGCGTTCCTGCGTCACTTGGTCGGCCAGCCTCCACCTACCCACCAGCTGCTGATTCTGGTGCTCCTGCCGGCCGTGCCACGCTGCGGCCCAGGGCCCGGAAAAGGCCCCCGGCCTCCGCTACCACCCCCACGGCCCGCCTCCCGTCGGTCGGCCAGCCTGCCACCCCAAACACCCTTCGACGCCAGCCCACCGCACCGGCCCAGGCTGCCCATTCGCAAGGTCGCCGGCTCCCGTTGGTCGCCACCTCCCAAGCGGGCATCCTGGCCGCTTCCCACCCACCTAGTCCCAGACACTGCAGCCTGCAGCAACTTTCGGATGCCTGCCGCAACTCCCCGGACGACAAGCATTGCCTCAGGCTTACAGGAGCCCGCCGCGTTGGGCTTTGCGCTCTGATTGACACGTCGCACGGCGGCTTTCATGCCCACCCTCCCGCTGGTCGGCCGGTCATCCACCTCGGCCCCGCAGCTCAGAAGCGGCTTGCGGCGGCGCCAGCGGCTGGGTGATTCAGGGCCTCATAAGGTGCCCTTCGGGCGGTGTTTTTCCGGGGGCGGCCCCCCAGGCCCCCTGGCATGTAGCGGTAGTGGGTCGGCCGCGCCCGCCAGGGGCCGCCACAGCGTCAGGCGTGGCCCTGGGCGCACGTTCCGGCAGTGGGCGCGTCGTTGGGCGGGTTAGCGGCCGGCGCCGCGTGGCGGGGCTGTTTGCGCGCCGCCGGCAGGCCTCATAGCCCCAGCCCGCCGGCTACCGGTGCAGTGCCCGGCGCGAGCGCCACCAGCCACTCCAGCACCTTGCCCAGCCGGGCCGCCCGGCGGGCGGCGTCCAGCGTGCCCCGGCTCTTGCCGTCCCAGCACACCAGCACCAGGTCGGCCGCCGCTACCAGCTGCCCGTTGCGCACCAGCGGCGCGGCCCGGCCGTGGGCGGCGTAGTCCGGCCGGTACTCGGTCAGCGGCACCCCGTTGCGCATCGCCCAGCGGGCCGCCAGCTCATCCACGCCGGCCGCCCCGCCGCTCACCACCCCGGCCAGCTCGCCGGCTCCGTGCAGCGCATCCAGGCGGGCCAGCAAGGCAGGGCACTGCGCCAGGGCGCGGCTGCCCACCACGCCCACGGTTTTTTGAATCTTTCTCATACTGCAATATACAACTACATTTCCTGTTTAGATGCAAAATGTGGATAACTATATTCCTGTTTTGATGTAGTAAGTTACATCAAAATGCGTATATTTGGTAAGAAGTCGGGGGAGAGGCCCCCGGCACCCGCGCACACGGCAGGCAGGGCCCGGCCCGCCAGGAGCGCACCCCACGGCTAACCCCTACAGCCATGCTTACCTTCTTACAGTTCGCGCAGCTCGCCGCTGCCGCGTGGGCGGGTCCCGCCCCCATCGTGCAGGCCTCCATCAGCACCTGCCAGCTCTATCCCGGTCAGCTCGCCACCTACTACACGGTTACCTACACCGTGGGCGGGGCCATGTTCCTCTCGCCCTTGTGCGGGGCCTGTCCCTTTCAGGCCGTAGCCGCTGCCGTAGCCGCCGCTGCCGCTGCCGGGGTGCCCGTCAGCCGCTACCACGCCCAGCACGTCATCAGCCGCACCGCCGCCGCCTTGTGCGGGGTGCAGCTGCTCCGTCCCGGTTTCGCCTGCCGGGCCCGCCGCCACCGCGTAGCCCACCGCCTCCATGCGTAGCGCGGCCACCCCCGTAGCGCCCGCCCCGGTCGGGGCGGGCAGCTACACCCGCCGCCGCTGCTACCCTGAGCGCGAAATGTCGGTGAGTCTGTTCGGCGGCCTGCGCGAGGTGTCGGCGGCCGTGGCCTACTACGTGCAGTGGGTGTCGGATGAGTTCTACAGCTACAAAGGCACGGCGCCCCATGTGCAGCTGCGCGGCGTGTATTGCCTGCGCACCGGGCGCCCGCTCTACGTGGGAGCCCGCCAGGAGCAGGCCCTGCGTGAGCAGTTGGAGGACTTACTGGGCCGGGAGGGCCGCCGGCTATGAGCCGCGCCACCCATCCGCAGCAGGCGGGCCGCTGGTATGCGGCCTGCCTCTACGCCGCCGGCCCCGGCTGGGCCGTGGTGCGCGACGTGGCCCGGCCGGGCACGGTGCCCGGCGGCCCCGGCCTCTACCAGATGCAGGCCGGCCCCGGCCGCTACGCCACGCAGGAAGCCGCCACGGCCGCCGCCGCCCGCCTCAATGCTCCGCGTCTGCGCCCGGCCGACCGCTACGGCGAACTGCCCCGGCCCGCCGACGACTACCACCCGCACCCGTGGGACCTGAAATGAACCATCCACCGGCCCGCGCCAGCTCACGGCGGCGCGGGCCCCACTACCTCACCTCATGCCCGCTACCGCTACTACCTACCAGCCCCATCTGCTCGACCCGCACAGCGCCGAGCCCCAACCCATCCACCCCGCCAACGGCCGCAGCTTCAAGCTGGCCGAACTCTACCGCCTGCTCGATTGCCAGACGGTGGACGTGGTACGCCTCACCGATGAGCTGATTCTCATCATCGACGACGAAGGCAAGTTTCGGAACCCCTGCTACCTCAATCTGCTGGCCACCTACCTCTGGTATCAGTACCAGCCCGAAGCCCGCGGCCAGGACAGCATCGTCGGCCGCGCCATTCTCTGCCACGACAAGCAGTTCCGCTAGGCCCCGCGCCTCGCACCCTCCCTAGTACCCACGGCGAAGGGGCCGGCCGCCGACTGGCCCCACCTTTTACTCCCTTCTACTATGGCAACCGCCACCAAAACCCCAAAAACCGCTGCCGCTGCTCCCGTTACGCCTGCCGCGCCGGCCGCACCCCTCACGCCCAGCCGGGCCTACCTGACGGCCACCGTCGACGAGGCCACCGGCGAAGTCACCGAAACCAGCCGTTTCCGCTACCTGCCCGGCCACCCCAAACAGATTCGCGCCGACCTGAAAGCCGGCGTGTTCAACGTGGGCGGCGACAAGGTGCTGGGCAAATCCATCAGCTTCATTCCGATGGCCCTGCGCATCTTCTCGGATAACATTCTGAACATGGGCCGCAAGGTGTGGGCCGAGCTGTTTTTCGTCGATGACACCGGGGCCGTGTGCGCCGTGCTGTTTCACGGCTACAGCGTCGAAAACCTGCAGAAGCTCAACGCCAGCCTGTTCTACGACGACCTGAAGCTCACCGACGTGCTGCTCACCGTCACGCCCCAGAAGAAGCAGACCGAGAAGGACGGCAAGCCCGCCACCTACTTCATTGCCGAGTTCAGCTACACCGCCGCCGACCCGGCCCAGGTGCAGGCCCTGCAGGAGTTTGCCCACGACCACGACCTCTACCGCGAAGAAACCCTGACCGGCACCGAGGAGCGCCGCATCACCCAGGGCTACCGCCTGCCCGCCCGTTACACCGAGCCCCAGCCCGCCCAGCTCGCCGCCGCCCAGCCCGCCCAGCCCGCCGAAGCCGCCTGAGCCCGCCGGCCCCTGCCCAATAGGGCAGGGGCCACCGGCCCCCAAAACGTCATCCAAGCTCCCAAGCCCCTAAGCCCCCAAAATCCCATGCCCACCTCCCTCGAAATCCCGCAGCTGGTGATTCACCAGCCCGCCCGCGACGCAGCCGAAGCCGCCCAGCTCGCCGCCCTGTCCCGCCTCATCGAAGCCGCCGAGCCCTTGCCCGACCTGCGCGACCTTGCCCCGGCCGTGCGCGAGCTGTTCCCGGCCCCGGCCTACGAAGTGGGCTGCGGCGGCGCCCACGTCTGGCTCCACCGCCAGGGCGAAAGCCAACGTCTGGCCTTTATCAGCTGAAAGCAAAACGCATCAGAACGACAACCAAGCCCCCAAGCCCCCAAGCCCCCAAGCCCCCAAGACCCCAAGCCCCCAAGACCCCAACCGCCATGTTCCATACCGTTACCGCCCATCCCGGCCTCACGCAGGCCCAGCACCGCGCCCTTCCGTTCGTAAGTAATACCGACCTGTCCAACCTCAAAAACGAGGCGTTGGGCATCACCCGCACTGGCAACCCGCAGGCCCTCATTTTCGGCAGCGCCTTCCACGAGGCCGTGCTGGAGCCTCACCGCTACCATGCCCCGCAGGGCCTGCCTCCGGCCCAGCTGCGCCTGCTTGACAACCTGGCCGCCGCCGTGCGCCGCCAGCGCTACTGCCGCGACCTGCTCTACCGCGGCACCGCCGAGCTGACCCACACCGCCACCCACACGGAAACCGGCCTCACCGTCAAGATTCGCCCTGACCTGCTGCTGGTCACGCCCCGCCTCGGTCGCCGGGTGCTGGTGGATTTCAAAACCACCAGCTGCCGCGACTACGCCCAGTTCGTAGCCACCATCGAGCAGTACGACTACGACCGCCAGGCCGCCTTCTACACCGACGTGCTGCAGGCCGACAGGTTCCTCATCGTAGGCGTACAGAAGAAAGCCCCCCACGACATCTGGCTGGTGGAACTCTCCGCCGACGCCGATACCATGGCGCAGGGCCGCAAGAAGTACCGCCGTCTGCTCCGGGCTTATGCCACTCAACAGGCGGTGGCGGCTGCGTAGGGGGGCATTGGGGTTAGCTGTGCGGCCGAATAAAAGGAAAAAGCAGCCCGTACATCCAGGGGTACGGGCTGCTTTTTCGGTTCGGAAAATCAGATTCTAACTCGCTGGTTCTTGCTGCAAGCCATATTTCGCTTTCAGTTGCTCCAGGTAGTGTGTAGCCTCACTTACGGTTCTGGTAACTAAAGCCTGACGGCCTGCTGGCGTTGCCAATTCGCATAATTCCTGTGCAGTGCAGCGCTCCACTTTCGTAAAGCCAGGGGGAGTCACAAAGCCAGCCCACCAGTTGGTGCGCTTGAAATTTTTATTCTGCGCCCGCAGAACGACGGCTAATTCATCAAAGTCGCCATGTTTACAGATGCCGCCTATCCCATCCTGTTTGTAAGCAGGGAACCCGTAGAAAAAGTCATTATTTGCATCCCTGTCCCATGCAAAATTCACTATGTAGCCTTTGTAGGTAAAGGCGACCTGATCATTGGAGGCAAAAACTCCTCTGAATGCGGTGTCCAGCTCTGAATAAATTGCCTGGCGTACCTCACTTCGGATTTGGTCGAATGCATTACGAATGAGCTGGGCGCTGGCTACTGCCCCGGGATCCTGCAAAATCAGCTTTTTAACTTCTTCCGTCATCATCTTATTGGTGCTCTGACCGGTTATGTTCTTGAGTAGGTGAATATATTGTGTGATAGTTTCCCGCACCAACGGCTGCGTAACGGCCTCTTTTCGGCACAGTTCCAGCCACAGGATAATATCTGTTGCGTAGGAAACGGACTGCACAGTTTCCTGCTTGATGCTTCCGCCGGTAGTGTGCTGCCCCGGCTCTGACCCATCGAGCGTCAGATAGAGTAGTTTTGCCTCGGGGTTGTAGGTATGGTAGCGTAGAAGCTGATTTTTTTGATCAGCCGCGAAAATTTTGTTTTCAATAAAGATTGGGTGTCCGTTCTCGGGGAAGAGGCAGATGTCAATCCTGCCACCTGCTAGGCTATCCTCGTTGAGCAAACCGATATGCTTTTCCACTTCAACAGTGGCGTCTTTAGCCTCTACCCCAACGAGGCCAAGTTGCTGGATAAACAGCGTCAGGAAAAGCTCCTGCTGTCCGTGGCTTCCTTTGGGATTCAGCAACTCCGCCAGAAAAGCTGAATGGGTCCTTACCTCGGCCGATTCAACCCCTAGAATCTGAAAAATATTGAATTGCTCCCCGGTTGTGGAGGTGTGGCTACGATAACGGGCCTCCACTAGCATAACCTGATGTAAAAGACTTACCAGCGTATTCGATTCGTTCATACGTGTTGTTATGTTGTAATTTGAGAGGAAATATAGGTGACTTTATGGATGACAGCCTACTCACAGATGAGGCGCAGCGTTGGATTTGTTGTTTTGCGGGCGTGTTCAATGGCTACACGTACGCCGAGCAGCAATGGAAGCTGACCGACGCGCCGATGCACGAGCGGTTCGGTGAGTTGCTGCAGCAGGCCACTGCCACCGGCGCCCTGTCGCCCCGGCTGGCCGACAATTTCGCGGTCAATTTCTATCAGCACCGGATGTTTCGCCATTGGGGCTATCTGCCGGCTGCCTACACGCCGCATTGGTACACCATGCTGCTCTACTACCTGCATCTGTACCGTTCCCCCGTTCCGGCCGGCTACCCCACAGAGGAAGAAGCTGGCCCCCGTAGCTGGGCGGCGCGTGACAAAGGAGCCGCGGAGGCTACGGCGGCAGAAATCCGCCTCCTGCTTATGCGTCGCTGAGCAGGCCGCATACTACCCGGTCCAGGTCACGCAGTGCAAGGCCCCTCCGTCTCTGGCTATTTCGTTTGCTACCACACCCTGTATTGAGCAGTGAGGGAAAGCATGCTCATAGCACCGCAGGGCTTCCTCATCTTCGCTGCGCCCGAATACCGGGACCAGAATCGTTGCGTCCAGCCGAAGCGCGTTGGCGTATTCCCCGGCCGCGTCCGTGAACGTCGGGTTGGTGTAGGGATTGTACGGCAGCGGCTGCCAGGTAATGCCTGCCCGCTGCAATGCCTGGTGCAGTTCTTCCCGAAAAGCCGGCTTCTCCCGAGGGTACGCGCTGAGCAGCACGGTCTGCGCATCCACCGGAAACAGCATCCCATCCACATGACCCGTAAAGTCCTGGGGGTGTGCCGGCACGATGATCAGCTCCTCCGCCCGCAACTCCTCGAGTAGCCGACGCCGCACTTGCTCGGCCGGTAGGGCGGCGTTGTCGCTGAACACCCGGTCGGTCAGCACTGCCCGCCGGCCCACCCACACCACGTTTCCCCCGTCCACCACCATGTCTGAGGTACGCACACTTACCCCCAGTGCCTGGCAGATAGGTGCTGCATCCGTTATGGTGGCCCGCCACCGGGCAGGGCGCAGGTATTCGGGATAGTAGCGGAATAGCACCCGGCTGCCGTCCCCGGTGCTCACCGGCATAAAGTCGCGTACCCAGACGTCCCGCGTGCCCGCCAGCTCAAGCTGCACGCGCCCCGCCGCTTCCACCGCCGCCTGCAGGGCCCTGGCGGCGCCGGGATAGCGCACCGCCAGGGTATCAGCCACATATACCGGGGCCTGTTGCTGCGCTTTATGCATGGTGCGCGGTGCTCAGATCATCCGCTGTCAGGCCCAGTTCCCGCCACAGCTTGCTCCGCACCGAGGTAGGCAGCTGCCGCAGGTAGTCCGAATGAGCGATAAACCGATAAGGCAGATTCCGGTAGGGGCTGTCCACTTGCTTGAGGTTCACGCGTTCCGTTTGCCACACGGTGTTCGGCTGCTGCTCCGCGGCCTCCAGCCTCCAGCCGCCGGCTGACTCCCACACCGGTGCCTGAACCGCCACCAGTTCCCGCAGCACCCGCTGCGGACCGTACACCACGCCGCCCGGCTCATCCAGCCGCAGCAGGCCGCGCAGCAGAATGCCGCCGGCGTCCGTGCCGTTGCCGAAGGTCAGGTCCACGCCGCCGGCCCGGTTGTAGTACCACCTGCCGCACTGCCGCTGTTCCGGTTCTCCGTGGATGAAGGTGTCCGGGTGGGCGCGGCTGTGCAGGTAAAACTCAATATCCGCCAGTCGATACCGGGCCGCGCCTATGCGCAGTTCCGTCTGGTGCAGCAGTAGGCCTGTCATTTCGGCCATAACCGCCGGAACGGTCACCTGATCAACCTCGTGAATGTAGCCCATCAAATGCCGGATCCGCACCAGCGGCTCTACCAGGGATGCAGTATGCTCCATTTCTGATTTCGGTAACAGAAGATATGTGTAACAATTGGTATGAAACTAACTGAAAAACCCCGACCTGAGCGCGCCGGCGGCTATGCTGAGTCAGAAAAGCATTGTTTTTGGGTGCCGCATGAACTTATCCGCTGCCTTTAGTAAGCGTTGATACAGTGAAAGAGGCCGTTGGTGTAATAATGTTTCCGGGCTATAACCCCCGGGGTAGGTTTGAGTCATCAAGCAGCCAGGAACAAGCCGCTACAGTAGCCGGGGCTCTTGCTGCACACTCTCACCCTCATCCCCCATGTTATGCGTCGTCAGTTCTACCTCTCTTCATTCCTGCTGATAACGGGGTTAGCTGGCCCTTTCGTTTCGCAGGCTCAGACCACCGCCGAACCCGCGACCCCGGCCGGGGCAACTCCGGAGCTTGCGTTTAGGCCCGCTACTCTTTTCAAGCTCGGCACCGGCCTCACGCGTGGCCTCACCATTGGCGGGTTCATGGGCACGGCCCTGCCGCTGGTAGCCGGCATGGAACGGCAGGTAGCGCCGGCCTGGTCCTTGTATGGCAATGTGTCCAGCGGCTGGCAGATAGGAGCCCTCACGGCCGCTCCGGGCGAGAAATCCAAACTGGTCTACTTCACTGACCTGGGCTTTGACCTGGGTGTGCGCCGCTACTACCACCAGGACAAGCGCCAGGCCACCGGGCGCGACACCCGGCCCTTTGCCGGCAACTATCTGGCCGTGCAGACGACGACCGGCTTCATGCCAGGGTATGGCCCGAGGCTGTATCACCAGGCAACGGCCCTGGCGGGGCTGTGGGGCATGCAGCGGCGGCTGGGGGGCCACGGCCTGCTGGATGCCTACGTAGGGCCCGGCCTGGAAACCCGCCGCCTGGGTATGCGCCACCAGGGCCTGATGATTCGCCCGCATCTGCAGGTCGGGGTTAAGTTAAGCTTGGTCCGCTAGTCGATATCCGCTACCGCGTGGGTACTTTTCTGGAAGCAGGTTTTATGAACACCTTTGCACTATCCCATACTTCTTCATCTCAGCTAACCGGCAACGTAGTGCGTCCTAAAACTATCCTTATTCATGTGGGCGTGTGGGTGGCCTACTACGCCTATGAATGTGTATTCCTGGTGGCAGGGCAGGGCATATACCCGAATGTGCTGGGCGATATTTTTCAGTTTTCGCTGTATGCCTTTCTCGTTTATGTACACAGCGAGTGGCTGTTTCCCCGGTTTTTTATTCCGAAACGATTCGGGGCCTACGCCCTGGGCGCGACAGGCATGTTCCTCGCGTATGTAGCAATGCGGGGTGGGGTTACGCTCTATATTCTTCCCTGGCTTGGTATCCAGTCAACGCAGGTTTTTGGAAATCTGCGCATCTTTTTAGCCGTTAGCATATTCCGCGGCGTGTATTTCTATTCCTGCAGTTTAGTGTACGCCTCCGTTACCTATGCGCTTCGTACCCAACGACAGTTGCGAGAGCAGGAGCGGGGGTTGCTGGAGGCCAATATTGCCTTCCTGAAAAGCCAGATCAACCCGCACTTTCTCTTCAACGCCCTCAACTTCCTCTACGCCCAGGTCTACCCGCTCTCCGAGCCCACGGCCAAAAGCGTGCTGCTGCTCTCCGATATCATGCGCTACGCCATCAATGAGGGCGGCGAGCAGGGCAAGGTGATGCTGGACAAGGAACTCCAGCACCTGCGCAACTACGTGGCCCTGAATCAGCTGCGTTTCGGCCACAAGCTGCAGGTGCAGTTTGAGGTGCAGGGCAGCACGCAGTTTCTGCTGATACTGCCGCTGGTGCTGCTCACCTTCGTCGAGAACTGCTTCAAACACGGCGAGCTCTTCGATGCCGCCCATCCGGTGCTGGTGCAGGTGCGGGTGCAGGAAAACCAGCTCACCTTCTTCACCAGCAACCGCAAGCACGGCGGCCCCATCGAGCACTCCACCGGCATCGGCTTGGACAACACCCGCCGCCGCCTGGCCGCCTTCTACCCCGGCCGCCACCAGCTTACCATCCACGACACGCCCGACTCCTACGCCACCCACCTGACGCTGACCCTATAGTGATACGCTGCCTGATTGTGGATGATGAGCAGGGCGCCATCGATATCCTAAGCCAGTTCGTGGCGAAAACGCCCTTTCTGGAGCTGGTGGCCAGCACCACCAACCCCGTGGAGGCCCTGCGCCTAGTGGCCACCCAGCCCATTGACCTGGTGTTTCTCGACATCCACATGCCCCAGCTCTCAGGGCTGGAGGTAATGCCGCTACTCACGGGCAAGTGTCAGGTGATTCTGACCACAGCCTACAGCGAATTCGCCCTGAAAGGCTTCGAGCTGGAAGCCCTGGACTACCTGCTCAAGCCCATTGCCTTCGAGCGGTTTGTCAAAGCCGCCCAAAAGGCGCTCAAGGCCCAGACCCTGCCCGCTCAGCCTCTGGCCCTGCCGCCCGACGATTACATCTTCGTCAAGCTGGAAAGCAAGGGCAAGATGCGCAAAGTGCGCTTCGAGGACATTGTGTACGTGGAGGGGCTCAAAAACTACGTGTCCATCTATACCGAGCAGGAGCGCATCATCACGCTGCTCAACATCAAGGACTTGCAGGAGCGGCTCCCGGCGGCGCAGTTTATGCGGGTGCACAAGTCCTACATCGTGTCGCTGACCAAGATTAAAGCGCTGGATGGCAACCTGATTCTGTTTCAGGATGGCAAAGCCAGCGCCCCGCTCGGCGACACCTACCGGAGCGGCTTTTTCGAGGCCCTGCAGCGCCACGTAGTCGGCAGTAAAGACAGCGGCAAGCCCTGCTAACCCCTGATGACAGTCCCGCTGGAGACTGCCGTAGGCTACGCTGTTGGTGCTGCCAGGGTAGTGGCTGGTCAGTAAGCAGAATAGCTGGTGTCTGGCACCGGATTCTGCGTCAGCCACCCACGCCCATCAACGAGCTGGCGCTACGCCGCTGCCCGTGCCCGCCCTGCAGGCCGAGAACTGCCTGCCCAACCCACGGCCGCCAACAATCTGGCGCTGCGCTGCTGCCCCGTTCTCCAGCGCCGCGGGCGCAACATACGACGTGCAGCAAAGCGCATCAGCCAGGGCGTAATCCAACGCTTGATTCTTCTCTAATTCTTCATTTTTCACTTTTACCCCCACTATCATGAAAGGATTAAGCACACTCGTTTTGGCAATGACCCTGGCCAGCAGCAGCTACGGGCAGCGTTTTCTGCCCGGGATAAAAGCCGGCGCTAACTTCAGTCGGTATACCGGCAATGGAACAGGGAATTACCAGCGCTTAGCGGGCTTTCACGGGGGGCTGGTCGGCAATCTGCCGCTCTCGGCCACGGGGGGCTTCGCTCTTCAGCCAGAGCTGTTGTACTCGCAGAAAGGAGCTGAGGTGGAGCAAAGTGGGAGCCGCTTCACTTCGCGGATGCACTACCTGGAGCTGCCTGTTCTGGCACGAATCAACACGGCCGGATTTATCATCGAGGCCGGACCGCAGCTAGGGTATCTGCTAAGCCACGATAATCGGTTTACGGGGCCTGCTGTATCGGTTAAACACAAGAAAATTGACGTGGGCTATGCCGTTGGCGTTGGCTATCAGCTGACAAGCGGGCCGAGCATCGGCTTGCGGTACAATGGGGGAGTAAGCACCATATTTTCCGAAGTAATTGCAGGGACTGTTAATCCTAAAAACGAAGCGTTTCAGCTGTATGTCGGCTATCTGTTTGGCGCTAAGAAATAAGGTATACGCCCCGCAAGCAGCAGGAGAAGGACGCAATAGCCACGGTGGGCAGCGACTGTTCTGATCGTGGAACAGGACCCTAGTAAGACCCCAGGAAGTAGTGCTATTTGGCGTCTAGCAAATTGCCAGGGTCTCGGGGCGCGTCCTTCTTCCTGAGCAACATCATCGGGCTTGACCTTCAGCAGAACCGGTTCGGGGTGGTCAATCAGTAGCCTTGTGCGAGAAATCCCCTGCTATTCCCTCCCTGGCTCACACCTCTCTCTCTCTTATACATGATGATTCGCTTCTACTGCATCGGCTTTCTGTTATTCATTACTTGCCCTTCGTGGGCTCAAACCGACCAACCAGGTCCTTTCCCCCGAGCCTATGTGGGCCTGCAATACGGGCGGCAGGATTACCAGCTGTTGGTGACAACAACCTCCGGTTCACCCCGTGCAGAGGCCGGCCGCACGAATGCCCGTCGTCCACAGCTGACGGTTGGCTATCAGTTTACCCCCCGATTGGCCCTGCAGGCAGGTTTTGCGCCCCTGAGGGAATCCTTCACATACGGAGGCACCGGTACCAACAACACGGGACAAACGTTGGTCGAGCGGGGGCAGTCTGCTACGCGTAGCCTGGCCCTGCCTGTTCTGGCCCGATACACCTTCGCGGTCAAGCCCTGGAAGAACCTGCAGCTGGATATGCTGGGCGGCACAGTGCTGTTCTGGTCACGGGGCAAAAGTGAGTTTACCCGCACGGAAAATGGCGTAGGCACCACGCAGTCGGTCGTTTCGACGCAGGTGAACAATGCGTTTCTGGCAGCCGGTCCGAGTGCCCGCTACGAAGCAGGGCGTCATCTGGCGGGGTTCGTGGATTGGATGTTTTACAAAAATGTGAAATCCACTACCGCTTACCCCGGAAGCAACCTGGGAAACAAAACCGGCATCACCAACTCCGTTAACCTGGGTATTCGCTATCAATTTGGTTATCGGTAAAACACAAAGGTGATCCTGCGGCCAGGTCGGGGAAGTGACTGGCCGTGTAACGGCGGTCCTGGCCGGCCGGCATTTCGGCCCGTGGCCGAAGAGTGCCCTAGGGCCGTCCAAAACACCTAAACGTCGCCCCGTAGGGCATGCCCCCCAGGTCGCGGGCCATTGTCTGGGTGTCCACTGCGGGCACACGCCGGGCGTACTGCCGGCCCTCTGCCGGGCGACGATACCCAGCTATTTCTTACTGTCACTACAATGAAACGAAGCTCTTTATTGCTGCTGCTCCTCCTGAGCGCCTTTGTCGTGCAGGCTCAGACCAACGCCGGGGCACTTCCCGACTCCGTGGACGCTTTCCTGGCCAAGAGCCTGCACCTTCTGCAAACGCATTCACTGGAGCGTAATGCGGTGGACTGGCCTGCCCTTCGCCAGGCAGTGTATCAGCGGGTGCAGGGTGCCCAAACGATTCGGGAACTGCTGCCGGTCTATCCTTTCGTATTCGAGCAGCTAAAGGATGACCACGGCTGGCTCACGTACCAGGGCAAAACCTACAAATGGCGCAACCCTGCCCGCCCGGCCTACACCAATAGCGCAGTGAAAGAAGCGCTGGCAAAAAAGCCGGGCATTGTCGTAAAAATTCTTCCCCATCGTACCGGCTATATTCAGCTGCCGGGCATCAACGCGGGCGGCAGCTTGCAGCAGATGCGCGATGCTGCCCAAATGGTGCAGGACTCTCTCTGTCGCCTCGACCCCGATAAAGTCAGGGCCTGGATCATTGACCTTCGATTGAATGATGGCGGCGCGATGGCGCCCATGCTGGCCGGCATCGCGCCCCTGTTAGGGGATGGGTACCTGGGCGGGTTTGTCGATAAAGACGGCAAGGCCGACCAACAGTGGTATCTGCGGCAGGGCAACTTCTACCTGGATACCCTGCAGGTAACCACCCTGCAGACTCGCTGTCCGGCCAGAAAAACCGGCAAGCCCATTGCCGTCCTGCTGAGCGGCAGAACGGCCAGCTCCGGTGAAATAGTGGCCATCAGTCTGAAAGGCCGGCCGGCTACCCGGTTCTTTGGCGAGCCCACATATGGTGCCACCACGGCCAATGAAAGCTACCGCATCAGTGGCAGTTCCTACCTCACCATCGCCGGCCTGCAGGACGCGGACCGCAACCATACCGCCTACAAGTCCAGCCTGGTGCCCGATGTGCTCATTACGGGTGGTGACAACTTCAGGGACTTAACGCAGGACGCGAAAGTAAAAGAGGCCTTGCGGTGGCTAAGAACCACCAGGCCTACTCGCGTTCCGCCTGCTGGTTCGCTTCCTGATAGAGCCGAAAAACAACGGTAAGGTGAGCTGATCAAGCTGCCCCGCCGATACAGGCGGGGCAGTTCGCAACATGACCGTATCGTGAGATACCTGCCTGCCCCGGCTTTCTTTATCTGGCATTCCTTCCGTCTCATTTGCCCATCCTGCTTCTTCTCTTACCTCCGCTCTCATCATGTTTCTTACCTACTCCCTGCGCTGTGCTCTTTTCCTGCTCGGCTGCGTGCTGTTCCTCGTTACCAGCTCGTGTTCCAAGAAAGATGACCCGGTACCGGCACCCACCCAGGGACAGGTTCAGGGTACCGTTCTCCCAATCGGGGCTGCCCGCACCGTTACCCTGACCGCCGCCGATGGCCGCACGAGCACCACAGCGCCGGATGCGGCCGGCGCTTTCGCTTTCCCGGATCTGGTGCCCGGTACCTACTCGCTCTCGGCCGAGCCGACCAGCAGCTACAACCCCCTGGACCCCGTTTCTTTAGTGGTCAAAGCCGGGGAAACCACCCCCGGGGCCCTGCGCTTTGTGCGTAGCTTTCGGATTCAGGGCACCATGAGCTGGCAGCAGGGCGGCACGCCCTACACCGCCACGGTTTTTTCCGGGCAGATTCAGGATAATCTCTTCTCCCTGGAAGGCCGCACCGTCGCCGATGCCAGTGGCGTCTCGCGCAGCGTGAGCGTGGTGCTGAGTGGCCTGGGCGGCCGCAACCCGGTTGTCTTCAGGGGTGCTGGATTCTACCCACTGGGCCTGAGTGAGTTCACGTTTGCCTTGTGTCACGAGCAGGTCGGTACTTCGTTCGACCGCTACGCTACGGGCAGCGGCGCCAGCTCGGTAGGGAACGTGCTGATCAGCCGCTACGACCCGGTCGCGCTGGTGGCCGCCGGTTCCTTTGAGTTCATAGCGGTGCCCGTCACCAACGGCACCGGCAACGCCACCTCCACGCAAACCATTACCAACGGCCGGTTCGACATCACTTTTTAAGGTAACCTGGCCCAACGCGTTGGACCAGCGCTGTGATGAGCGTGAGAAACAGAATGGTAGCAACGCCGCAGGCTGCCCGGATAGTTTCTGCTCCCAATTCGCACTGCTATAGCCGTTTGGAAACCCTAAGCGACAGTTGCCGGAGCTGCCCGGTTCAAGCTACTTCTGAAGACTCCGCATCCGTTTGGTGAAGTCGGTAGAAAACTGCCGCGAAGAACAGGCAGAAGAGAAAGTCGTTGAGGCCGTAAACCGAATAGAAGATACCGGCAAACAAATCTTTGGCGTACACGGCGGTTACGTCATGGGTGGTAACCCAGCGAAACCAGACCACCGCGTATACCAGCTTTTCAACTACAAAGGCGCCTACTATCCACTTGGCCTGCCGGTAATGCCTGGCCGCGGCCAGAAACACCAGCCCCCAGACGGTAATCATCAGCAAGCCGAAGTTGGACATAACCACCGGGTCGGTTTCGGGAATGACGGCATTGGTAAACCCCCGCGACAAGAGCAGTACAGCCAGAATATTAATCAGCCCGGAGACGATGAACCCGTTGCGGATGAAAGTGTGGCTCATGCGTAGCAGCTGATTAGTCTTGAGATGTCGCTCGCTACCCTGACCCGGTCCAGGGTAGCGGCTTTTACAGTCGTTGGATAAGCAAGGTAAGCTGTATACGACTACGGGCAGGTGCCGGCAGCTACTCCCGGCTATCCCGCGTGCTGCCGAGTGGGCAATCTGTGGGGGCCGCAGGCGGAATAGCACACTTCTGTCCGCCGCGACATATGGCTGGCGCCGCTAATCCAGAAAATGAAAAACCCCGACCTAAGCAGGTCGGGGTTTCTTGTAAGGGAATGGGGAGGGATTTACCCGTCTATGAAATCGACTACCGGCGGCCGGCGCGGTGCTTCCATCGGCACCGGCTCCAGCACAAGTGCCTCCCCGAACACGGCTTCCGTCGGCAGCGCCAGGCCGTCGTTGCCGTTGGGGGTGGGGTTGAAGAGCTGCACTTCCTCGCCCGGCGCGCTTTGCCCCAACAACGTAGCCAGCTGCCCGCTGAAATCCGCTACGCGTACATCGTGCGCCAGCAGCGTTTCGGTACTGATGTCTACACCGTAGAGCGCATTTATCCGGTTGATGCGGGTGCGGGCGTCCAGCGTGCCAGCCACCGCCGCCATCAATTGCTGGGCGGCCTTGCGCAGGCGCCCGTCAAAGCGGGCCCGCAGCCGCAGCGCGTCCTTCGTGCGCTTGTCGGCTTGTTTCTGATAGGCAGTTCTAGCCATCGTAAGCAGAAGATAAGAATGGAAAAAATGCAAAAAAGACGGCCGCAGCAGGGCAGGGGGTAGCTGGTAGGTTGCTTCTAGGCTTCTCCTATGCAGCTCCCGCTTGCCCTATCCGGCCAGGGTGCAAAACCGCCCCGACCAGCGGCCGGGGCGGTTTTACAGTCCATCATCCGGCCACTGCTAGGCTACCTGCGCGGCACTGGTGGCCGAGGCGTCCGAGCCGTTGGCGCGGTAGGCGAAGGCCAGGGCCACCAGGTCGGCGGCCACGGCGCCCGTCAGCGCGTCGTCCTCCAACTCCACCGCGCCGTCGGCGCGGGTGCTGTCCTCGTCGGCGGCCGTCACCACCCGGCCGGTGGTTTTGTTGACCACCAGGGCCTTCACCAGGTCAGTGTCCAGGGCCGTGTTGCCGTTGCTGTTGTCGGCGAAGCTCACCGTTACCTTGCCGGTGGCCGCGTCGAGCACGGCCGAAACGCCCGCGAGCGGCTCCACCGCCCCGTTCGAAAGTACCAGACTGGTGTAGTCCACCGTGGCCACGTTCAGCGCGTCGGCCTGGGTGTTGGCGAAGTTCTGGCCCACGAAGCGGTTGTAGGGCGACTGCCCGCCCTGGCTTTTCAGGCCCAGCTGCACGGCCCCGCCGAAGCGGCGGAACAGGTCGGCCAGCAGCTTGAAGCGGCTGCGCGTGTTCTGCTGGGCGGGCGAGTTGCTGGAGTTGCTGCCCACTTTTTGGCGCAGAATGTTTTTGCCATTCTGCTTGCTGAAGGTGATTTGCCCGGCCGAGCCTTCAATGTCGCCGAGCAGGCTGCGAATGCGTGCCATCGGAAATAGGGGAAAAGAGGTGAGAAAAACGGCTGCTTCAGCGGCTTGCCTGCAGCCGGGGGCAGCCGCCCCGGTTGCGCCGCTTCGTTTCTGTGTCCAGGCCGCGCCACAGGCGCGGCTCTATCGGCTGTGGGCACTGCCACAGCCCCCGGCCGGTCCGCTGGGCCAGCTGCTGCTCGGCCAGCCGCCGGGCCGTAGCCCGGTCCGGCTCATAGGCCCAGGCCCAGCCGCGCACCACCAGCACACTATCCAGTGCCACCGGTCCGGCCGGGGAGAAGGCCGCCGGCCGCAGCCGCACCGCGGCCAGGTGCCGCCCGTACAGGTCCCGGCCCCGCACCTGCACCCACACGTACTGCCGGCGCAGCAGCGCCCCGACCAGTGCCGTGGCCTCGGGCCCGAACGGCTGATCCGCTTCCGGCGCGTCCACCCCCAGCAGCCGGACCCGGGCCCGGCCACCGGCCGTGGCCACCTCGTAGGTGTCGGCGTCCACCACCCGCTCCATTCGCACCAGTTGCCAGACTGGCGAGGCCGGCAGCCCGGCGGCCGGTGCGGGCCGCAGCAGTCGGGGCAACCGGCTGGCGCGCACCTGGGCCCGGACGGATACATTGCCCGTCAGGAGAATAGCTGCCAGAAGTGCCCTGAATAGCTGCATAGGCCAAACCTAGCACCGCATCGGGGCGCTTCGTATCTTCACTTTCCGATACTACCCCACGATACCCCGTATGCCCCAGGTCTGCGTATTTCCCAAGGACGTGGCCACGCTCACCGGCCACAGCTACGACGGCGCTAAGCGCCTGCTCCAGCGCGTGCGCCGGCATCTGGGCAAGCCCACCGGCTCCTACGTCTCCATCGGCGAGTTCTGCCGCTTCACCGGCCTGCCCGAGCACGAGGTAGCCGCCGCCCTCAATCCGCGCTACGTTCTGGGGGCTTGAGTACCCAACAGGCCTACGTGTCTGCTATCCTGTTATTCCCGCTATCCTGCCGCCTGTATGTGCCGCTTTTTCTCGTTGCTGCTGGGCTGGGCGTTGCTGCTTCCGGGCCGGGCCACTGCCCAGGTGCTGCCCCCCGATACGCTGGCCGTGCTCGTGCCGGAACCCCGGCTGGGGCTGCAGCTGCTGGTGCCGGCGTCTTTTGTCGTAGAGCCCCGGCGGGGCGGGCCTCCGGACCCCAACTTGTCGGCCCGCCTGACGCAGTTGCTCGGTTCTAGGGCGGCGGCTACGGCTTCCGTGGTCCTGGAGCTCACCCAGCGTACGGCCCCGCGCAGCACCCTCACGGTGGTGCACATTCCCGCTCCGACTGCCACCGCGTGGCTCAGCTGGGGGTTTGAGGCCTGGCGGCCGGGGCGCTTCTACCGGGGTAGTACATCCCCGCCGCTCACCCAGGAGCTGGCCTGCGCCCTGCCGGGCGGCGGCTGGCTCTACCTGCGTGCTCAGGTGCCGGCCTCGGCCTACGGGCCCAACCTGGCCACTTTTCCGACGCTGGCCCGTACGCTGCATATTCTCTACGGCAGCCGCATTTTCCCCGCTCTGCGGCTGGCCGGCCTGGCTGCCCCGACCACGGCCAGCCAGCTGGCCCGCTATGCCGATAGTCTGGCCCACCACACGCCCGGGGGCAATCCGCTGCCGGCGCTGGGGGCCGTGCGCGAGGCCCGCCACGCGGCCGGGGCCAGCTTCAGCACCCCGGCGGAAGTGGCCGCCAATGCTGCCCTGGATCCGTATCTGCCCCTGCGCAGTCCCCGGGTAATGGCCGATCTGTGGTACATGGGCGATGCGTTCGACAAGCTGGAGTCCTGGACCCACGCCCCGGCCCAGCGCTGGCTGTACACCGAATCCGCCCTGGATTTTCTGGCCCTGCCCGCGCCCGAGTACGGCACGGATGGGGTGATTGACTGCACAGCAGGGGCCGTACACTCCACCCGCAACGCCCTGTCGGAGCTGCTGGCCCGGGCCCGGGGCAAGCGGGTGGTGCTTGTCAACGAAAACGTGTACCGCCCGCACCACCGGACGCTGCTGGCACTGGCGCTGCCCGGCCTCTACGCGCAGGGCTTCCGCTACCTGGCCATCCGCTCCCTGACCGCCGGTGCTCCCCCTGACCTGCCGTATCCGACGCTGGCCGACCACGAGTTTGCGCCCGACTACCAGTTTGCCAACCTCGTGCGCTCGGCCCGCCGGCTGGGGTTCACGCTCATCGGCTACGCCGACACCACCTTTCCTGCCGGCTTCCGGCAAAACTGGCCCCAGGGTATATCCGCGGCCCTCGATCAGGCACGCTGGACCGAACAGTACCGGTTCGTCAGCCCCCTGCGGCCCGCCCTCGACGCGTTGCCGGCGGGGGCGAAAGTTGTGGTGCTGGCTCCCGGGCTGGAGCCGCGCCGCGAGCCCACGGTGGCCGAAGGTCCGGCTCCGGTGCCGCTGCTGGCCGGCTGGGGCGGGCGTTCGGTGCTGGTGGTCGAGCAGCTGCAGGTGGCAGCGGACCGCTGCCTGGACTTCGCCGCGTTGCAGCTGCCGCAGCCCTCGGTGCGGCTCGATTCGCTGCCCCGGCCCGATGTGGCCCGGGTAGTATATGTGCAGTACCCGTCCCTTGACCGGCCCGGTCTGACGCCGCCCCGCCCGCTGACGCCAACGGCCGACCTGTCCATTTATAACCGCCTCGACGCGGCCCGGCTGCCCTTGCCGTATCCGTATGCCACCACTGCCCGCCCCGTGCGGTTGGCGCTGCCGGCGGCGACTGGTCCCGGCCGGCGGGTACTGCAGCTCTACCTCGCCGCCGAGCTGGTAGGGCCGGCGCCCGGGCAGGTGCCGCCCGTCTTCACCCAGGAAATCGGCCCGGCGGCCCGCTCGCTGCCCTTGCTGCTCTGCCCCGGCCGCTACCGCTACGTGCTGCGCACGGCGGACCCCGCGGCCGACACTTGGACGGAACTGCACGTCGGGCCCTGAGGGAAGCCAGCAGAACAACCATTAGCCAACCAACCGCTACGCCCGTGCTGTCGGGTACGTGGCCCGCCCTGGACGTGGCGCATGTTCTACAAATAGCTCCTCAGGACTCAGTTCGATTCTAAAGATAGTTTTGCATTTTAGCCGCCCGTTTAAGAATAACTTTCAACTAGTGTAGTCAAGAAAACTTATGCTAAACAGCGTACGCAAACGCTATCTGGGCTGCTTGATGGGCATCTTTTCGCTGGGCTTGGCCAGCAGTCAGCTTTCCTCCGGGCCCGCGCCGGCGCCTGACGTGCTGGTACTGAAAGGGCGGGTGATTGATGGGACCGGCGCCGCGCCGCTGGAGCAGGGACTGGTCATTCTGGCGGCGGGTAAAATCCAGTACGTCGGCCGGCAGGGCAGCCGCGACTATCCGGCCACGGCGCGGGTGGTCGACGTGGGCGACGGCACCATCCTGCCCGGCCTGATTGATCTGCACGTGCACCTGCGGCCCCATTACTGGGATGCGTTCCTGCCAGCGGGGGTGACCACGGTGCGCGATGCCAACAACGCCCTGGCCACGCTTCGCGCCCTGCAGCAGGATACCGCCCCCCGGCCCCGCCTGCTCTACACCGGCCCTATGCTGGACGGCCCCACCACCATCATGAAGAAGTTTTTCCCCGACTCCCTGGTGGCCCGCTACGTGCGGCCGGCCACGGCCGGCCCCATCGGGGAGCTAATCGCCCAGCAGGTGGAAACCCCGGCCCAGGCGCGGGCTGCCGTCGATAGCCTGGCCGCGCACGGGGCCTCGTTTGTCAAGCTCTACGAGCAGCTGCCGCTCGCCGCCTACCAGGCCGCTGCGGCCCAGGCCCGCAAGCGCGGCCTGCGCGTGATGACGGACCTGGGCATGCTCCAGACCCGCGGGCTGAAAGGCGCGCAGGTGGACGCGCTGCAGGCCCTGCAGGCGGGGGTGCACAGCATCGAGCACGCCAGCGGCTACGCTCTGGCCTACCAGCGCCTGGGCGGCGACCCGATGGCCCCCCTGAATGCCCGGCTGATTGACCAGTTGGCCCGCGCCACGGTGCGCGGCCACACGACGCTGGTGCCCACACTGTCCGTGTTTTACGGTACCGTGCAGCCCGATTCCGCCCGCCAGGATCTGGCCACGCTGCCCGGGGGCAAGGCCATCCCGGCCCCAATGCTGGACTGGTTCGAGCAGCAGGCCCACCAGCACACACCCGCTTCCCGGGGGCGGGCGGCGGCCGACCTGCGCCTGGCTCAGGCCCTGGTGCGGCGGGTGCAGCAGCTGGGCGGACTTATCGGGGCGGGCACGGACGTGCCGGCGGGCGACTACAACCTGCCCGGTGGCAACCTGCACCGCGAACTGGCCCTGCTGGTGGAAGCGGGCCTGCCGCCCGTGGCGGCCATCCAGGCGGCCACGGGCACTGCCGCCCGCCTGCTCGGCCTGCCGGCCATTGGCACCCTGCGACGGGGCAACGTGGCCGACGTGGTAGTAGTAGCGGGCAACCCTGCCCAGGATATCCGGGCCACGCGCCTGGTGCGCTACGTGATACAGGCCGGCCGCCTTCTACCCAATCAGTAATGGCCCGGCCCCGGTTTATGCTGTATATAATAATAACACCCCGGCTCACTCAGTGGGCCGGGGTGTTTTTTAAGCTGTCTGATCAGGCGGCCGAGGACTCCACCGCGCAGATGGTGTCGGCCGCCACCGGCGCCGGTGTGGGGGCGTCTTCCCAGACGCGCCGCATGGTCTGGTGCTGGAAGTCCTCCACGATCTTGGCGTAAATCAGCGTGGTTTTGATGTTGGCGTGCCCGAGGATCTTCTGCAGGACTTCCACCGGCATACCCCGCAGCAGGCTCTGGGTGGCGAAGGTGTGCCGGGCCGTGTGCATCGTTATCAGCTCGTACTTCGGCTGCTGCGTTTTAGAAACCCGCCCCTGCACTATCTCCACCACCTCCACCAGTCCCGTAACTCCTGCCAGCCGGCATACCCGCTTCAGATACCGGTTCATCACCTGGTTCTGATACACGGGTAATAGCTTCGCCCGCTCGCCGGCGTATTTATCCAGAATCCCCCGGGCCGCTTCCGTGAGATAAATGCTCACCGGCCGCCGCGTCTTGCTTTGCGTGAGCCGCAGCACCTGCCCGCCGTCCCAGCCCGCCACGTTGCCGCCGTGCAGCTGATACACGTCGGAATAGCGTAGCCCGGTGTAGCAGCAGAACAGAAACACGTCCCGCACCGGCGCCAGGTTGTCCGGCAGTACCGTCCGATACAGGCGCGCCAGCTCGTCGGCGGTCAGGTACACCTTGTCCACGTCCACCGGCACGGCCTTGAGGTGCTTCAGGTCCAGGCCAAGCGTGTAGCCTCTTTCGTCCCGCAAGTGTCGGAGCAGGGCTTTCAGATTCTTCACCAGCGTGTACACTGAGTTCGGAGCAAGCTTGCGCTGGATGGTCAGGTAATGTAGCAGGGCGTCATGGTCAGCCAGCGAGTATGATTCCACCAGCAGTTTGCGGCCCCGATACGCTTCAAAGTCCCGCAGCCAGTTCCGCGAAACCAGGTAGTGGCGCAGCGTATCGCGCATGTAGCCCCGGCCCCGCAGGATTTCCCGGAATTCCGTCATCAGCTCGATAAGGCGTTGTTCCAGCACCACGGGTGCCGGCGCGGGGTTCAGCGCTTCCTTTAAGGTGGCCGGGGTGGGCGTACTTCCGGCCGCCCGCTGCCGGCGGTGCGCCTCCACCAGGCGCGCCGCCATTGAGGCCAGCAACTCATTGGCCTCCTGATAGCCGGGATAGGAGCGGCGGAACTGTTGGCGCTTGTCATCCCACTGGCTGGGCAGGCACTTCTCGCCGGTGCTGAGGCGTAATCGTTGGCCGCCCGTGCGCGCCAACAGGTACACGGCCGTAGGAGTAGCCGATTCAGGGTCCCGGAGGTAGAATTGGATCGTCATAATGTGGCTGTTTTTGTGGCTTAAATCAGGGATTACATAGGCTTGAAAGCAGGATTGGGCCAAACGCAAAAAACCCGGAAACCCGCTTCTGTTGCCAGATATGCGGACTTCCGGGTTTGCCGGGATTAAATAAATGAGCCTCCTGTCGGGATCGAACCAACGACCTACTGATTACAAGTCAGTTGCTCTACCAGCTGAGCTAAGGAGGCGAATTGTGGTGCAAAACTAGGGACCAGAATTAGATTTTCAAGCCTAAGCGAAAAAAGAATGATGATTTTATAGAATCAGCACATAGTCAAGGAGATGCTAACACAGTATCCAGGTCCTCATCTAGGCAGTAGATATCCGGATGAAAGCGTAAGCGGCTATTTTGAACTTCACATGTGGTATAACGGATGCGGATCGGCAGGCCTTGAGCCAGGTCGTACCGGCAGGTAGTATGGGTGGAGATGTTGCGTCGGATGTCGGGTAGGGCGGCTTGCTGCTTTTCTCGCCCTAACAAATAAGCTGCCAGCTCCAGCGGTTTTTCAACCCGGATGCACCCATGGCTGCGCGCGCGACGCGGCTCCCGAAACAGGGCCCGAGCTGGCGTGTCATGAAGATAGATGGCATGCTGATTGGCGAAGTAGAATACCAGATTGCCCAGAGCGTTATGTCTGCCGGCTTCCTGTCGAATTGTATAGCCAAAGGTTTGTGGGGTTACGCGGCTCCAGCGGACTCGCCACGGATTAACCGGACGGTTGCGGGCATCAAACAGGTGATAATTGTTATCAGCCAGAAATCCGGGGTCTTCCTGTAATTCGGGCAAAATCTCGCGCACGGCGATGCTATGTGGTACGCGCCACTCGGGGGCCGTCATGAACACCGTAATGCGGCTGCTGAGAACAGGAGTCGGCGTTTCCGGTTTGCCGACCACAACCCGGTGCGTCCGGACAACGCGCCCATTTTCCACGATGTGCAGCGAATACGTCGGAATATTAACCACTATGTACGTTTCCGAGTCGGGTAGGGCCACATCCCACCGCAGCCGCTCCAGGTTGAGGGCTACCCGGCGAAAATCGGCCGCGTTACCGTATGTCGGCTGTGCCAGACCCGTCAGTACCGAATCGGGGGGGAGCGTGCGGCGCCATACTTGTTGCAGGGCTTGGTACGTGGCACTAGTGGGTTGGCATGCTAGAAATGCTGTTTCAAACTCTGCCGCAGCCAACGCATACGTGAGCCGTTCGATGCTTTGTTGGGCTGCCAGCTCGCTCAGAGAAGCGGGAATTGTAGTGAATGGTTGAAGCCGTCCGTAGCGCAGGTGGGCAGCGTAGCGCAACAGCGCGTCTGTCAGGCGCAACTCAAACCCACTTAGGCTGCCGGCCACACTGGAGGCATGCTGCAGCGAGTCGGGCAGGGACTGTAGCAGGGGCCAGGCATAGGACTCGGGGTTAAGTCCAAAGGCGGGGGCGCGCTTGAGCAGGGAAAGCGCCTGGGTAGCGCTATGGTTCCAGCCGGAATCGGGGTGCGTCCAGGCAGGGGCGAAGTTGCGCTGCAGATAGAAGGACTGGACCGCGAAACCGGCTTTGAGGGCTAGCTTCTCGTAAGTGGCCGTCGAGCCGAGAGCTACCGTATCCAGCAGGGTGCGCAGCGAAACTACCGCGCCTGGGCCCGAGACCAGCGGGAATGGGGATTCCATGCGCAAGCCCTCTGCCGGCAACGGCAGTGGTGCTAGTAGCAGCAGACCGCTTAACAAAGCCCAGCAGGCAGCTACACGGCTGCAACGTCTTAACCGGTTCATGGCTGTAGGAAAGCAAAGCGGTTTCGGGTAGGCAGGAAAAGCGGAGTTGACTGGTGCTACACTTTCATAAGATACGGATTGCGGCCGGTGAATACAAACCCAGGTTTTTCGCTGGTGACCAGGCAGGGGCGTCTAGGTCAGCTACTTATCCGCAGCGCCTGGGCTCCGGGCGTCGGTTCAGGTAAGCTGGCCGGTTGTTTTGTGGCGCGGGTGTTGTTGTTTTGCAGGCTCACTCGCGCCCTCAGGTTTTGGAAACTGCCCTTATCAGCCGTACTGCCGACTTCGTTCGGGAAAAGTTCTTACACGAAGGTTCCGGGCACGACTGGGAGCATATCCGCCGGGTGTGGCAGGTGGCCCGGGCCCTGGCCCAGGACACTCCCGAAGCTAACCCGCTGCACACCGAGCTGGGCGCGTTGCTGCACGACGTAGCCGACTGGAAGTTCCACGACGGCGACGAAGAAGCCGGCCCCCGGGCTGCCCGAGCCTGGCTGGAGAGCCAGCACGCGCCCGAAAGCGTTATTCAGGCCGTGGAAACCATCATCCGCGAAGTCAGCTTCAAAGGCCTTGGCGTGCCCACGCCCATGAGCACCATTGAAGGCGCGCTGGTGCAGGACGCCGACCGCCTCGATGCCATCGGGGCTATTGGGGTGGCCCGCGCCTTTGCCTACGGCGGGCACAAGGGCCGGCCGCTGCACGACCCCACGGTGCCGCCGGTGCAACACGCCTCGTTTGCCAGTTACAAGCAGAACGTGGCCCCCACCATCAACCATTTCTACGAGAAGCTGCTGCACTTGCGTGAGCGGCTTAATACGCCCGCTGCCCGCCGCGTTGCCGAGCAGCGCCACGCGTTTATGGAAGCCTTTTTGACGCAGTTTCTGCGCGAGTGGGAAGGTCAGGATCTGGGCTAAACCTCCGGACTTTAGGCCCTGCCAGCCCGGGTTTTCCAGCTCCGGCTGCCCCGGACAACCAGAAACTACCATCTTTGCCGTATGACATTCCGCTCGTTTTATCTCCGTTTGCTGGTGCCGGCGCTGGTGCTGCTGCTGGCCGCGTCCTGCCGTACGTGTCCCATCAATTCCTGCCATACCCGCAAGGTGCATTTCCACGATGGCGTGAAGTACCGGGGGCAGCCGATCTTCAAGAAGCAGAACCCGGCAATCGGCGAAAAAATCAAGACCTACAACCCCAAGGCCGGCAAGCACAAAGCCGATAAAAGTAAGTCGCTGAAGTAGGGGAGAAGCGCGGCTAGGCGTTGGAAAAACGGCCTTTTTTGCCTATCTTGCAGGCTTAACGCACCCTTCATTCACAGTGCCGGCGCGGCCCTTCAGGGCGTAGCTGGCCGACTAAGTTCTCCCTATGGCGGAAGGCGAAAAAATCATTCCGATTAACATCGAAGACGAGATGCGCGGCGCCTACATCGATTACTCGATGTCGGTTATCATCTCCCGGGCCCTGCCCGACGTGCGCGACGGCCTCAAGCCCGTGCACCGGCGCGTGCTCTACGGCATGAGCGAGCTGGGCGTTTCCTACAATAAGTCCTACAAGAAATCAGCCCGTATCGTGGGCGAGGTGCTAGGTAAGTACCACCCGCACGGCGACTCCTCCGTGTACGACACGATGGTGCGTATGGCCCAGGACTGGAGCCTGCGCTACCCGCTCGTGGACGGTCAGGGTAACTTCGGCTCCGTCGACGGCGACTCACCGGCGGCTATGCGCTACACCGAGGCCCGCCTCAAGCGCCTCGCCGACGAGCTGCTGGGCGACCTGGACAAGGAAACTGTTGACTTCCAGCCCAACTTCGACGACTCGCTGGAAGAGCCGAGCGTGATGCCGGCCAAGTTTCCGAACCTGCTGGTGAATGGCACTACCGGCATTGCCGTGGGTATGGCCACCAACATGGCCCCGCACAACCTCACCGAAGTGGTGAGTGGCATCATTGCCTACCTCGACAACACGGATATCACCGTGGCCGAGCTCATGGAGCACGTACTGGCGCCCGACTTCCCGACCGGTGGCACCATCTACGGCTACGAAGGCGTGAAGCAGGCCTTTGAAACCGGCCGTGGCCGCATTGTGGTGCGGGCCAAGGCGCACTTCGAAACCCTGCCCAGCGGCAAGGAGCAGATCATCATCACCGAAATTCCCTACATGGTGAACAAGGCGTCGATGATCGAGAAGACGGCGGCCCTCATCAACGAGAAGAAGATCGAAGGCATCGCCGACCTGCGCGACGAGTCCGACCGCGACGGGATGCGCATTGTCTACGATCTGAAGCGCGACGCCATGCCCAACGTGGTGCTCAACCAACTCTACCGCTACACGCAGCTGCAGTCGTCGTTCGGCGTCAACAACGTGTGCCTGGTGAAAGGGCGCCCGATGACGCTCAACCTCAAGGAGCTGATCCACTACTTCGTGGAGCACCGCGCCGACGTGGTGGTGCGCCGCACGCGCTACGAGCTGGCCGAAGCCCAGAAGCGCGCCCACATCTTGGAAGGTCTACTCATCGCCCTCGACCACCTCGACGAGGTGATTGCCCTGATCCGGGGCTCCCGCGACGGCGAAGTGGCCCGCGGCCAGCTGATTGAGCGCTTCTCGCTGAGCGAGGTGCAGGCCCGCGCCATCCTCGATATGCGCCTGCAGCGCCTCACCGGCCTGGAGCGCGACAAGATTGTGCAGGAGTACGACGAGCTGATGAAGCTGGTCGATTACCTGAAGTCGGTGCTGGCCTCCGAGGAGCTGCAGCGCCAGATTATCAAGGACGAGCTGATCGATATTCGGGAGCGGTACGGCGACAAGCGCCGCACGGCCATCGAGTACGCCGGCGGCGATTTCTCGATGGAAGACATGATTGCCGACGAGAGCATGGTGATTACCATCTCCAACGACGGCTACATCAAGCGCACCCCGCTGGCCGAGTACCGGGCGCAGGGCCGCGGTGGGATAGGTGCCCGGGGCGCCGGCTCCAAGCAGGACGACTTCACCGAGCACCTATTCGTAGCCACCACCCACGAGTACCTGCTGTTCTTCACGGAGCTGGGCCGGGTGTTCTGGCTGAAGGTGTACGAAGTGCCGGAAGGCGGCAAAGGCGCCAAAGGCCGCCCTATCCAGAACCTGATTGAGATTCCACGCGAAGACTCAGTACGCTCCGTGCTGAACGTGCGCGGCCTCCGCGACCCGGACTACCTGGAAAACACTTACCTGATGTTCTGCACCGAGCAGGGCACGGTGAAGAAGACTCCCCTGGAAGCCTATTCTCGTCCGCGGACGGCCGGTATCAACGCCATTACCATCAACGAGGGCGACCGGCTGCTCGACGTGCGCCTGACCAACGGCAACTCCGAAATTGTGGTGGCGCTGCGTTCCGGTCGCGCTGTTCGTTTCCCCGAAGGCAAAGTGCGCTCCATGGGCCGCACGGCTGCCGGTGTTCGTGGCATCACGCTGGCTTCGGATACCGACCGGGTAGTAGGCATGGTCTGCGTTTCGGACCCCACGCAGGAGCTGCTGGTGGTGTCGGAAAACGGCTACGGCAAACGCTCGGAGCTGGAAGAGTACCGCATCACCAACCGCGGTGGTAAAGGGGTGCAGGCCATGAAAATCACCGAGAAAACCGGTGCGCTGGTCGCCATCAAGGACGTCAACGACACCGATGACCTGATGATTATCAACAAATCGGGGCTCACCATCCGCCTGCGGGTGGCTGATCTGCGCATCATCGGCCGGGCCACCCAGGGCGTCCGGCTGCTGAAAATCAACGAGGGTGATGAAATTTCTTCGGTGGCGAAAGTCGCGGCCGAGGAAGAAAAAGAAGCTGAGCTGGATGCACTTACCGGTGAAGGCCTGACGTCGGCGGTAGAAGTAGCCGATGTGACGGCCGAGCCGGAAGCTGCCGACGATGCAGATTCGGTGCCGACCGAATAGCTTTGCGCAAGAGGAGGGAAGAGGCTGGTTTCACGACCAGCCTCTTGCTTTCCAACCCGGCACGGGGCAGCACTGAACTTCGGGCGCTGTTTCCCCGTTTCCCCTGAAATTTTCTTTCCTTTTTCCTTTTGACCATTCTTCAGAAAAACCTCCCTATGAAGAAGATCCTTCTGACGCTTGTCGCTGCGGCGGCACTGACTTCCGCTTCGGCTCAGACTTCGGCCGTTACCAACGCCATTCTGAACCAGCGCCAGGGCCTGCTCGACAAAGCCCGCACCGATATCGACAAAGCAGTTCTCAACGAGAAGACCTCCACCAAAGCCAAAACCTGGTACACGCGGGGTGAAATCTACGAAGCTATGGCGGCCAGCCCCATCTACGGGAAGTCGCTGGGTGCCGGTGAAGGTACGCGCACGGCATTTGAGTCGTACAAGAAAACCATCGAGCTTGAAGGTAAAGACGGTGAGTACGGTAAGCAGGCCACCGCTAAACTCGATAACCTGTATGGCATGGCGCTGAACGCCGGCGTGGAAAGCTACAATGGCAAAGACTACGACGGAGCCATCAAGTCGTACCAGATGGCCCAGCAGATCCGTCCGCAGGATACCACGGCGTATTTGTACTCTGCCTATGCGGCGGAAGCCAAGAATGATTTTGCCACCGCAAAGTCTACGTATGGCCAGCTGATTGCCATGAACTACAAGTCGCCGCAGATGTACGGCCGCATGTTGCAGATTGCCCGTCAGGAAAAGAACGAAGCTGAGGCAGCTAAAGTGATTCAGCAGGCGCTGCAGGCGTATCCCAACAACAAGGGCTTCATGCTGGAAGACCTGAACGCCGATCTGAGCGCCGGCCGTGGCAAGGAAGCGCTGGCCAAAATCGACAAAGCCATTGCGGCCGACCCGAAGAACGCCAACCTGTACGCTGTTAAAGGTTCTTTGCTGGACCAGGCCAAGCAGCCCGAAGAAGCCCTGAAAGCGTATCGCCAAGCCGTAGAAGCAGAGCCAACCAACTTCGACGCCAACTTTAACTTAGGCGTATACAACTATAACAAGGCGGCTGACCTGTACACCAAAGCCAGCAAGATGGATCTTGCCACGTACAATAAGAGTGGTAAGAAGTTTGAAGCTGATGGCAAGAAGTATTTCGCTGAAGCGCTGCCTTACTTCGAAAAAGCGCTGGCTGCTCAGCCGGAAGATCGGGCTACCATTTCGTCTCTGGGCAAGGTATATACCAAGCTCGGCCGCAACGCCGATGCCGAGCGTATGAACGCCAAGCTTGACGCGCTGAAGAAATAGCTTCACCTGCAGCAGTAGGGAAGCCCCCGAAATCATCCCGGCATGCAGTCGGGATGATTTTTGAAAATATTACTTAACATAATATAAATTATAAGACAATTAGATTTAGTTCTTTCGATGCCGGTTTATAGCGGCCTTTGATTGTCATGTCCTTAGTAGGTAGAATAACGGCGGGCTTAGCACGCATGATGATTACGGGCAAGACAACATGAACCTGATTGTTTGTGTACTGCGGAAGCTGTTAGTAATGTAGAGACACAGCCGAAGCCTTTCTTCCATATAAGTGGCCTCGCCGTTGTCACCACCTATTGTGGCTCTAATCGTTCACGGATCTAGTGGCCCAGCATCTGCTGAGTCTCTGGAGTATCCGTCCACAAGCCTCAGCGTACGCCTGTCGCCACATTAGAACTCAGTTACTGGAGAGTTACAACGTTGGCATCCAGCGGTAATTAGCTGCAGTTGAGCCCGCGGCTGCGGCCGTGTCATAGCGGACGATAAAAATGAAACTGTCAGAGCGAAGATGATTCACGATGTGATATGCTCTTAGCTGTGCCCGCCCTGCACGCTGGTCAGCGCGGCAATTACGACTGGCTGTAACTGTTGGCCTGGACTTAGCGAGTTCCTTAGTCGGACTGCGTGTTGCCGATTATGTGTGTGGCACCCAACGATATGTCGCCGAATTGCTCCTGGCTCCAGTTGCTGTAGAAGCTAAGTAGCATTTGAGGATTCGTTGGGTAAGCTTGGTATCCCTTATAGTGAACATGGTTCATTGATAAAGAAAATGAGCCTCTACCCTACCCAGGTGATTTTTTCTAGGACTTCTCTCCTATTCAGTGTGTGTAAACTATCCTGTTTGTTCAGGCATTTGCTCGACCATGTCGTGCTTAGGCATATTAGCACTTATCTAGGCCTCAGTTCAGCGATAGGCGAAATTGTCACGGGTTAGGAACGAACTCTATGAGTGCTCTATTAAGGATCGATATGAAGTCCTAATGCAGGATCTCGCAAGGCCCCGCCCCGCCTTGCATTAGTGTAGTATATAAATTATAGGGATATGGACCATTGTTTATATTAAGGAAATATTCAGATTGAGGGAAATCATAAGGTGTAAAAACCATAAAGTAAATAAAAGTACAAATAAGCATTACTTTTATTGACCTTTATGTGCTTTTTACTACTTGTATCTCACTTTTATGCCTTATATTTACGTACTGTTTCACCACTTCAACTCACCTGTTATATGCCAAAAACTATAGACTATCCTAGAACTTCCTATGCTGGTGCCTGGGAAGTAGCAGAAGTAGTTGATGATACAGGTGGCAAGTGTTCTATCGAAGCTTGCGCCCGTAAGCTCAATCGTAAGGTTAGTGGCTCCTTTAAAGCTATCTTGGGTTCAGCGGTAAAGTTTGGTCTGCTTACCAGCAAACGGGAGCTACTCACCACCACAAATCTGTTTCGCCGCATCAAGCATGCGTACGATAAGCAGGAGGAATTACTTTACCACCGCGAAGCTTTCCTGCATCCGCCGCTGTTCTCCCAGATAAGCCGCAAATTCAGAAACAAAGAGCTCCCCGTGCAGATGTTTGACATCATGCTGATCCGGGAGTTTGGAGTAGAAGAGATTAATGCGCAGAATGTAGCCAAGGCATTCGTAGATGGCGCCCGCATGGCCGGGATTCTGGATGAGCGCAACGTAATGGCCGACATCGACCAGCTGGCTGCACAACAGGGCCCGCGCCGCGAGCTTGCCAGTGGCGAGATGCCGCTGAATCTGTTCAAGGCTTCAGACGCTCCCGGCGCATCTTCCTCCTCCCCTGCCATAGCATATTCTCAGGACTTCCGTTTAGACCCTGCAGAGCGCTACGCTACAGACAGCACATTCCCTGAGACGGGTCTTGTACCGTCTGCGCCCTCTGAGTCGCTTACAGACGCTGCAATGGACTCGGATCCGGTGTCGGCCCTGTTTGGTTTAAACCGGACAACTCCCGCTCCGGCCACACAGTATTCCGCGGAAGCAGCGGTTGTACCTCCTGTTATACTTCCGGCCGCTTCCACCCCGCCTGAGCCCCTATCCGCGCCGACGCCCCGGCCGGCCCCGCCGGCTTCTCCCCGAGTATCCGAACCGACGGTGGCCCCGCCCACTGAGGGCTACCTGATTCACATTGCCGGGCCGGGCCTGGACACCCAACTGAGCATTCAGGACGTTGACGACCTGGAGATTGTCCGGATCCTACTGGAAAAAATCAGGAAGAATCTGGCTAACAGGTAGATAACCTCCATTAATCAAAAAAGCCCCTTACCGACTTGTAGTTGGTAAGGGGCTTTTTTGATTTAAAGGGTTTGGCTAACCCAAGTTGCGAACGATGCGGCGGCCGTTTGGAAGGGGGGCAGGTGCGGAGAGAACCGCCAAACCGGAGTTACTTCCGCAACTTTCGTCGCCTACTCCCGGCGCACCCCGCCGGAAATGGTAGTGTGGCGCTGCTTGAGCACGTCTACCACGTCTTCCATGGAAAGTCCGGAGGCCGTCAGCAGTACCAACAAATGGTAAAGCAGGTCGGCGGCCTCGCCTTTCAGGCCCTCCACGTTTCCGCCCACGGCGTCGATGACGGTTTCCACGGCCTCCTCTCCCACTTTCTGGGCGATTTTGGGCATGCCCTTGCGGAACAGGGAAGCGGTGTACGACTTGGGGTCTTCGTCGGGGTGCTGGTGGCGGCGCTGCACCAGGCGCTCCAGCTCTGCCACGAAGCTCACGGCCGGAGCCGGGTAGCGCGTCTGCTGGGGCTGCTCGAAGCAGCTGGTGGTGCCCCGGTGACAGGTGGGGCCGTCGGGGCGGGCCAGGATGAGCAGGGCGTCCTGGTCGCAGTCCTCGTGCTCACTCACCACGGTGAGGTAGTTGCCGGAGGTTTCGCCCTTAGTCCAGAGGCGCTGCTTGGAGCGGGAGAAGAACGTCACGCGGCCCGTCTGGCGGGTCACACGCTGCGCTTCCTCGTTCTGGTAGCCCAGCATCAGCACCTGCCCCGTGTGGGCATCCTGCACAATCACCGGAATCAGCCCATCGGGCATTTTGGCAAAATTCATATTCTAAGTGATGAGGTGATGAGGTGATGAGGTAAGGCGTCAGAATTCCGACATTGATGTAGAAGTAAAACAGATTGACGAGCTACCTCATCACTGTTCACCCCCATCACCTCATCACTCAAAAATTACAGCCGCACGGCAATGCCGTCCTGGCGCAGGTGTTCTTTCAGCTCGCGGATGCCGATTTCGCCGAAGTGGAAGATGCTGGCGGCGAGGCCGGCGTCGGCGTGGGCCTGCTGGAACACGTTGGTGAAGTCCTGCTTGGAGCCCGCGCCGCCGCTGGCAATGACCGGGATGGTCACGGCCCGGCTCACGGCCCCGGTGATGTCCAGCGCGAAGCCGTCCTTGGTGCCGTCGTTGCTCATGGAGGTCAGCAGGATTTCGCCCGCGCCCCGCTCGGCAGCTTCCCGGCACCACTGCACTGCGTCGCGGCCGGTGTTGTGGGTGCCGGCCCGGGTGTAGATCTGCCAGCCATCGGCGTCGTTATAGCGGGCATCGGCGGCAACCACGATGCACTGGGAGCCGAAGCGGGCCGCCAACTCGTCAATCAGCTCGGGGCGCGCCAACGCGGCCGAGTTGATGCTTACTTTATCGGCCCCGTTCATCAGCAGTGCCTCCACATCGGACACGGTGCCGATGCCGCCGCCCACGGTGAACGGAATGTCCAGCTCCCGGGCCACGTCGCGCACCAGGGTCACCAGCGTGGCGCGCTTCTGGTTGGTGGCGGTGATATCGAGGAACACCAGCTCGTCGGCGCCTTCGCGGGCATAGCGGGCGGCCAGGGCCACCGGGTCGCCGGCGTCGCGCAGGCCCTCGAAGCGCACCCCTTTCACGGTGCGCCCGTCCTTCACGTCGAGGCAGGGTATGATTCGTTTGGTTAGCATGGTTGATTGACTGGATTAGTCTTCTGTCTGATTTGAACTGGGCCAGTTGATAACCGGCTTTTCACGTGGGTTCCAACCGCTGAGTAGAGCCCCTAGCCTATTCAGCTCTGCTGGCATCGTCAGTATATAAAACTTACAATCACAGCTATAAGGTGCTTCTAAATGATTCTTGATATCCACTAGAATTGCGGATGCACCATTTGGCTGATAGCAAAAGACTTCCAGCAGCATATAATACGACCATTCGGAGGAGTTTTCTCCTATTTGTAGCCTGACACTGCTTTTGCCAGTCAGCGGAAAATTCTTGAGTTGCTCTCCAAAATCTTCGAACTGGTCATCGTATCCATAGAAGTCGAGGGCAGCTGCTGAATCACCATTAGACAAGGCAATTTCATAATGCAAAAAACCGTCACCATCATCCAGACTTTGCCTTTTTATCTTAAGAAGCTGCTTCATAACAGTATTACTGCTTACAGCCAGGGCTGTAGCTGCTGCAGCGTGATAGTGCCTTCGTAGATGGCTTTGCCGATGATGGCCCCGTGCATGCCCACGGCGGCCAGGGCCTCCACGTCGGCAATGGTGGTCACGCCGCCGCTGGCAATGAGGCGGGCGGCAGGCAGCTGCTCGCGCAACTCCGTGTACGTAGCCAGCGACGGGCCCTGGAGCTTGCCGTCCTTGCTCACGTCGGTGCAGATAAAGGTGGTGGCGCCGCTGGCCAGGTAGCCCTCCACGAACTCGCGCAGGGTCCGCTCGCTCTGCTCGGCCCAGGCGTTGATGGAAATGTGGTTGTCGCGGTAGTCGGCCCCGATGATGATACGGTCGGCCCCGAAGGCATGGAGCCAGCCATTCACGGTTTCGGGCTCGCGCACGGCAATGCTGCCGGCGGTAATCTGCTGGGCTCCGGCGTCGAAGGCCTGGCGCACGGCTTCCTCACTCTGCAGCCCGCCCCCGAAGTCGATGTGCAGGCTGGTGTGGCGGGCAATGCGCTCCAGTACGGGCAGGTTCACGGGGCGCTTGGCACGGGCTCCGTCGAGGTCCACCAGGTGCAGGCGCTTCACGCCGGCGGCCTCGAAGCGTTGGGCCACGGCCAGCGGGTCGGCGTCGTAGGTGGTCTGCTGGGCAAAGTCGCCCTCCGTCAGGCGCACGCACTGGCCGCCTATGAGGTCAATAGCGGGAATAATTTCCATGTTGGGGTCTAAGAACAGTCACCTGTCATCCTGAGCGGAGCGAAAGATCTTTTCACGCGTGAACGATTAGTTCTGGTGTGATAGGGTCCTTCGCTCCGCTCAGGATGACAGACAGGGATTACAGCTTGAGAAAGTTTTCCAGGATGCGGGTGCCGACGGGGCCGCTCTTTTCGGTGTGGAACTGCACGGCGTAGAAGTTCTCGTGCTGCACGGCGGCGCTGAACGGCGCGGGGTACGCGGCCTCGGCAATGGTATACCCGCCTACCGGGGCGTAGTAGCTGTGCACGAAGTACACGTAGTCCTCGGCACTGAGGCCTTCGAACAGCGGGCCGCGCAACGCCTGCAGGTTGTTCCAGCCCATGTGTGGCACTTTATACTCCGCGGTGGCCGGGAACCGAACCACGTCGAACGGGAGAATCCCGAGCAGTTCGGTACCGCCGCCCTCCTGGGTGTGGCGGCCCAGCAACTGCATGCCCAGGCAGATGCCCAGGAACGGCTGCGTGAGCGTGGGCAGCAGTTCGTGCAACCCTTGGGCCCGCAGCTCCCGCATGGCGGAGGCAGCCTCGCCCTCACCCGGGAACAGCACCTTATCGGCGCGGCGAATCACGTCGTGATCGGCCGTGAGCGTGGCCTGCACGCCCAGCCGTTCCAGCGCAAACAGCACCGACTGCACGTTGCCGCCTTTGTAATCTACTATGGCTATTTCCATTTGAACATATAGAGTGAAGGATGTCGTTTACTCTTTTGTTTAAACAAATGTTTAAAGAGTTTTTTACTTATAAACCGTCATCCTGCCTGGAACCGAGAGCCTTGTTACAGTAGCACGAATCGGTGCAAGATGTAAGGCTCTTCGCTTCAGTCAGGATGACGATTATGCATGCAAATCACGCGCACTCAACTATTTATCCATTTTTTTAAACAAATGGATAAACTACAAAATGCCTTTCGTGCTGGGAATTTCCATGCGGCCGGCGTCGCGCACCAGAGCCATTTTGATGGACTTGGCTACGGCCTTGAAAATGGCTTCGATCTTGTGGTGCTCGTTCTGGCCCTCGGATTTGATGTTGAGGTTGCAGCGGGCGGCATCGGAGAAGCTCTTGAAGAAATGGTAAAACATTTCGCAGGGCATATCCCCTACTTTCTCACGCTTAAACTCGGCATCCCACACAATCCAGGGGCGGCCCGAGAAGTCGATGGCGGCCTGAGCCAACACGTCGTCCATGGGCAGCAGGAAGCCGTAGCGGGCCAGGCCGCGCTTATCGCCGAGAGCCTGGGTGAAGGCCTCGCCCAAGGCAATGGCCGTATCCTCGATGGTGTGGTGCTCGTCGATGTGCAGGTCGCCCTGCACCGTGATTTTCATATCCACGCCCGAATGCTTGCTGAGCTGGTCGAGCATGTGGTCGAAGAAGCCCAGACCGGTATGCATCTCGGGGCGGCCGTTGCCGTCGAGGTTCAGCTCGATACTGATTTTAGTTTCGTTGGTGTCGCGTTGTACCACGGCGGTGCGGGCGGGCAGCCGCAGGAACTGGTATATTTTCTCCCAACTCATGGTGGTCAGCGCGGCGCGGTCGTCGCCCTCCCCTTCCGGCTTCAGCAGGATGGACTGGCAGCCCAGGTTCTGGGCCAGCTCCACGTCGGTTAGCCGGTCGCCGATGACGAAGGAATTTTTGAGGTCGTAGCCGCTGCCCTCGCCCAAGTACTGGGTGAGCATGCCGGTGCCGGGCTTGCGGGTGGGCAGGTTCTCGTGGGGAAAGCTCCGGTCGATGTGCTCCCGCACGAACTCCACTCCTTCCGAGCGCAGTACGTCGAGCATCATATTGTGCGCTGGCCAGAAGGTATCCTCCGGGTAGCTAGCGGTGCCGAGGCCGTCCTGGTTGCTCACCAGCACCAGCTCGTAATCCAGCTCGCGGGCAATGCGCGAGAGGCCGGTGATGGCACCGGGTACAAACTGAAATTTTTCCCGCGTCAGCGCGTCCACCTGGAAATCCGTCGGCGGCTCGATGAGGATGGTCCCGTCGCGGTCAATGAAGAGTACTTTTTTCATGTTTGATTTAGATTCGTGTCATGCTGAGCGAAATCGAGGCGTCTCTACCATATTCACTCCATACTCAGAGGATGGTCAGGTAATCGGAAGCGTGTTGATCAATTCCTCAACCTTCACTTGGTCACGCCCAGCTTCTGTTATGACGAATTTGAGCCTCGGGTCATCAACCTGCCTAATGAAACCATGAGCTTCAAAAGTCTGTAGAGCTTCCCGAACATCAGTCCGTGGGCAGCCCACACACTTGCAGGCTTCACTGATTGCAATGGCGGGGTTCTCAATGACTTCCTTTCCGTTGTCAGAAAAGAACATCAACTGCTTGTATAGGGCGATGAGAACTTCTGACTTCATGTCAAACGGTTCAAAAAAACAGCAGAGGTGCCTGAACTTTGCTTCGGACTAACAGGCTTTACTCCTTATATATACTACCCCGCAAACTCCCGCAGGGCTTGGAGCAGCAGCTCGTTCTCGGCGGGGGTGCCTACGGTGAGGCGGAGAGTGCCGGCGCAGCCGGGCTGAGTAGTGCGGTTGCGCACGATGATGCCCCGGGCTACCAGGAAATCGTACACGGCCGTGGCGTCGGGGTGAAAACGGACCAGCAGGAAGTTGGCATCCGAGGGGAACACCTCCGCCACGATGGGCAGCGCGGGCAGGCGCTCGGCCAGCCAGTCGCGGCCTACCAGCAGCTGCTGGCGTAACGCTTCGAACCGGTCGGCGTCGCACAGGGCTTGCAGGGCGAAACGCTGCGTGGCTTCCGACACGTTGTAGGGCGGCTTGATTTTGTTGAGGTAGCCGATGATTTCCGGCGAGGCGAAGGCCATGCCCAGGCGCAGACCGGCCAGACCCCAGGCCTTCGAGAAGGTTTGCAGCACCACCAGGTTGGGGAATTCGGCCAGGCGGGTAGTCCAGCTGGGGGCAGCGGCGAAATCGGCGTAAGCCTCATCTACCACTACCAGCCCGCGGAAACCTCGCAGGATTTCCTCGATGGCTTCGGCATGGAGCAGGTTGCCGGTGGGGTTGTTGGGCGAGCAAAGCCACACGATTTTGGCGTCGGAAGCCAGGACACCGGCCACGATTTCGGGCGAGAGCTGGAAGTCGGGCGTCAGCTGCAGGCGCTCCACGCGCACGTCGTTCAGGTTAGCGGCCACCTCGTACATGCCGTAGGTGGGCGGCAGGATCAGTAGACTGTCGTGGCCGGGCACGCAGGTGAGGCGCACCAGCAGGTCGATGGCTTCATCGGAGCCGTTGCCGAGGAAAATCTGCTCGGGACGTACGGCTTTGAGCTGGGCCAGCTCGGCCTTTACGGCGCGCTGCAGCGGGTCGGGGTAGCGGTTGAACTGGTCGGGACCGGCGCTGCCGAGGCTGTTCTCATTGGCGTCGAGCATGACCTGGGCCTCGCCCTGGAATTCGTCGCGGGCCGACGAGTAGGGCTTCATATCCCGAAGGTTGGGGCGTACGAGGCTATCGAGGTTGAACATGAATCACGGATTTAAACGGATTATTCGTATTTCACGGATTTTGTAGAACGGCCGGCGGCGGTTCAGTAGCCCAGGGTTTAAACCCTAGGCTATTGAGCGGTTGTCGTTTTGATACCAGCAAACGAGATTCCTCGCGGGGCTCGGAATGACGTTCTACTGTTATCCTATATTTATTCCTCCCCGCCGGCCAGGGCCTCCAGGCGGAGGGTCACGGCGCGGGCGTGGGCGCGGAGGCCTTCGGCTTCGGCCATGGTTTCTACCACGGGGCCCACATTCAGCAGGCCTTCGGGGGTGAGGCGCTGGAAGGTGATTTTCTTCAGGAACGAATCCAGCGACACGCCGCTGTAGTTGCGGGCGTAGCCGTTGGTGGGCAGCGTATGGTTGGTGCCCGAGGCGTAGTCGCCCACGGCTTCCGGGGTAAGGTGGCCCAGGAACACGGAGCCGGCGTTGGTCACGCCTTCGGCCAGCTGTTCCGGATTTTTCACGGCCAGAATCAGGTGCTCGGGGGCGTACTGGTTCGAGAAGTACAGCATTTCCTCCGGCGTGCGCAGCAGAATGGCGCGGCTTTCGGTGAGGGCCTGAGCGGCTACTTCGGCCCGGGGCAACTCACGCAGCTGGCGTTCCACCTCGGCTTTGGTCTGCTCCAGCATCGACAGCGAGTCCGACAACAGAATCACCTGCGAGTCGGGGCCGTGCTCGGCCTGGCTGAGCAGGTCGGCGGCCACGAAGGCCGGCGTGGCAGATTCGTCGGCAATAACCAGCACTTCTGAAGGACCGGCCGGCATGTCGATGGCCACGCCGTAGCGGGTGGCCAGCTGCTTGGCGGCCGTCACGTAGCGGTTGCCGGGGCCGAAAATCTTATCCACGGCCGGCACCGAGTCGGTACCACCGCTCAGCGCGGCCACGGCCTGGGCCCCGCCGGCTTTCACGATGGTGCTGATGCCCAGCAGCTGGGCTGTAAACAGGATGATGGGGTTTACCGAGCCGTCCTTTTGCGGCGGGGTGCACAGCACGATTTCAGGGCAGCCGGCCAGCTTGGCCGGTACGCCCAGCATCAGCAAGGTGCTGAACAGCGGAGCCGAGCCGCCCGGAATGTAGAGGCCCACGCGCTGCACGGGCACCGCCCGCCGCCAGCACGTAACACCCGGCATGGTTTCTACGCGCTCCTCCTGCGGGATTTGTGCTTTATGAAACCGCAAAATATTGGCGTGCGCCTGCCGGATGGCCGTTTGCAGTTCGGCCGGGACCTGGGCCGCGGCAGCCGCCAGCTCCTCGGGGCCCACGCGCAGGCCGCCCGAGAGGTCGGCCCCGTCGAACTGCCGGGCGTAATCGAGCAGGGCCACGTCGCCGCGCTGGCGCACGTCCTCGAAAATCTGCTGCACGCGCTGCTCCACGTCCTGAGCCTGCTGCTGGGCCGCCCGCTGCTGCAGCGCCGCCCACTCCGGCTGGGATGGATATTGGAAGATGTTCATCTGGAATAGTGCTTGGTGCTTAGTTGTTAGTGCTTGGTATGTTCTAAAGGCTGCTTACTAAGCACCAAGCACTAACAACTAAGCACTAATCAGGAAATCATTTTCTCAATCGGCAGCACCAGGATGCCTTCGGCGCCGACGGCTTTGAGCTGGCTGGTGATGTGCCAGAAGTCGTCCTCGTTTACCACCGACTGCACCGACACCCAGCCTTCCTCGGCCAGCGGGGTCACGGTGGGCGACTTGATACCGGGCAGCAGCTGCTTCACTGCATCCAGGGCCGCCACGGGGGCGTTGAGGATGATGTACTTGTTGCGGCGGGCGCGGCGCACGGCCTGCATCCGGAACTGCAACTGCTCCAGTAGCTCCTTTTTCTCGGCGCTCAGGCTCTGGTTGGCAATGAGCACGGCTTCGGAACGGAATACGGTTTCTACCTCGCGCAGGCCGTTGCCCAGCAGCGTGGAGCCGCTGCTCACAATATCACAGATGGCTTCGGCCAGCCCGATGCTGGGGGCAATTTCCACCGAGCCGCTGATGGTGTGCAGGTTAGCCTTCACGCCGCGCTCCGTGAGGTAGTCGCCCAGGATACGCGGGTACGAGGTGGCAATGTTCACGCCCTGCAAATCCTCAATGGAGTCGTAGGTGGCAGCGCGGGGTACGGCCAAGCTCAGGCGGCACTTGCTGAAGCCTAGGCCTTCCACTTCCAGGTTAGGGAAACCGGCTTCCACCAGCACGTTCTGGCCCACAATGCCCAGGTCGGCCACGCCGTCCTGCACGTAGCCGGGAATATCGTCGTCGCGCAGGTAGAGGATTTCGAGGGGGAAGTTGGTGGCTTCGGTTTTGAGCTTGCTGGAAGCCGCAAGGAAGCTGATGCCGCACTCCCGAATCAGGTTCTGGGAGTCTTCGCTTAAGCGGCCCGATTTCTGGATGGCCAGACGGAGCATATGTCTTTCAATTAGTAATTAAGAATTAGCAAGTAAGAATTGACCGGGGTGGCCAAGGCTTAACTGTAATTCGGGAAGAGTGACTGGGGGAAGCTGCGGAAGGGCTGGCAGGCGGCAATAGGGTGCCGGGGCCACCACTTCCGGGGGCCGGGGAACCTGAGGCGGTTCGCCCAACGGGACAATATGCGTGTATCATTCCTCTAAAAAGAGGAATGGTGGCCGTGCAGATGATGATGCGCCGCGCGCAGCCCAACCAGGGCGCCGCTCGTAGCGGACGCGGCCCCGGGGCTGATGGTGCAGAAGAAAAGCGCGGCAGATGCAGGCATAGAAGCAGAGTTGCGGGGCAAAAGTACACGGGAATCGGTCAGAACGAAATTAAATCCGGCAAAAATTCTGTAGAACCCGGACCTTTGCCCTCCCGTTTGCCTTAAACTGATTATTGGCATCATTGTTTCTGCTGCTCCTACATCAGCCTGATTCCCGGCCCGCTTCCCTCCTGCCATCTGTTGCTATCCTATGCGTCGTTCCTTCGTTCAACTTGTTGTTCCCGGTATCTGCGGCCTGCTGCTGAGTGTGGGGGCTGTTTCCGGCGCCCTGGCCCAGACCGGCCCCGCCCCGGCTATGCCGCCGGCTTCGCTGCTGCCGCTACCGCAGGCCAGCCCCCATGTGCTGCTCTCACACACCGTCGGCCTGTCGGAAGTGAATCTGGACTACCACGCCCCCAGCGTCCGTAACCGCGTTATCTGGGAAGGCCTGGTGCCCTACGGCCAGATCTGGCGGGCGGGCGCCAACGAAAACACGGTCATCACCTTCGCCGATACCGTGCGGGTGAACGGCAAAACCCTGCCGGCCGGCAAGTACTCGTTCTACGTCTTCCCCCGCTCCGACCAAGACTGGGACATGGTGTTCAACCGCGTGACCACGCACTGGGGCGCCGAGGGCTACGACCAAAAGGACGACGTGCTGCGCGTGCCGGTGGTGCCAGAAGTATCGGCCTTCCACGAAACGCTGCTTTACTGGTTTTCCGACGTGAAGCCCGGCTCGGCCCACCTCAACCTGAGCTGGGAAAAGAAAACCGTCAGCCTCTACATTGACACCAACGTGCAGGCCAAGGTGGTGGCCGGCATCGAAAAGGCCGTGGCCCAGCGCCCCGGCGACTGGCAGCTGCTGGCCCAGGCCGCCGACTATCTGGTGCAAAACAACCTGCAGGCCGAGCGGGCCCTGTATTTCATCAATGAGTCCATCCGGCTGCGCGACGTGTACACCAACAACTGGATCAAGGCGCGCCTGCTGGCTTCCAAGCTCGATTACGACACGGCCATCGTCTACGGCCGCAAGGCCATCAAGATGGGCGACAAAGACGATGTAGCCTTCAAATCCCAACTCCCCACCATGCGCACCGCCCTCATTGAGTGGCAGGGCAAAGCGTATTAGGTGATGAGGTGATGAGGTGATGAGGTGATGAGGTGATGAGGTGATGAGGTGATGAGGTGATGAGGTGACAGGTGACAGGTGACAGGTGACAGGTGACAGGTGAATTTAGAAGAAAGCAGGCCGCGAGCCTGCTTTCTTCGTTTCTTGGCGGCCTGAACCTACTGTAGTTTCAGCACTTTCATTCTTAGCATTCCATTCACGTCTTCACCAGGCTGCACATGGGCCCTTTTCTGCAGGTGTGCCAGACCATCTGTCCACTTTCCGACGGCCTGCAACTGGCCCTGACGCAGCTGGTACGGCGCGAGGAGCTGCCGCGGCGGCATCAGCTGCTGCAGCCGGGCCAGGTGGCGGGGCGGCTGTATTTTGTGGAACGCGGTGTGGTGCGCGGCTACTCGCTGCACGAGGGCAAGGACGTATCGGCGTGGTTTATGCGCGACGGCGACTTTGTGGTGTCCATCCTGAGCTTCTTTTCGCGGCAACCGTCGCACGAGTACGTAGAGCTGCTCACCGACTGCGTGCTGTGGTCGTTGTCGTGGGAACAGCTGCAGCAACTGTACCGGCAGTTTCCGGAGTTCAACTTTGTGGGGCGCGTGCTGACGGAGCGCTATTATGTACTCAGCGAACAGCGGGCCTTGCGCCTGCGGATGCTGCCCGCTGCCGAGCGCTATCAGCTGCTGCTGCGCGACTTCCCGGCAATCTTCCAGCACGTGCCACTCAAGCACATTGCCTCCCACCTCGGCCTCACCCCCGAAACCCTCAGCCGCCTGCGCGCCCGGGCGTAGGGCGTGGTTCGTTGTGTGTAGTTCGTGATTCGTGTATTAGCTAGGAAGCACGCACAACGAACTTGATATAGATCAAGAGAAAGCACTGCCAGCCCGGGCAACTTTGAGCATGTTTTCACCAAGCTCAGACTTTTATGTGTAGTACGATGCTGCTGTCCGTTAGCGACAGTTCTTCCCTCCTGCCTCAGCTGGATTTTCCGCCCATGCTCGGCTCTATTCTGCTGGCGTTTGCCGGCTGCTTCTTGCTGGAACGCCTGATTCCGGGCTGGCCGCTGCCCCGGATTTCGTCGTGGCCGCTACGCGTGCTGGCCATCAACGCGGCCCAACTGGGCGTGGTGCTGCTGGCGGGCGTGAGCTGGGAAAAGTGGCTGTCGGAATACTCGGTGTTTCACCTCTCGCGGCACGTGGGGCCGGTGGCGGGCGGCGTGCTGGCCTATGTGGTGGCCACATTCGTGTTCTACTGGTGGCACCGCTGGCGGCATACCGTCGATTTCCTGTGGCGGCACTTTCACCAGATCCATCACAGCCCCCGGCGCATCGAGGTAATTACCTCCTTCTACAAGCACCCGCTGGAAATGACAGTCAACTCCATTCTGGGCGGTTTGCTGGTATTCACGCTGCTGGGCCTGAGCCCGGCCGCCGGGGCCGTGTACACGCTTTGCACCGCGCTGGGCGAGTTCTTCTACCACACCAACGTGCGCACGCCCCAGTGGATCGGCTACGTGTTTCAGCGGCCCGAAATGCACCGCATCCACCACGAATACCAGAAGCATAGCCACAACTACGGCGACCTGCCGCTCTGGGACTGGCTGTTCGGCACCTACCACAACCCGCGCGAGTTCCAGGCCACCTGCGGCTTCGACGCCGACAAAGAAGAACGCCTGCTGCCCATGCTGCTCTTCCGCGACGTGCACGAGGAGCCCACCCAGGTACCCGCACCCGGCACGCCGGCCACATAAGCATGTGACAGCCGCGCAACGCACCGGAGGTTTGCGTATCTTCTGCCTGTTCCCCACGCTTACGTTCCGGCCTGCCTCCGCCATGATGACGCCCGTGTTCGACTACCGACTGCCCAGCCCCGGCCTGCGCGACTACGTGCGGCAGCTGCAGATAGTAGGCTGCCACTTTCCGGCGGAGATGACGCAACTGCCGGTGAAAGCCTACTGGCCACGGGCCGAAAACTGCCTGAGCTTTTTCCCGCGCGACCCGGAGCAGGTGGCACAGGGCCTCAGCGGACCGTTGCAGACCAGCCCCGCGTGCCGGCTGGCCGGGCAGCCCACGCTCCTGACCAGCCGACACGTGGGGCGCGACTTCCTGGTGTTGCAGGTGGTGTTTCAGCCCGGGGCCCTGCACCGCCTCACGGGCCTGCCGCTGGCCGAGCTCAACGACACCTTGCTGGACGCCGAAACTGTGTTTGCCGGCGAAATCCGGCAGGTGAGCGAACAGCTGCGCAACACCCGCCACTATCCCGACATGATTCCGGTAGTAGAAGCGTTTCTGGCCCGGCTGATCCGCCGGGCCCGGCCCGATTACCGGCCGGCGTTTCATAAGGCCACCGAGTACCTGCTGTGCCACCCCGGCCAGACCTCCCTCGACTGGCTGGCCGGGCAGGCCTGCATGAGCGGACGGCAGTTTCACCGGCAGTTTGTGGAGCGGCAGGGCATCAGCCCCAAGCTGTTTGCGCGCATAGCCCGCTTCGGCCAGGCCATGCGTCTGAAAAACGCCCAGCCGCTGACGGATTGGCTGAGCGTTGCCCTGGCCGTGGGCTACCACGACTACCAGCACCTGGCCCGCGACTTCCGCCAGTTCACGGGCCTTTCGCCCAACGCCTTTCTGTTGCACGAGGGCCAGGCACCGGAGCGCGTGTTTGGGCAGGCAGAAACGTCCGATTCTTACCACTAACTCCCTGGCCTGCGCCTCTACCTTTCGCATACTCACCAACCCTCAGAGCTATGCAACGGCGCGATTTTCTGGTTTCGGCCCTCCCCTCTTTGTGTGCCTTTCCCCTGCTGGGCGAGGCCTGGCCGGTGGCGGCCCAAACTGCTCCGTCCCCGGCCGGCCTGGTGGTGCGGGCGGGCCAGAGCCGCTTCGGCGTCCCGACTCCCTTCCACGGCATCAATCCCAACGACCTCAAGCTTTCCGCCCGCGACACTGGCGGCGCCCTGGCGTTCTTCGACTACACGGGGCTTGAACCAGCCGGCCCGTCGCTGCACCGCCACCTGGCGCAGGATGAAATATTCTACGTGGTGGAGGGCGAGTACCTGTTTCAGCTGGGCGAGCGGAAGCTGCTGCTGCAAGCCGGCGACACGGTGTTTTTGCCGCGCCAGCTGCCGCACACCTGGGTGCAACGCTCCGCCCGGGGCCAGCTGCTGTACTGGCTGCTGCCCGCGGGCCGGCTGGAAGAGTTTTTTGTGTACATGAGCCGACAGAAGGCGCCCCTTTCCCCGGACGCGCTGGCCCGCGTCAATGCCGAGCATGGCCTGCAGAACGTGGGGCCGGGCTTGTCGCCGACCGAACACTATGAGCTGAGCGCGGAGTTTGCGGCCGGCTTCGTGGTGCGGGCCGGCACCGCGCGGCCACCCCACGGCCAGACGCAGCTGGGACCCAGCACCAACAGTCTTAAGGTGGCCGCCCAGGATACCGGCGGCGCGTTCAGCTTGTTTGAGTACCGCGGGGCGGAGCGCGGCGGCCCGCCCCTGCACGTGCACCCCCGCCAAGACGAAACCTTCTACGTGCTGAGCGGCACCTACCGGTTCCGGGTCGGCGAGGCCGAGCACACGCTGTCAGCCGGCGACTTTATCTTCCTGCCCCGCAACGTGCCGCATACCTTCGCCCAGCTCTCCGACACGGGACGGCTACTCTACGGCTTTCAGCCTGCCGGCCGCATGGAAGACTTTTTCCGGGCCGCGGCCGCCTTCCAAGTCCCACCTACACCTGGCCAGGCCGCTGCCCTCTTTGCCCGCCACGACATGCGCGTGGTAGGGCCGCCGCTGGCGTTTCGTTAGCCGACCCACTGCTGCCATAAGGCAAAAACAGACGGGCCCGGCAGCTAGCAGCTACCGGGCCCGGGGCCTGAAAATTCTATCCTGACGCGGAGCGCGCGGCTTAGAAGCGGGCAATGACGCGCAGGTTCACGAGACGCTGCGAGAGGTAGTTGGGCACGGCGTAGGTGCGGCCGTTCAGGTCCTGCACGTAGCTGTAGCCGGCCACGTTGTTGCGGGCCAGCACGTTCAGCACTTCCAGGCCCAGCCACAGGCTTTCCAGGCGGCCCAGGCGCCGGTCGGGCTCGGTGTTCAGGGTCAGCACCTTGGAAAAGCCCAGATCCACGCGCCAGTAGGCCCGGGTGAGCTTGGTGGTGCCGCGTTCCTGCTCGTTGTTGGGCGGGCTGAACGGCAGGCCGGTGCCAAACACCGAATTCACATAGCCCCGCACCGACGGGTTGTTGGGCAGATGGTCCTGGAAGAAGATGCCGAAGTTGAGGCGCTGATCCTGGGGGCGGCGGATGTAGCCCTTGGCTTCCCGGCCCACTAAGCTGTCGGCCCCGACACTGTTGGGCTCAAACAGATTGAGCGAGTCGCCCTGCAGGTTTTCGCGGGTGGTGAGCACGCCCAGCGTAAACCACGATTCGGCCCCGTTCACGAACTCGCCGCCCACCCGGAAGTCGGCGCCGGCGGCGTAGGCCGTGGCCAGGTTTTTGGCGAAGTAGCGCAGGCGCACGTTGTCGACGTCGTAGGGCACCACGTCGGTCATGTACTTGAAATAGGCCTCGCCCGTGAACCGGAACGGCCGGCCGTACTGCTGAAACCGGATTTCATTGCCCACGATGAAGTGCATGGAGCGCTGGGCCCGCAGCTCGGGGTTGAGGCGCGCTTCCACCACCAGCGGGCTGCCCGGCGTGGGGCGGCTGCCCTGCTGGTCGCGCAGCTCGCGGTAAAACGGCGGCTGGTAGTACACCCCGGCCGCTACCTTATAGGAGTGGTTGGGCCGGCTGCGCGGAATAAACGAGTACTGCACCCGCGGGCTCACCACCAGCTGCTGGTTGACGGACCACCAATGCGCCCGCACGCCGTACGTAAGCGTACGCAGCGAATCCAGCTCGATGGTGTGCTGAGCGTAGCCCTGGGTGCGGGTGCTTTGCAGGTCGAGGTCGGCTACCAGGCGCGTGCGGCGCGCATCGGGCACGAAGTCGGCCGAGTCGGCGAAGCTGTACTCGTTGAGCACGTCCTCGATTCGCTCGCGGCCGGTTTTCACCCCGAAGCGCACGGTGTTGCGGCTGCCGGGCGTCCAGCGGGCGCGGGCTTCGGCCGTGGCAATGGCCGCCTGCAGCGTGTTGCGCGAGTGGTCGAAGCGCTTGCCCACGGCCCGCTGGCGCACGGCCTGCCCGAAATCGCGCGAGGTCGGGTCGCGGTTGATGTCGGCCAGACTGTAGCTGGCTTCCACGTCGCGGTATTCCAGCTCGCGCGAGTACACCAGCCCGCCCAGCACCTCGCCCTGCAGGCGCGGTGAGAAGTTGTGCTTCAAGCTCAGGCCGCCCTGGGCCATGTCGTACTGCATCCGCTCCCGGCCCTGATATACGATAAACAAGCGCGTGGCCTGGTTGGTGGCGGTGCTGAACGTAGCCTGCCCGGACTCGGGCGTGAAGCGGTAGTCGTTGTGGGCGAAGGTGGCCAGCACGCCCAGCGAGGTGCGGTCTTCGTTGCCCTTGGGCCCCAGGTTGGCGTTGAGGTAGGCCTGCCCGTCGTAGAACGTGGGATTGTAGCCGCCCTGCGCCTGGTTCAGCGAGCTGAGCACGTAGGTGGCATTCTTGTAGCGGATGCCGGCCAGGTAGCTCAGGCGCTTGCCCGGCGAGGTAGCCTCCACGTGCAGGGCCCCGCCCACCAGGCTGCCAGTGGCCGAAGCCGCGAATTTGGTGGGCTGCTTGTAGTCGATGCTCAGCACCGAGGCCAGCTTGTCGCCGTACTTGGGCTGCCAGCCGCCGGTCGAGAATTCCACCTTGTTCACCAGGTCCGGATTCACGAAGCTCAGGCCTTCCTGCTGCGCCGTGGTCACCAGAAACGGCCGGTAAATCTCAATGCCGTTGACGTAGACCAGGTTTTCGTCGTAGTTGCCGCCCCGCACCGAGTACGTGCTCGTCAGCTCGTTGGTGGACTGCACGCCGGGCAGGGTTTTGAGGATGGCGTTGAAGTCGCCGAACGGCGAGGGCAGCACCTTGGCCGTGCGCGGGTCGAGCCGGATCATGCTCACCTGCTCGCGGGTGTCGGCCTCGTCGGTGCGGGCGCGCACGGTCACGTTGCCCAGCGTGCGGGAATCTGTCTGCAGCGTCAGGCTTAGCTCGGCGCGGTCTTCGCTCAGCACCACGGGCAGGCGCTGGGCGCGGTAGCGCAGGCTGCGCGCCACCAGCACCGCCGGCCGGCCCGTGCGCGGCACCTGCAGCGAGAAGCGGCCTTTCGAGTCCGTCACGGTGCCGCCGGGCTGGCCTTCCACGCCCACGCCCACCTGCTCCAGCGGCTGGCCGGCGGCGTCGCGCACGGTGCCGCTGAGCGTGATGCGCTCCGTGGTCTGGGCCCATACGGCCGAGGCCGGCAGCAGTGCCAGCGGCGCCGGGCTCAGCAGCAGCAGCGCCACGCGCAAAGCCCGCGGCAGACCGGGCAAGCCAGAGGAACGGTGCGGCATACTAGCGGCGGGCTTCTTCGGCACCGACCGTAGCGGCCAGCTGGGCGCGCAGCTCGGCCAGGGTGGCCACCGGATCGGGGGCGTTGAACACAAACGAGCCGGCCACCAGCACGTCGGCGCCGGCTTCCACCAGGGCCGAAGCGTTTTCGCTGGTTACGCCGCCATCAATCTCAATCAGCGCCGACGAGCCGCAGTCCACCAGCAGCTCTTTCAGGGCGGCTACTTTTCGCAGCGTGTTCGGGATGAAGGCCTGCCCGCCAAAGCCGGGGTTCACCGACATAATGCACACCAAATCCAGGTCGGCGGCCACGTCTTCGAGCACGCCCACGGGCGTGTGCGGGTTCAGGGCCACGCCGGCATTGCAGCCCAGCTGCTTGATCTGCTGGATAACGCGGTGCAGGTGCGTGCAGGCCTCGTAGTGTACCGTGAGGTTGTGGGCGCCGGCGTCGCGGAAGGCGCTCAGGTAGTGCTGGGGCTCCTCAATCATCAAATGCACGTCGAGCGGCTGCTTGGCGTGGCGGTGGATGGCCTGCAGCACCGGAATGCCAAAGGAGATGTTGGGCACGAAGCGGCCGTCCATCACGTCGCAGTGCAGCCAGTCGGCGGCGCTGCCGGCGAGGCGCTCAGTTTCGGCCTGGAGGTTGCCGAAGTCGGCAGCAAGCAAAGAAGGAGCCAGCAACGGCATCGGGCGGCGGTTTTGAGTCATACCGCGAAGGTAGAAAGAGTAAGGAGTAACTGAGTAGTGGAGTAGCTGAGTATACAATAAAAGTTAGCCGCTGGCATGCCAGGCATTTCAGGCTGCTCACCCAAACGACCAACTGCCCCCATCTGGTATTCTGCCGCCGGCCGGCCTCCACAAAAAAAAAGCGCCGGACGTTGCCGCCGGCGCCTCTCCTATTTGCAGAGCATTGAAGTACTCAGTTTCTGCTCTACTTAGTTACCCTTCTCGTAGGCGCGCCAGTCAAGCTTGCCTTCTTCGTTTTTGCGCAGAAAATACGTCTGGTCGTCTTCCTGGCGCTTGCCGAACGTGACGTCGGCGCGGCAGTCCAGGCAGCGGAGCGAGGTGTATTTGAACTTATCCTGGGCCACGCGGGCGGTCAGGTCGAGGTTGTCGGAGCCGCAGATGCCGCACTTGGCCACATCCGGAAAGCTGAGCCGCTCATACTCGGTTACGACTTCGTGCAGATTGGCTCCCTGCACGGTGAAGTGGAACTGGCGACGCCCCAGACGCTTCGAAATCATCATTTGCAACATGGTATTGCGGCTTGTGGGAGGTTTTCCCCTGAAAAAAAGAAAGGAATCCGGTTCGTCCGAATTCCTTTCCAAGGTACTAAAATTATTCGCTTACGCTACTAACCTGGCTGGCTTTTTATTGCTTCACAAACCGCACCGTGCGCCGGGTAGTGCTGCCCGCCGTCACGTCGCAGGTGTAGATGCCGCGGGCCAGCGGGCCGGGCTGCAGCCGCAGCACGGCAGCCGTGGTAGCCGGCAGCTGCTGCTCGGCTACCAGCGCGCCCCGGGCGTCGTAGAAGCGCACGTGCAGCGGCTTGCCGCGCAGCGCCTCACTCACTTCCAGGTTCAGCTCCTGCCCCTGCACCGGGTTGGGGTAGAGCACCAGCTGCCCCCCCACGGCCCGGGGCTGGCCGGCCGACAGCGGCGTGCCGGGGTTGGCCAGCGCGTAAGCGGCCACCCCGTTGGGTAGGCCGTAGCCGAGCAGGTTGTTGGGCGCGGCGGCCTGCGAGGCCGAGCGCTGCAGGAAGCTGATTACTTCCTGGGCCGTGAGCCGGGGGTTGGCCTGCCAGAAACAGGCCACCAGTCCGGCCAGCACCGGGCAGGCATACGACGTGCCGCTGCCCCGCGTGGGCTGGCCGGCCGTGTTCACAATGGCGGTCTGCGAGCCCATGGCGGCCAGATTGGGCTTGATGCGGCCATCGGCGCTGGGCCCGATGGAGCTGAAGCCCACCCGCCGGCCAAACGAGTCGACGGCGGCCACGGCCAGGATGGAGTCGGCGTCGGCGGGAGCCAGAATACGCTGCCAGGCGCTGTTGCCCTCGTTGCCGGCCGAGTTCACCACCACCATGCCGGCGCGGGCGGCCAGCGTGGCGGCACGGGTGCTGATGGCGGTGCGCCCGTTCAGGTCGGCGTAGGTGTAGTTGCCGTAGGGCGTGTCGAAGGTGCTATAGCCGAGCGAGGAGCTGATAACGTCCACCCCGGCCGAGTCGGCGCGCTCGGCGGCCAGCAGCCAGTTCACTTCCTCAATGGGGTTTTCGCCGATGATGTTCTCGGTGATGTAGAGCCGGAACGTGGCCTTGGGCGCAGTGCCCACGAAAGCACCCGTCTGGCTAGCGGCCATGGTGGACAGGCAGTGCGTGCCGTGGCTGTCGCGCCCGTACACGGCCGCGTTGCGCTCCACAAAGTTGTAGACGTCGGCCAGGCGGTTTTCCGTGCGCATGGCGGCAAACGGCGCGGTCTGGTTGACGCCCGGAAAACCGGAGTCGAACACGGCAATCTGCATACCCTCGCCCCGGAAGCCGGCGTTGTGCAGCGAAACGGCCCCGATCATCTGAGCCTGCTTGTAGGCAATGCCATACACAGGGTTGGCCTGGGTGCGGTCCAGAGTGGGGTCAGCAGCATCCTCGAAGCTGCGGGGCCGCACTGGGGCCGGGCCAGCGACGGCCGTGCGAGTAAGGGTGGTGGCGCTACGCACAAACGGCAACGCCTGCAGGTTGCGTAGCGTGGCCGAGTCGCAGGAAACCACGGCGGCGTTGAACCAGCGCGAGGTGTACCACACGGTGGCGCCCGGCACGGCCTTCAGCTGGGTTACGTAGGCGGGCGTTACGGGTAGGTCGCGGGGCTGCACGGCAATGTTCTGGCGGGTGCGCCGCTGCACCGCCCGCGCCGACAGGTAGGCCTGCGGCTGGATCACGGTGAAGGGTGTGCCGGCTTTGTCGCGGAAATACACCAGATGCTTGCGCACGGTGTTGGCCTGGCCGGAAGCCGGTATGGCCTGGGCCTGAGTGGCAGTGGGCAGCGCGGCACCGGCGGCCGCCAGGACTAAACCCGCCAGCAAGGCGGAATACGAGTGTTGCATGGAAAACTCAGCTGGTAGACGTGCCGGAAGATACGAATTTGGCTTCGTACTCCGACAACGCCAGCTCCTGCCAACCGGGCCTACAACAGAACAGCCGCCGCCCGTAATAACGGGGCGGCGGCTGCACAGTCAGCATCCAATACGAAGGGCAACCGGCCCGGCTAGCGGCCAGACTCTATCAGCACTTCCGTGCGGGTGGAACCGGTGAAGGGCCGCGTGGGGTCGGGCACGCAGTTGCCGGGCGGGCAGTAGATGAAGCGGCGGCGGCTCCGGTACACCGGCCCTACTCCAGCAGCATACACCTGACGGTTGCGGAAGTAGTAGAAAGCGTTGATGTACTCGCCCCCGTCTTCGGCATCGGTTTCGCGCAGCCCGGTCGTAACCGTCTTAGGATAGGTGGTGGCCTGGCCGGCGGCGCTGGTAGTCGTGAACGGGGCTTCCACCTGCTTGTAGTGGAAATCGGCCTTGTCGACCGGGTTCTGCTCGTTGAAGGCGTTGCCGTTCCAATAGTAGCCGGTGCGCACCGGATACACCAGCTCCACGGTGCGGCGGTTGTTGCGGGTCACCAGCACGTTGGTGGCCGAGGGGCTCACGACTAGCACGCTGTCGTCGCGCCAGGCGTCGGTGGGCGAGTTACGGCGGGCGCGCACCACGCGGTAGGCCGTACGGCCGCTGGCGTCGGTGAACTTCTCCTCCACCCGCTCCCGGAACTGAAACCGGGGCTGTGGCTGGCGCACGTAGTTGTTCCAGAGCGTGTCCGAAACCTCATAAATCCGGAACTGGCCGACTTCCGGCTGGTAGTAGCTGGTGTCGGTGGGCTCCAGGGTTTCGGTTTCGTTCTGGCAGCCGGCCACGGCCAGCGTCAGCAGGGCCGGCACAAGCCAGCGGCGGGCCCGCAGCCCGGAAATAACAACGGATTTCGCGCTCATAAACATAGGTTGTGCGGCCTAACAGGCGGCCGCGGCTTCCGAAGATACGGGAGTTTCGCCGATGGTGTGGCGCTCAATCCAGCCGCCGCCAATCACGTCGTCGCCGTCGTAGAACACGGCAGCCTGGCCGGGCGTCACGGCGTGCACGGGCTCCTCGAAGTAGACGTGAATTTTGTCGCCGATCTGCTCCAGGAACGCGGCCGCGCCGCCGTTGTGGTTGTAGCGCACTTTGGTGCGGCTCGGCACCAGCCCGCGGCCTTCCAGCGAAGCAAACTTGCCCATGTTCAGCTTGCCCACCGTGGTGCGCGTGCTGGCCAGGTCATCGAAATTGCCCAGCACCACCTCGTTGGTATCGGGCCGGATTTCGGTGACGTAGGCCGGGTAGCCCAGCGCCACGCCCAGCCCTTTGCGCTGCCCGATGGTGTAGAACGGGTAGCCTTCGTGGGTGCCGAGCACGGTGCCGTCGCGCAGCACAAACTTGCCGCCCGCCACGCGCTCCTCCAGGCCCGGCACGCGGCGGCGCAGGAAGCCCCGGTAGTCGTTGTCGGGAATGAAGCAGATTTCGTAGCTCTCGGGCTTGTTCACCAGCTCGGTGAAGCCGCGGCGGCGCGCCTCGTCGTAGATTTCGGTTTTGCGCATCTTGCCCAGCGGAAACAGCGTGCGGGCCAGGCTTTCCTGGCTGACGCCCCACAGCGCGTAGCTCTGGTCTTTGTTTTCGTCGAGGCCTTTGCTGATAACGTAGCGGCCGTCTTCGTGGCGCACCTGGGCGTAGTGGCCGGTGGCAATGAACTCGCAGCCGAGCTGGTCGGCGCGGCGCAGCAGGGCATCCCACTTGATGTGGGTGTTGCAGAGCACGCAGGGGTTGGGCGTGCGGCCGGCCAGGTATTCCTCGGTGAAGTTGGAAATCACGAAGTCGCCGAACTCATCCCGGATATCGATGATGTAGTGCGGAAAGCCGAGGTCCACGGCAATCTGGCGGGCGTCGTTGATGCTGTCGAGGGAGCAGCAGCCGGTTTCCTTTTTGGAGCCGCCGGCCGAGGCGTAGTCCCAGGTTTTCATGGTCATCCCCACCACTTCGTAGCCCTGCTCGTGCAGAAGCACAGCCGCTACCGAGGAATCAATGCCGCCGCTCATGGCGACGAGGACGCGGCCGCGCGGAGCAGCAGGCGTCGAGGGTGCAAATTGCGTCATAGAAAGAGGCGCCCGCGGGGTCAAGGCCCGTGGCCGCAGTGGCAAAGATAACAACCGCGGCGGGCTCGTGGTTTCTTCCCGGCCGAAACCCGCCCGCAGAAACGCGCCGGGCCGGCCGGAATCTGTACTTTCGCGCTCCGTTCGTTGCGGCCAGCCGCTTTTAAGCCGCTGGCCCGTCTAATTCTGTTTTTGCTATGGCCTTGCTTACGTCCGTGCTGGTGCGCGGTATCAACAACCTCTCCGATGCCCGCTACTGCGCCGGCATGGGCGCCGACCGCCTTTCCTTCCTGCTCGACCCGGCCCTGCCCGGCTACCTCACGCCCGAGGCCGTGCAGGAAATCAGCGGCTGGGTGGCCGGCGTGGAGCTGGTCGGCGAGTTCGAGAAGCTGCCTGCTGAAGACATCAACGAGCTGGGCCAGCGCTGCAACCTGCACGGGCTGCTGCTGCACCGGCGCCGCACGCCCGCCGACGTAGCCCAGCTGCTACTGCCGGCCCAGAAGCTAGTTTCCTGGATTCCGGATATGCTGCCCGAAGACGTGGACACCCGTTTCCGCGACCAGCAACACCATCTGGCCGGCTTCGTGCTGGCTACGCCGCCTGCCCAGCCGCTTTCGGCCACCCAGCTGACCCACCTCATCCAGCAGGCCCGTATGTTCCCGCTGTGGCTGGGGGCCGGCTTTGCGGCCAGCACCGGCGGCTCCGTGCGGAAACTGGTGGAAACGGTGCGCCCCGCCGGCATCGTGCTGGAAGGCGGCGACGAAATCAAGCCCGGCCTGCGCGACTTCACCGAGCTGGAAGCCGTGTTCGAGGAGCTGGAGGCGTAGGCCTACCAGCGTCGGGCCGCGAGCGGGCCGTCAGGCCATCACGGTTATCAGACCAAGCAGCGGGTCGGCCAGCGCCCTGTCGCCTTCCACTTGCATGTGCTGCACTGCCAGCTCGCGCGGCAGGCTTTTCGTGAACAGTCGCCACGCCACGCTTCCGTCCAGTATAATTTGGGTAGCTACCGGCCCGGTATATCCGGTGCCCAGCTCCCAGCTGGTTGCGGCCCGCCGCAGATACCAGCTGCCGCCCCCCGCGCCCGTAATGGCCAGCGCCACCACCGCGCCCGCCGGGGCCGACACCTTACGGTAGTGGTGCGGCAACGCCCGCAGGCAGGTACTCAGAAACGGCTGATACAGCTCGGGCGCGAAAAGCGCCGCCTCCTGCCCTACCGCCTGCCGGATCTGCTGCTGGTGGTGCCACTTTTCGGTGTATTCGCGGGCTACGTGAAACCAGTTGAGGGACGTTTCTTCGCCGGCCCAGGCCACTGGGAAGGCGGCAACCTCAAAAGGCGGCAACGAACTGATATAGGCACTGTAGGCCGGCCCGCTCAGCTCCAGCAGCCACGTGAGGATGGCTGGGCTGAGACGCTGGCCTGCAGCTACCCACTCGTTGTTGAGGCCGTTGAGGTACTTCACCACGTCGGCGTAGGCCGGGCTGGCGGGCCCGGCGCCCCCAAAATGCCCGTCGCGCAGCATGGACAAGGTCCGCAGGTTTCCGTCGAGCAGGTGCAGGGCCACGTCGCGCACCCGCCATTGCGGGGCCAGCGTGGGTTGCTCCCAGTCGGCCGGGGCCAGAGCCCGCAGCAACGCAATCAGGTGCGCATCCACCACCGGGAACAGGTGCGCAGTATCCAGAACGGGCAGTGATTGCATACTTTCGACTATGGCGCGGAGCGTTCTATGCTGCCGGAAGGCTGTTTGTGGGAACCTAACTCAGCTGAAACTGCACGTATTTGATGGGCACGCCCTGGGCGCGGTACTTGCTCTCGAAGTTCGTGACGATGTCCTCGGCATGCGGGAGCAGCTCGGGCGTGGCGTAGAGGTCTTTGGTCTGGGCCAGAATCTGGACGCCGGACCGCTCGGCCAGCACTTCCAGGGTGTAGTCGAACAGGGCTTCGTTGTCGGTTTTGAGGTGCACGAGGCCGCCGGGCTGTAGAATCTGCCGGTACAGGTCGAGGAAGCGCGGCGAGGTCAGGCGGCGCTTGATGTCCCGGTCGCGCGGGCGCGGATCGGGGAAGGTTATCCAGATTTCGGCCAGCTCGGCGGGCGCGAAATGCTGCAGCAGATCGTGGGCCCGGGTGCGCACGAAGCCGACGTTGCGCAAACCCTGCTCCTCGGCCCGCTTGCTGCCGCGCCAGATTCTTTCGCCCTTGATGTCGAGGCCCAGAAAGCTGCGCTCCGGGTAGCGGGCGGCCAGGCCCACCGTGTATTCGCCCTTGCCGCAGCCCACTTCCAGCGTAATGGGGTGCGGCGTGCCGAAGAAGTCTTCGTGCCAGCGGCCGCGCAGCTGCTCGTAATTGGCTTTGCCGGGTTCTACAATGTCGGGCCGTTCGGCGTTTTCGGCGAAGCGTTGGAGTTTGATACGGGGCACTGGGTCGTTTTTTGTTGTTCGTCGTTCGTTTTTCGAAGCAAATGGGCCGGCAGTTTTTCATTGTTCAATGCGTCGCCGAAAAACAAACGACGAACAACAAAAAACAACCTCCCTAAAAGTCCACTTCGGCAACCACAAAGGTACTGCCCCCGATGAACACCACATCATCGGGGCCGGCGGCGGCGCGGGCGGCCTGCACGGCTACCGGCACCGGGCCGTAGACGTGGCCCTGCAGGCCTACGGCCGCGGCGCGCTCGGCCAGCTCCGCGGCCGGCATGGCTCGCGGAATGGTGGCCTGGCAGAAATAGTAGGTGGCGTGCTGAGGCAGCAGACTCAGCATCTTGCTTACGTCTTTGTCATTCACCACGCCCAGCACAAAGTGCAGCCGCTGCATCGGCAGGCGCGCCAGCTGCCCCACGATGAAGCGGATGCCCGCCTCGTTGTGGCCCGTGTCGCAGATAACCAGCGGCTGGCGGCCCAGAATGGTCCAGCGGCCCAGAAACCCGGTGAGGCGGCGCACCTCGCGCAGTCCTTCGCGCACGGCGGCCTCCGGAATCGTGAGGCCCTGGCGGCGCAGCTCGTCTACCACGGCCAGCACGCCGGGCAGGTTCAGGCGCTGGTAGTCGCCCACCAAGCCCAGCTCCAGCTCGGAGAGCAGCAGCTGGCCGTCGGGTTGGGTGATGGTGAGGAGCTGGGTGTCGTCGGCGGGGGCCGTGGGCGCGGCCAGTTCGGCCAGGTAGTGCTGGTCGGCGAAGCGCAGCGGGGCCTGTTCGGCCGCTGCTTTCTGCTCGAACACGGCCTGCACCTCGGGCTGGGTCTGGCTGATGATGGCCGGCACGCCGGGCTTGATGATGCCAGCCTTCTCGCCCGCAATCAGCGGCAGCGTGTTGCCGAGCAGGTTCTGGTGGTCGTAGCTGATGTTGGTGATGAGCGAAACGAGCGGCGTGATGATGTTGGTGGAATCCAGGCGGCCGCCCAGCCCCACTTCCACCACGGCCACGTCTACCTGCTCCTCGGCGAAGTAGGCGAAGGCCAGCGCCACGCACATCTCAAAAAACGAGGGCTGCAGCTCGGCAAACAGCGGCTGCCAGCGCGCCACCCACGCCACCAGATACTCCGGCGTCAGGTCCTGCCCGTTGATTTTGATGCGCTCCGTAAATTCCTTGAGGTGCGGTGAGGTGTAGAGGCCCACCTTGTAGCCGGCTGCCTGCAGCACCGCCGCCAGCAGGTTGGAGCTGCTGCCCTTGCCGTTGGTGCCCGCCACGTGCACGCAGCGCAGCTGCCGCTCGGGGTTGCCCATGGCCGCCGCCAGCGCCTCGGTCCGCTCCAGACCCGGCTTGTAGCCCGCCTCGCCCACCCGCTGAAACATGGGCAGCTGGCTATACAGGTAGTCAAGGGTTTCGGCGTAGGTCATGGAGGCAGGAAAGCAGTAGCGCGAACTTTGTAGTTCACGTCCCCGCGCCGTTGCAGTCATCCGAACGGCGCGAAGGCGCGAACTACAAAGTTCGCGCTACTGCCCTCAAAACAAAGCCGCCGGCCGGATTTCTCCAGCCGGCGGCCCGGTATGGTTTTAAGCGTTTGAAAGTCTAGCGGACTGTGAAGCGGAACGTGTAGAAGCCGGTGCCGCCGCCGTTGGCGGAGTTGGTGCGGCGGAACTCGGCGTTTTCCAGCGCGTCGCGGCAGGCCCGCTCCTGCGCCGCCGACACGTTGCCGGACACTTTGGTCACGGCTTCCACTTCGCCGTCGGCACTCACTTTAATCTTGAAGCGCACGAAGCCCGAGTTGTTGTCGATAGCCGGAGCCGTGGGCCGGTTCACGAAGGCCCAGCCGCTCATTTCGAGGCCACCGGAGCCGGGGCTGCTGCCGCTGCCGCCGCTACCAGGCTGCCCGTAGAGGGCCTTGGCATCCAGTGAGCCGTTCGGGTCGCCCTGGTCGCCGACGGAGCCGGGCCGGTCGCCGTTGTTGTTGCCGGTGGGCGCGTTGCTGCTGCCGTTTACGCCGTTGCCGCCACCGTTGGCGCTGCCTTTGGGCGTGTAGAGCGTGCGCGGGCGCTCCACGGGCCGGGGCGCTTCCTTCACCTCCTCACGCGGAGCCGGCGACGGTTTTTCCACGGGCGGAGCGGTTACGGGGCTTTCCTCGGCCTCACTCGTGACGGTGCGGGCCTCGGCGGCCTGCTGCGGTACGGGCGGCGCCGTCTGAGGCTGGGGCGGCGTGGGCTGCGGGTCGGGGTTGGAAGCGGGCGGGCGGCTGTCCTCGCGGTTGCGCGAGTCGTTGGCGGTGGCCAGGCTCTGGATGTCGCCGGAGCCGGCCTCGTCCACGCCGTAGTTCAGCTCCACGCCGTCGCCGCCCAGCGCGTCGAGGGGCGGGTCAGGACCTTTGAACACGGTGAAGAAGAACACGGCAGCCAGGGCCGCGTGCAGCAGCACGGTGCCAACCAAGGCTTCCTTCCGATGTTCTTCGCGGTATTCCATGGTCGTTATTCGCTGTTTGATTTTCGTTTTTCGGCTGCTTGTTCACTGAGGGTTTCAGCTGCGCTAACCAGCGACGAAAACCGAACAACGAAAATCGAAAAACTATTTCCCGGCGGCCTGCTGGGCCTGGGTGGCCATCACCATTTTAATCTTGAGGCGGTTGCCGATTTCCAGGATGTCGACCAGCTTCTGCACGTTCAGGGAGGCATCTACGCGCAGCACGGCAGTGGGGCTGTCGAGGCCCTGCACGCGGCGCTGCAGCTCTCCTTCCAGCTGGGCGGCGCTGGTGGGCTGCCGGTCTATGAAGTAGCCGCCGGCCGCGTCCACGGAAATCGTAATGGGCTGCTTCATCATCTGCTTGCTGCTTTTGGCATTGGGCAGCATCAGCTTGATGATGTTGGGGTTCACCATCGTCGACACAATCAGGAAGAACAGCATCAAAAAGAACATGATGTCGTTCATCGAGCTGGTTTCGACGTGCGAGGAAAGCTTACGGCGGCGGCTGAGGTTCATAGAGTAACTGAGTAGCGGAGTAACTGAGTGGATGTGCAGACAACTGAGCTGAAGGAAAACCTACTCAGTTACTCCGCTACTCAGCTGCTCCCTTAGTTGTCCTGCAGGATGTCCATGAACTCGATGGCCGAGTTTTCCATGCGGAACACCAGGCGCTCAACCATGATGCTGAGCCAGTGGTAGCCGATGTGGGCAATGATACCCACAATCAAGCCGGTAGCCGAGGTCACCATCTTGGTGTAAAGACCGCCCGAAATCTGGGCAATGCCAAAGTCACCGGTGGCGCTGATGGCGTAGAAAATCTTGATAACCCCGATGATGGTACCCACGAAGCCCAGCATGGGCGCAATGCCGGCAATGATGCCCAGGATGCTGATGTTCTTTTCGAGGCGCGCGATTTCCACCTTGCCCACATTTTCCACGCTGGTTTCGATGTCTTTCAGCGGCAGCCCGATGCGGCGGATGCCCTTTTCAATCATGCGGGCCAGCGGCGTGGCCGTTTGGGCGCACAGCATTTTGGCCCCCTGCAGGTCGCCTTTCACCATCAGGTTGCGGATGCCGGGCATGAACGACTCCGGCACGGCCGCGGCTTTGCGGATGGTGATGTAGCGCTCAATGATGATGTAGAGCGACACAAACGAGAGCAGAAACAGCGGAATCATGATGCCCCCGCCCTTCACAATCAAATCCACCAGCGAGAGGTCGGCGGCGGCGGCGTTGGCCACCGCGTTGGCGGCCGTGGCGGTGGAGTCGGCGGTGGCCGCGCCGGCGGCGGGCGCGCTGCCGACTTGCATCTGAAGCAGCAGGGAAAGCAATACGGTCATGCTAGTAATTGAGTACCCAGAGAGAGGAACCCATCCGCTTGCGCAGGATGGTGGCCTGCCGGTCGGCCGAGGTGCGGTCGGCGTAATCGGCAACGGAGAGCTTGAACTGCCGGCTGCCGGCCTGCGGCAGAATCACGCGGGCCGGATGGCCCAACCGAATCAGGGCCTGACGGCCTTTCTCGGCATTGGCGAGGCTGGTGTAGGAACCGGCCACCACGTAGTAACGGTTGGTGCGGCTGTTAATTGTCGCGGTGCTGGCTACCGGGGTTGCATTACCGGCCCGGGCTTTTTCCCAGCCCGGCGCTTTCACGGCAGCTTTGGCCGATTTGGCGGCCGGCCCCTGCACATCCTTGCTCACGGGCTTCACGGCTACGGCCTTGGCGGCAGCGGCCGGCGCGGCTTTCACAGCCGGCGCGGCTACCGGCGCTTTCCGCACCACGGCCGCCACCGGGGCAGCGGCGGGCTTGGTGGCTACGGCGGGCGTAGCTACGGCTACTTCAGCGGCCGGGGTAGCGGCAGCGGGCGCCGGAGCCACGTAGTTATCGGCGGGCGTGAGGGCCGCCTGCTGGCGGCTGATGGCCGGCGCAGCTACTACTGGCTGGATTTGCGGCGTGTTAGCGCTTACTTCCCGGAAAGCCGGCAGGCGCAAACTCTGGGGCAGATAGCCCTGCTGATCGGCGAACATATAGCTGGCCGAGAACATCAGGCCTACTACCACGGCGGTGAGGGCATTGTAGACCAGCCGCGAGGCGCGGCGGCGCACGGTGGCCAGCTGCGGCACGGCCGGCTGCCGCTCGCGCGAGTTCAGCGCATCGGTAGCGCGCACCGGGCGCGACACCAGCTCCGGCAGCCCAAAGCTAGCCGACAGCAGGTTGTCGGTGCCGGTGTATTCAAACTCCAGGCCGCGGCCGGCGGAGCGGCGGAACGTGCCGATACCGCTCAGCTCGGCGCGCTGGGTGGTGTCCAGCTCTTCCTGCATACGGGCCACAGCCTCGCGCACCAGCTGCCGGGCCTGTGCCGTGCTCAGGTTCAGGCGCGCGCTCAGCGCATCCACCAGCAGCCCGTCGTTGCGGGTCAGCGACTGGTTGAAGGCTACGCGCTTGGCCGGCGGGGCCAGCGTGTGCCGCACCGGATGAATACGGGCAGGCGCGTAGTCGGCAATCAGGCCGCCAAAATCGGGGATGATGACGCAGTCATGGTCCCGGAGCAGGGTGCGGATATGGTCGGAGAGCGGCATATATTTTTAGTGCGTAGTGCCTGGTGCTTGGTGCTTAGTAACTGGTCGTTGCACGACCTATGCACTAAGCACCAGGCACCAAGCACTAATTTTAGAAGTCGTAGGTGACACCGGCCAATACGTTGATTCCCTTCACTGGGTAGTTGAGGAACCGCTCATATTGACGGTTAAGCAGGTTATTGCCTTGAGCAAAGATGCTTAGATTTTCCATAATGCGGTAATCGGCGCGCAGATTCAGGTCGATGACGGAGTCGGTGGGGCGCACGAATTCGCGGGGCTGCAGGGCGTTGGCGCCGTAGCGGTAGCCCGAGCCGAAGCTGGAGCTGTAGGTATACAGCTCGGCACCCAGCAGCAGTTTTTCATACACGTTATGCGAGGCAAACAGCACCGACTGGAAGGCCGGCCGGTGGAAGGCCTCGGCCAGTGTCTTCACGTTGTAGCCGTTGTAGTCGGCCTTGAGGCCGATGCGGGTTTTCTCGGCCGCATTGTAGATGATTTCGCCGTGGATGTTGAGCAGCTGGGTGGCCTTCTTGTCGTAGACTAGGTCGAACTTGGTGGAGTCGCGGCGGGAGTTGTTGTAGAAGTACAGGTTCCGGTCGTTGCTGAGCGTCACCTTGGCATTCACCTCCAGCGCCCGGGCCGGCGCGGCCTGGAAGCCGAAATACAGCGTGGGGCCGCGGTGAGTGTCGGCTACGCGCTGGTTGGGGGCCAGCCAGGGGTTTTCGGTGGTCAGGTCGTACATGCTCACGCGCTGCAACCCGCCGCCCAAACCGGCAAACACCACAAATTTGTCTTCCGTGACGGTATAGCCCACCCGCACGGCCGGGTACACCTTGAACTGCGACACGTCGCGGATGGTGTCGCCGGTGTAGCCCAGGGTGGCGCCCACGGTCAGAGCCAGGCGGTTCAGGGTGAGGTTGTAGGCGGGCGTCACCTGCACGAAGGGCCGGCGGTAGCTCAGCGAATCCTTGAAGGAGATGAACGACAGGTCGCCGTTGACGGTCACGCGGCTGGTTTCCGTGAGAGCGTAGCTAGAGCGCAGCTCGGCGTAGATGTTGTTCTCCTTGGCCTCAAACCGGTCGTTCCAGTGCCGGAAGCCCAGGGCCACGTCGTATTGGAAGGTGGCGTCGGTGGCGCGGTTGCGGGCGTACACCTTGGCATCGGCCCGGAAGAAGGTTTGCTTGAGGCTGTCGGCCACGGGCAGTACCGGTCGGTCGCGGTTGTAGCCGTAGAAGTTGTACCGCTCCCGCCCGATGTCCACCTTGGCGCCCAGCGCGGTGCTGCCGCTGTAGGTTTCACCGTGCACGCCCAGGCTGGTGCGGCTCTGGCCGGAGTTCTGCTTGTCAATCGGGCCGCGGCTCGACGACAGGTGGTTCAGATCGAGCCCGTAGGAGGCCGAGTTGCTGCGCGTGTTGTGCAGGTGGGCGCGCCCCAGGAAGGTGCCGTAGTTGCCGATGCCGGCCTTGAGGTAGTTGCCGGTTTGCGGGGTCAGCTCCTCCTGCCGGATGGTGAGCACCCGCACCGACGGGTTCAGCAGGTCCGACGGCAGCTTGTAGTCGGGGTAGGTGTACGGCACCTGAGCCGCGGTTTTGGCGGGCGGCGCGATGGTGATTTTCTCGAAGTTGCGGGTGGCTTCGGGCAGCTGGTTGACCCGCTCTTTTACGATTTCGATTTCGGCCTCCTCAATCTTGCCGCGGGGGTTGGGGCGCGTAGTCTGGGCCTGGGCCACGGCGGGCACGGCGGCCAGCAGGCCGGCCAGCGCCAGCATTTTCGACGGATGAAGCGTCATAGGTTCGGGAGTGGATTCAGTGCAGGCTCAGGTTGAGATACACTGCAGCAAGCAATTAATATTCAGACAACTATTTCAGGCAATGCAAGCAGGCTCGGCACCTATTCCTCCTCGCCTACCGGCCCATCGGTGCGGTTGCTGATGGTGTCGGTGGGCTGGGTGGTGCTGGGCAGCAGGGAGCTGCGGCCGGCGGTTTTGCCCTTGGGCGTGGCCGGGGCTTTGCTGGTGCCGGGCTTGGTGGTGGCCGGCTTGGTCGGAGCGGGTTTGGTGCCACCGGCCGGGCTGTCGGAAGGCAGCGCGGCGAGGCGTTTCTTGGCCCCGTCAATCACCTCAGCCACCGGAAATTTGTTGTCGATGATGGAATTGAGCGTGGCGCGGGCCTGGAAGTTTTCGCCCTGCGCGGCGTAGATGTCGGAGATGAGCAGGAAGCCCCGGCCCTGCCACAGCTCGTAGTTGGAGGTGTTGGTTTTGTAGGCGGCGTCGAGGGCTTCGGGGTACTTCTTCTGCTGATACAGGGCATCGGCTACCAGGTACTGAGCCTCGGCGCCGTTCTCGTCGGCGGCAGCGGCCGTGGCGGCCGTGTTCAGCTCCGTAATGGCCTGGTCGAAGTTGCCGGCTTTGAGGCTGGCCTTGCCCAGGTAGAGCAGCGCGGCGTTGGTGGCGGTGGGCGAAGCAGCCTGCGTCTGCAGCTCCTGGGCCACGCGGCGCGTGTTTTCCAGGTCGCCGCTTTCGTAGTAGCTGCGCATCAGGCCCAGCCCGGCGTTGGCAATTTCGCGCTTGTTCTGCGAAGAGGTGCGCAGCCGCGTGTAGTAGCTGATGGCCTCGGGGTAGTTCTTGTTCTCGAACTCCAGCTCGGCCACCCGGCCCACGGCGCGGTTCACAAACTCCGACTTGCCTTCCTGCACCACGGCCTTCAGCTTGGGCAGTGCCTCGGCCTTCTTGCCGGTGCGCAGCAGCGCGTCGGCCAAGAAGTAGCGGCCGTCGGCGGCCAGGGCGTTGTCGGGGTACTGCTTCAGGTACGACTCCAGGCGCGGAATGGCCTGGGCATACTTCTCGGCCAAATACAGCGACTTGGCGGCCTCAAACTCCACGCTTTCGGTGGCTTTGCTGTCGGGGTTCTGCTGCTTGAACTGGGCCAGATATTGGTCGAACTCCTCGGTCTTGCCCTGCGCCGACAAACTTTCCTGCAGCGAGTAGATGGCGCTGCTGGCGGCCTTGGTGCGCGGATACTGGCTCAGCACTTGCTTGAAGTCGGCGGCGGCCTTGTCGTGCTGCTCCAGGTTGGCGTAGGCCACGCCGCGCTTGTGCAGCGCCTGTGGAATGAGGGCCGAGTTGGGGCGGTTGGTAATCAGGCGCGAGAAGCCATCCACGGCCTGCTGAAACGAGCCGGCCTCGAAATCCAGCTGGGCCTGCTGGTACACGGCGTCGTCGGCGTAGCGCGAGGTGGGCGAGGTGCGCAGCAGCGTGCCGAGCGTGCTGGCAGCTTCGTCGCGGCGGCCCAGCAAACCCAGCACCACGCTTTTCTGGTAGTAGGCGTAGTCCTTGTCGGCGGCGTTGGCCGCAATGACTTTATTGTAAAGCTCCAGCGCCTGGGTGTAGTTTTTGGCTACATAATAGGTGTCGGCCAGGCGCAGGCTCACGTCGTAGTAGTTAGGGTCGGCGGGCTTGGCCACCGGATCCTGCAGCCAAGCCTGGAACTGCGGCCGGGCCCGGTCGTACTGCTGGGTGTTGTAATAAGCGTAGCCGAGGCCGTAGCGGGCCTTCTGCTCGAACACCTTCTCGTCGGGCGTGACGCCGCCGGAGCGGGCGGTGCGGGCCGCCGCGGTGTAGGCCGTAATGGCAGGCTGGTACTGCTGGCCCACGCTGTAGATTTCGCCTTTCAGCACCTGGGCAGCGGCGCGCAGCGCGTCGTCCTGCGGGTATTTCAGGCTTTTGTCGAGCAGCGGCAGAGCCTCGGTGTAGCGGGCGTTGTTGTAGAGCGTAGCGGCCTGCAGGTAGGATACGCGCTGGTAAGTGGCGTCGAGCTTGGCGCTCCGGTCGTCAAGGTTGTCGAGGTAGTTGAGGGCCTGGGCGTAGTCCGAGGAGTTCAGGAAACTCTCGCTCAGGATGTCGTCGGCAGCTTCGCGGTTTTTGGAGCGCGGGTACTTTTTGCCGAAGTCCTTGAGGGCCGCAATCACCTCCGGCGTGTTGCCCAGCTCGTAGTTGATCTGCGCGTACTTGAGGGTGGCGTTTTCGGTGATGTTCCGGTCAAAGCTGGCTTTGCGGGCTGCGTCAAACGAGTTCAGAGCCAGCTGCTTCTGGCTGGTTTGCAGGTAGCTCAGCCCCAGGTGATAGGCCGCATTCTGCCCCAGCGAGTCGCGGCGGGCGGCCACACCCTTAAACGAGCCGATAGCGCCTTTGAAGTCGCCCTGCTTGTAGTTGGCGTACCCGATTTTGTACTGCACCTCGGGCTCGATCTTCTTGCGGCCGGCGGCGTACTTGTCGAAGTA